>JAIVGS010000027.1 GCA_020201435.1 Myxococcales bacterium
GGTGACCGAGCAGGCCAAGTACCGCGCGATGCGGTCGGCCAACGCCCCGCAGGCCGAAGCCGTCAACGTCGGCGACCTCGACAAGCAGGTGGCCGAAGCCCGCTCGAACGAAGCCAACGCCCAGAAGTCCGCCGCCGAGCAGCGCTCCAAGGCGGTCTCGCTCTACAACCGCTGGGCCCAGGCCGACGCGAGCGCGCGCACGATGGCGAGGCCGGAAAACCTGACCGTGCCCCCGCCGATCTCGGAGCCGTCGAAATAACCACCACCTGACGCCGGCAGCACCCGCTGCCGGCGGACGTTGGGGGTCCGCTCCTCAGACATGCAGAAATCGCTTGTGGTTCATGCCCTGATCGCAGTGGCTCGCGATTTCTGAACTCGTCGCGTGACCCCCAACGTCCGCCGGCAGCTCTCGCGCGCGCCTCGCACCGAACGCAGCATCACTCCGCGCGTTTCACGCCAAAAGTAACGCGCGGCCTGAAGGCAGCGTCGCTGAAAGTCGCGCGCGACAGCTGGCGTGGGGGGATGGGGGCTCGGCGACGAGTTCAGAAATCGCGATCCGAAGCGATCCCACCAGGAACCACCAAGCGATTTCTGCATGTCTGAGGAGCCAGCCCCCATCCCCCCACGCCAGCGGCCCGCAACGTCATAATTTCCGGCGTTCGCCGGTCTTCGCCCACTTGAAGTAATCGCGCACGATCTCTGCGTGGTCGAAGACCATGTCTTTCCAGGGGATTTCGGTCTCGGCAAACCAGCGCGCGTCCTTGGCGTCGTCGGCTGCTTTGGGATCGCCGCGCCCCGTGCAGGCGTAGACGGTGGAGATGGTGTGCTTGCGGGGATCGCGGCGAGGATCGGAATAGGTGAAGAGCTGCGTCACCACCTCGACGTCGAGGCCGGTCTCTTCGCGCGCCTCGCGCTGGCAGGCCTTCGAGAGCTCCTCGCCGGCGTCGACGAAGCCGCCGGGCAGTGCCCAGCCGTGCGGCTCGTTCTTCCGGTAGATGAGGACGATCCGGCCGTCGGGTCCGGCGATGACCGCGTCGGTCGTGGGAATCGGGTTCTTCATGGCGTGATCAGCGACCCCGCGCGCGGCTCGGGCGGAGGCTTCTCTTTCTCCAGCCGGTCCTGCAGCGCGTGGCTGAAGAGAGCGCGGCAGAATGGATTCGTCGCTTCGTCGGGCAGCACTCGCGAGACGGCGAGCGCCGTCTTCGCCGCGTCGATGCGGCCGGCGCCGGCGAGCACGTGCGCCATCTCGACCAGCCGCCTTGCGTACAACGACCGTCGTGGTGGCGTGAAGTAAGCGAGCGCGGCTTCTTCCGCGGCCCGTTCGAACGCCTGCCGCCGCTGCGCCGCGTCGATGTAGAGCTGGCTGACGCCGATCTCGTCGACCTTGAGGGCGAACGAGCGCAGCGCGTCCTCCTCCGGGATCCAGGAGACGAAGAGCGGATCGTCGAACAGCGCCGCGCCAGCGAGCTGGTGGGCGAGCGCGTCGTCGCCGAGCTCGAGGGCGAGCCCCGGCGAGGGCGGCGGCGTCTCCGGCGCAGGGCCGAGCATCCGCAGCGCCTGCGCGTAGCTCTCGGGCGGCGCGAATCCGTTCCGCACGCCGGCCGATTCGGCCTCGGCGATCAGCTGGCGGGCGTGGTCCTTCGGGATCTCGGCGGTGGTGACCACGTTGGTGCGCGGCAGCCGCTTGACGAACTCGCGGTACGACCGCCGGGAGAGGCCGAGCGCGTCGGCGGCGAGGATGCCCTTCACGTCCGAGATCACGACCTGCACCACCTCGACGCCCTGGCGCGCCGGCCGCGCCCACCAGACCGCCCGCTCGCCGTAGGCGTCGATCGAGCTCGCGTAGCACGGGGGCGCCTCGGCCTCCGGCAGCGGCTTCAGCACCGCCTCGCCCTGCGGCCGGATCTCCTGCACCGCCACGCCCTTCTGCTTCAGCTTCTGCAGCTCGCGCTTCGACTCCTTGGCGAGCGTCTTCTCCGGGCGCAGCGCGAGCTGGAGCAACAGATCGCTCTTCTTCTCGCGGCCGGCGGCGTGGACCAGCGCCAGCGCGAGCATTTCCGGCAGCGCCGCGATCCCGCCCGCATCGTCGAGCTTCACCAGCGCGTCGCGCGCGGCCTGGACCTGCGCGGGCTGCGGCCGCGGGACGCCGGCGCACTCCATCTCCTCGGCGATGCTGTCGGGTTTGAGCGACTCGTCCTTGAGGAGCGCGAGCAGCTCGTCGACGGTGAGGTTGTGGGCCATAGGGGCGCGCACATTAGCAGGGAGTCGCGTTACCATGGGGCTCGATGCGGGTGACGATGTTGTACTTTGCGGCGGCGCGCGAGCGGGCCGGCGTCTCGACCGAGACGATCGAGCTCGCCGAGGGCGCGACCGCCGCGCAGGCGCTCGCGCTGGCGTGCGAGCGGCACCCCGCGCTGCAGGCGGTCGCGACGAAGCTGCGAATTGCGGTCGATCAGGACTTCGCGCAGCCCGATCGGAAGCTGCGCGACGGGTCGGAAGTGGCATTGATTCCTCCGGTTTCCGGAGGCATTCGGTGAACCGCATCGGCCCGGAGCCGCTCGACGCCGAGGCGCCGTTGCGGGAGGTCGGCGGCACCGACTGCGGCGCGGTGGTCTCGTTCGTCGGCACGGTCCGATCGAGCAACCACGGAAAAGCCGTCGTCCGTCTCGAATACGAGGCGTATCCGGAGATGGCGGTGCGCGTCCTCGATCGCATCTGCGCCGAGGCCCGCGAGCGCTGGGGCGCGCGCGTCGTCATCCATCACCGGACGGGCTCGCTCGACCCCGGCGCGCTCTCGGTCGTCATCGCCGCGGCAGCGCCACACCGCGCCGACGCGTTCGAAGCCTGCCGCTACGCGATCGAATTCCTCAAGAAAGAGGCGCCGATCTGGAAAAAAGAGATCTACCCGGATGGCACCAGCTGGGTGGGTCTGGGGAGTTGACGCTTTCCAGGAGCTGCCGGCTGAAGCCGGCAGCTAGAAGAGCCGCCGCCCTTCGGGCTGATCCGTCGAGTACATTGCCGATCAGCCGCCGAAGTCGGCGTCGGCACTTTTTGGGCTGACGTGTCGTTTTGATCGCCCACTTTTCCTTACCGCCGGGCGAGATCGCGCGCAGCTTGCCGTCCAGTGGGACACCGGTCGATGATCGTACGGCCGCGCCCACCGTGCTAGGCTCGGACGGCGATGGAAATTTCAGTGCTGCTGGCCGGCGATCTGGAATTCCGCACAGCGGTCAACGCCGCGCTCGACGGGCGGTACAGTGTCGTCGAAGTGGAGTCGGTCAACGCCGCCGCCGACGCCCTGCTCGCCTCCAAGCCGTATCTCGCCTGCATCGACCTGCGCAGCTCGTCTCCCGCGGGCGTCGCCATCTGCGGCCGCATCAAAGGTGCCGCAGCGACTCGCCTTTTGCCGATCCTCGCCTGCGCGGACTCCGGTCAGGAAGCGCTCATCGCGGCGCTCGACGCGGGCGCCGACCACGTCCTTTCCTACCCGCCGCCGGCCGCGGAGCTCCAGGCAAAGATGCGCGCCGCCCTGCGCGCCCGCCTCGCCACCGAACGGCTCGAGGACACTTCGCAGGTGATCTTCGCGCTCGCCAACGCGGTCGAAGCGAAGGATGCCTACACCGAGGGCCACACCGAACGGGTGGGCGCCCTGGCGGTCGAGGCCGGACGCCTCGCCAGCCTGGACGAGGAAACGCGCGAGGCGCTGCGCCAGGGTGGGGTCCTTCACGACATCGGCAAGATCGGAATCCCCAACGAGATCATCAACAAGGCCGGCCTGCTCACGCAGAAAGAGCGGATCGTGATGAACAAGCATCCGATCATCGGCGAGCGGATCTGCGAGCCGTTGAAAAGCCTGCGCTCGCTGCTGCCGATCATCCGCTGGCACCACGAGAAGCTCGACGGCACCGGCTACCCCGACGGGATCAAGGGCAGCGCGTTCCCGGTGCCCGCGCAGATCCTGCAGCTCGCCGACATCTACGACGCGATCACCACCGACCGCCCGTACCATCGGGCGCGGACGCGGGCCAGCGCGATCGAGTTCCTCCACGGCGAAGCGAACAAAGGCTGGCGCGACCACGAGCTGGTGAAACTGATCGGCACCGCGGCGGAGAACCTGAACCTCGGGCGGACGCGCGACGAGGATATCCCGCCGCCGCCCGCGCCGATCGGGCAGTGGAGAACTGAATAGCCTAGCCGCAGTGATACATGTCGATGAACACCGTGTAAGTCGCGCCCGCACAGCGCATTTCGACCGCGTCGACGATGTGGAAATCGGGCTCGCCCCGCTCGAGCGGACGCTCTGGATCCATCTGCAGGAGGATGCGCGGGTCGTTGGGATCGACCGGCTGCATCCGCGTGCCGATGCTGCCGAGGCGGTGGTGCTGCGGCTTTGAGCCGCCCGGACACCGCCACTGGTCGAGAAAGGCCTTTTCACCCGGCGGCAGGCACACTTCGACTGCGTTTTCCTTCGTCAATCCCGAGCGCTGCGGCTCGGCGTGCGCGCACGCGAGAGCGGCGAGAAGGATCGCGCGGCGCATCCGGCGATGCTACCGCCGCCGCATCAGGCGGGCGAGCGCGGGGGCGACGATCAGAGCGCAAAAGAGACAGCTGGCCTCGCCGAGGAGGGCGGCGAGGCCGAACGAGCGGATGGCGCCGGTGTCCGAGGCCAGCAGGACCGCGTAGCCGATCGCGGTCGTGGCGGAGCAGAGCACGACCGCGGCGCCGGTCTGGCGGAAGCCGGTCCAGCCGTGGCGGATGCGGCCGAGCACGTTGAGCGGGTAGTCGCCGGCGATGCCGATGGTGATCGGGACCGCGAGCGCGCTGAGGAAATCGAGCCGGACGCCGAGCGCGTGCAGCGCCGCGATCATGCCGAGGAGGCCGGCAGCGACCGAGAGGAGGCCGGCGGCGCCTTCGATCGTCGCGCCGAACATGACGATCAGGAGCCCGCAGACGAGCCCGGCGGAAAGCATCCCGGCCCTCGGCAGCGCGGTCTCCACCTCGCGCATCATGTCGGCGAAGATCACCTCGGGGCCGCTGATCTGGACGTCGGGCGGCAGATCGAGGCCGCGCAGCTCCCCGACCGCCCGGCGGATGCCGCGGACGCTCCAGCCGTCGAAGGCCGGGCCGGGATGGGCGACGAGGATCAAGCCGGCGCGCCCGTCCTTCTCGGTGAATGCGCGGCGGACGGGCTCGGGCAGATCGGCGAACGTCACCGGCTGCCGGTGGATGCCGGCCGCCTCCATGCGCGCGCGCTGCTCGGCCGGCGAAGGCAGCAGGTTCGGCAGCGCGTCGATCTTTCCGAAGATGCCGCTGCGGGAGCGCCGCAGCTCGTCGAGCGCGAGCTGGACCTCCCGCGGCGACTGCGTGCCGATGAAGAACCCGCCCGCCTGGTTGCGGCCGAACGAAGCGTCGAGCCGCCGGCTCCAGGCGCCGGCCTCGCTCTGAGGCAACGAGCGGCTCCGCAGCGAGCGGAGGTCGTCCTGGAATTTCAACGGCAGCGCGCGGAGGCCGAAAACCGCGATCGCGACGGTCGCGATCGCGCCGGCGGCCGCGAACAGCAGTGGCGGCGGCCGCGAGGTCCGAGGCTCGCGGCCGCGGACCGGGAGATCGAGGACAGTCAGAAGTGGCGGCAGGACCAGGTACGTCGCGACCCAGCACAGCGCCATGCCGGCGGCCGCGATCGCGCCGAACTCGCTGAAGGCGCGAAAGCGGGTCATCAGCAGCGAGAGGTCGGCGGCGGCCGCGCAGGCGGAGGCGAGCAGCGTCGGCCGCAGCGTGGATTTCACCGCGATATCGAGGGCTTGGGCGTGCGGGTCGCCGCCGCGTCGCTGTTCGAGATAGCGCGAGAGAAGGATGATGCCGGCGTTGATGCCGTTGCCGGCGACCATCGGGCCGAGAAACGCGGTGGCCGAGTTCAGCTCGCCGATCGCCAGCCGCGCGAAGGCGAACGTCCAGGCGAACCCGACGGCGAGCCCGCCGGCGAGCGCCAGGACCGCGCGGCTCGAACGGAAGAACAGGCGCAGGACGCCGAACACGAGCAGCAGGCAGAGGACCGCGGTGATGCCGACGTCGCGCAGGACGAGGTCGTGCTCCAGCGCGGCGGTGACGGCGTCGCCGGCGTATCCGACCGAGACTCCCCGCGGCGGCTGTAGCCGGTCGACGGTCGCGCGGATGGCGTCGAGCAGCTCCTTGCCTTTTTCCGGTTCGGAATCGCCGAACGGCGCCCGGACGAGCAGCATCCGCAGCCGGCCGTCCTCTCCGACGTAGCCGGAGGGCGGGTCGTCGCTCTCGAGATCGACGTAGAGCGGGTTGGCGCCTTTCGCCTTCGCCTCGCGGAGCTCGGCCGCGGACAGGACCAGCCACGGATGTTGTTGAAAGAATTGGCGAATCGGGGCGTCGTCGGCATCGACCTCGCGCATCAGCGACGGTGGGAGCGAATGGCGCAGCCCGTCCGCGAGCGCGCCGGCGAAATTCTCGGTCGCGCGGGAATCGTCCGACGCGATCCCGACCTCGACGACCGCGGTCGACGGCATTCGCGCCGCGAGCGCGTGGAGCGCGACGACCGACGGCGCGTCGGCAGGCAGGAGGCGGGCGAAATCGGTGCGGACTTTCAACGTTGCTGCGAGCGCGGAGGCGAGCACCGCCGACATGCCCGCGCCGAGGAGCACCGCACCGCAGCGTCGAATGGCGATGTCCGCCCAATTCAAGATCGCCTCCACGGCAGGCACAGGCCGGCGACTCCGAGCAGCGTCGTCGGCACGAGGTGCACCGCGTGGTAGGCGAGCGCGAACGCTAGCGCCGGCGCGGGCGGCACGCCGGCCATCGTCAGCGCGACGACGCCGCCGGCTTCGAGGACGCCGACTTGTCCGGGCGTCGAAGGCAGGAGGATCGCCAGGTTCACCGAGAAGAGCACCAGCGCCCACGCCGACGGCGGCACCTCGATGCCGAACGCGCGCAGGCAGAGGGCGACCAACACCAAATCCGTCGTGTCGGAGAGCAGCGACCAGCACAAGCTTCGCACCCACGACCGGCGCGCGTGGACGGCGCGCAATCCGCCGAGAAAACCGGTCGCGACCGCGGGAACACGCCGCGGCAGCGCGAGCAGCAGGACGAGACCGCAGACGGCGAGCGCGCCGCCGAGCGCGAGCGGCGCCCTGCCCGGCCCGGCGGTCAAGGAGAGGATCCCGCAGACGAGGCCGAGGCTGAGGGTCTCGATCGCTTTCTCGGCCAGCTGCACGGCGACGAGACCCGACGCTGGATACCCGCGGCGCCGGCGCAGCTCGACGACCCGCACCGCCTCGCCGGCGCGCGCCGGCAGGAGGTTGCTGAACGCGTACCCGGCGAGAAGCAGGCGCGCGAGATCGAAGAAGCTCGCCGGCTGCGCGTTCGGCAGCGGCCGCAACAGCGCCTGCCACCGGCGCACACGGGCGAGGGTGTTGGCGATGACGTTGCACAGGACCGCGAGGGCCAGCGGCGCGAACCGCGCGCCTCGCAAGGCCGCCGCGAGCGTGCCGAAATCGATCCGCCGCGCCGCCAGCCAGACCAGGCCGGCGACGATGAGCCACCCGAAAAGCCGAGTGATCCACCGCCGGTGAACGTTGTTCACTTGTTCCGAGAGCGCCGGTGAACAACGTTCACCCAGGGGGGCAGCCTCGCTCATGCCAGCCACCGGCGGCAGACCGAAGGCCCGAGCGCGTCGGCGAGTCCCCGCGGCAGCCGCTGCCAGAGCGCGACCATCGCCCGCACCATCGGGGACTCGACGTTCATCGCCGGCGGCTTCCCGCGCAGCGCCCGCACCAGGAGCGGCTGCGGCGTCATCTCCGCGCCCCAGCCGAGCTTGAACGCGAGCGGCGACGAGTCGCGCAGCGATCGCCCGAAGTCGAGCGTGTGCAGCCCCGCGCTGCAGGCGCGTGAGATGATCTCCCAGTACAGGAGGTTGTTCGGATTCATGTGGAACGTCGCCGGCCTCGACGACGCGAACGGCACCGTGATCACGCCGTTGAAGGTCAGGGTGATCGCGCCCGAGACGGTTCGGCCGTCGAGCCGCAGCGTGATCACCTCCGCGCCGAGCGACGCGACGAGCGTCCGCATCCAGTCGAGCCCGTAGATCGGGCTGCCCTTGCGGTGCATGTTCTCCGCGAGCACGTCGTAGAAGCCGGCGATTTCGTCCGGCCCCGTGCGGACCTCGAACCCGAAGCGCTGCGCCTTGC
Source organism: Myxococcales bacterium (assembly GCA_020201435.1). Lineage (GTDB taxonomy): Bacteria > Myxococcota > Myxococcia > Myxococcales > 40CM-4-68-19 > 40CM-4-68-19. The sequence goes on from JAIVGS010000027.1 coordinate 8,211, forward strand.
GGACGCAGTTGCGGACCTTTCCTCGCAAGCCGCCCCATGCCGCCTGCGGCGATTCGGCGAGCGGCAACCGCGCGATCACCCAGCGATCGAGCGGAAGAAAGCCGGGCGCGCTGGGCTCCGGCCCGAGCGCCTTGATCCGGACCGAAGCGAGTCCCGCGCGCTCGGCTCGCGCACAGGCCTCCTCGACCAGGGCGCTGCCGACGCCGGCGTCGGGGGCGAGCACGCGGCCGTACGCGCCGAACAGACCGGTGGTGGCGTACCCGCCGGGAATGAAGAACAGCGGAAGCACGCCGAGAAGCTCGCCCCGCGGACGCGACCGCGCCGCGAGGAACGGCGCGCGCAGGCCGTAGCCGCGCTCGCCGACGGCGCGCCAGCCGTGCAGGTGGTAGCAGTTCGCTCCGGGGCTGCGGGCGACGTACGCGTCCCACTCCGCCGCGTCCGCGGGGTCGAGCTCCTCGATGACCATCGTGCCTCCTTTCGCGTTTGTCGAAAGGGGCCACAGCACCTCGCGTGCCACGCGCAACGCCTCGGAATTTCTCTCTGCGTCACCGGGCGCGAGCGGTTGCGCAACCGGTGACGCCGTTACGGTGCAACGGGGTCCTCCAGAGGTAGCGAGCGCCGGCACGGGGCGTGCTCCTGCAGCGAGGGCATGAAAGCCATCGCCATCTGCATGCTGCTCGCCTGTCGCGAGACGACCCCCGCAACCGAGCGCAGCGTGGTCAGCTGCGCCCCGTGCGAAGCGCGGATCGGCGGTTTCGAGCGCGTGCGCGTCCGCGTGCTGCTTCGCGATGCCGACGGCCGGCCGATCTCCGGGCAACGCCTGTCGTTCGGCGCCGAGGACTGCGGCGTCACCGATGGCGACGGCCTCGCCCAGGCCACCTTCGGTTCCGACCGCGCCGGCTCCCGGCTGGTGCAGGTGCGACTCGCCGACGGCACCCCGATCGGGGCGGTGGCCGTCGCGTTCTTCGCGGGGTCGTTCCCGCGTGTCGAGCTCAGCTCGCCCTGAGGGAGCCCTTCCACCGCCCAACCGCGCGGCGTACTCTGGACCGATGGGGCCGGGGGACGTCCTCGCCGGGCGCTTCGAGCTGCGCCGCCGCATCGGCGCGGGCGGCCTCGCCGAGGTCTTCGCCGCCCACGACCGGGTCAGCCGCGGCGACGTCGCGATCAAGATCCTCCACGCCCACCTCGCCGAGGATCGCGATCTCGCCGAGCGGTTCCGCCGCGAGATGGCGGTCACCCGCGCGCTCGATCATCCCGGAATCGTTCGTGTTTTCGACTTGCATGAGCATGAAGGGCGCCCGCTGTTCAGCATGGAGCTGCTGCAGGGCCGGACGCTGTACGAGGTCCTGCTGCAGGAGGGTCCGATGGCCCCCGAGGAAGCGCGGCGAATCGCGCGCGAGATCTGCGCCGCGCTCCAGGCCGCGCACCGGGCGGGCGTGGTCCATCGCGATCTCAAGCCGCAGAACGTCTTCGTCACCTCTTCACGGGCAGTGAAATTGCTCGACTTCGGCCTCGCGCGCGTCGCCGGGCAGACCCGGCTGACGTCGAAGACCGCGATCCTCGGGACCCCGGGGTACATCGCTCCCGAGCTGTTCGCGGGCCAGCGGGCCGATGGACGCGCCGATCTCTACGCTCTCGGCGCGACGTACTTCGAGATGCTCGCCGGAAAGCGGCCGTTCGCGAGCTCGGATCCCTACGACGTCACCCGCCTGCAGCGCGAGGCGCCGCAGCTCGACGCGCGGATCCGCGAGGAGGACGCCGCGATCCTCCGGCGCGCGCTCGATCCCGACCCCGAGCAGCGCTTTCTCGACGCGTCGCAGATGCTGCGCGCGCTGACCGGGGAGAGCGTGCCGAAGCCGCCGGCGACGCCGCCGCCGATGACCGCGGGCGAGTACGACGTGCTGGTCCACAACGTCGTCCGGCCGCAGGAGCTGGTGCAGGCGCGGCCGCCGATCGTGAGGGTGCTCGATCGTCTCGGCGCCGAGGCGACGCCGCAGTGGCGGTGGCGGCTGCTCGGGGCTGGACAGGCTGTGCTGGTCAGCGCGGCGTCGCGGCGGACGGCGGAAGCCGCGGCTGCGGTCTGCGCCGAGCACGGCCTGCCGGCGACGGTCCGGCCGGTCTCCCTGCGGCCGCGATCGGAAGAGTTCCTCTCCCGCTACGGCGGATGGCTCCTGGCCGCCGTCTGCACGATCGCGGCGTGGCTGGTCGCGCTGGTCTTCGACGCGAATCCGCTCTGGATTCCGGCGGGTGCGGCCGCCGGTTACGTGCTCTCCTGGGGACTGCGGCCGCCGCCGAGCAAGGCGCCCCTGGTCGGCCTCCCGGGGCAGGATTCGAGCATGGCCCGCCTCGCCGACGGCATCGCCCGGCGCGCGGAGCGGCTGCGGCGCGGTAAGGACGAGCTTCCCGAATCGCACCGGCAGGCGGTCGACGAGCTGGTCCGGGCCGCCGGCGACGCGACCGGCCTCGCCCGCAAGGCGACCGCGGAGACCGCGCCGGACTCGGGGCCGGCGCTGCACCAGATGGATCTGCTCACCAGCCGCCTGCTCGAGATCGCGACCGCGCTCGACGACGCGCTGGCTGCCGCCGAGGTGCGTGAAGGTACGGAAAGCGTCGTCCTGCGGCGCCTCAAGCAGGACGCGGAGGTCGCCCAGCAGGCCCTTCGGCTGGAGAAAGAATGACGGGCCCGACGCCGGCGATCGCCCGCAGGCGCATCGGAGCGGCGCCGTCGTTCCCGCAGCTGTTCGAGGTGCTCGACTGCGCGAATCCGCTCCGGCCGCCCGCGCGGCATTCGCTGGCGGGCGTGGACGAGGTCGTGTTCCTGCGCGCCGGCGAGCGCAGCGCGCTCCGGGACGGGCGCAAGCTCGAGCTCGGCATCCCCGATCCGACGATGTCGGGAACGCACGCACGTCTGCGGCGCCAGGGAGATCAATTCGTCATCGAAGACCTGGGCTCTACAAATGGGACCTTCGTCGACGGCGTGCAGGAACGCGAGCGGACGCTCGCCGACTACGACGCGATCGAGATGGGCCACACCGAGCTCGTCTTCCGCGCCTCGGTGCCGCAGGACGGCGAGCCGGATCTCGACGCCGGCGCGCTCGATCCGCCCGCTCCCGGCCTGGCGACGATGGTCCAGCCGCTGGCGGCCGAGCTGGCGCGGATTCCGGCCATCGCCCGTTCGCCGGTCGCGGTGGTGATCGGCGGCGAAACGGGCACCGGCAAGGAGCTGGTGGCGCGCGGGCTGCACCAGCTCTCCCGGCGCCGCGGCGCGTTCGTGGCGGTCAACTGCGGCGGGATCGCGCCCGACCTGCTCTACGCCGAGCTGTTCGGCAACAAGAAGGGCGCGTTCACCGGCGCGGTCGAGAATCGGCCCGGGCACGTGCGCAGCGCCGACGGCGGGACGCTCTTTCTCGACGAGATCGCCGAGCTGCCGCTGCAGTCGCAGGCGGCGCTCCTGCGCGTGCTGGCGGAGAACCAGGTGACGCCGGTCGGGTCGAGCGAGCCGGTGAACGTCGACGTGCGGGTGGTGGCCGCGACCCACGCCGATCTCGAAGCGGCCGTAAGTACAGGAAAATTCCGTGCCGACCTGCTGGCGCGAATCTCCGGTTTCACGATCAAGCTGCCTCCGCTCCGCTGGCGGCGCGAGGATCTCGGCCTGCTCATCGCGTCGCTGGTGAAGAAGCACGCCAGAGACGGCGCGGAGAAAATCTCGTTCACCTGCGAGGCGGCGCGCGCCCTGCTCCACCATCGCTGGCCGATGAACATCCGCGAGCTGGAAAAGTGCCTGGAGTCGGCGATGGTGCTGGCCGGCGGCGAGCCGATCGACGTGCAGCACCTGCCGCCGTCGGTGCGGCGCGGAGGCGCTGACCCGGCATTCGAGAAGGCGCCCGAGCTGCGCGACCTGGTCGCCGCCGCGCCGGCCGCGCCGCCGCCGCCGCTTTCGCCCGAGGACGCGCGCAATCGCGACGAGCTGATCGGCCTGCTGCGCGAGCACCACGGCAACGTCGCCGCGGTCGCGCGGGTGATGGGCAAGGCGAGGATGCAAATTCATCGTTGGGTGCGGCGATACGACTTGCGGCTCGCCGATTTCAGGTAGAGTCCGCCGCCATGCTCGCCATCGATTTGAAAGGGAAGCGCGCGCTCGTCGCCGGCGTTGCCGACGACGCGGGATTCGGATTCGCCATCGCCAAGGCGCTCGCGGAGGCCGACGCGAGCATCGTGCTCGGCACCTGGCCGCCGGCGATGAACATCTTCGAGACGCTCCTCCGGCGGGGCAAGATCGACGAGTCGCGCAAGCTGTCCGACGGGCGGATGCTCGAGTTCGAGAAGATCTACCCGCTCGACGCGGCGTTCGACACGATGGCCGACGTCCCCGAGGAGATCCGCAACAACAAGCGCTACACCGAGCGCGGCGACTTCTCGGTCCAGGGCATGGCCGATTCGATCCGGAAGGATTTCGGCGACAAGGCGATCGACGTCGTCGTCCACTCGCTCGCCAACGGGCCGGAAGTGAAGAAGCCGCTGCTCGAGACCTCGCGCAGCGGTTATCTGGCGGCGGTCAGCGTCAGCGCGTACTCGCTGGTCAGCCTGCTGCAGCGGCTCGGCCCCCTGATGCGGCCTGGATCGTCAGCGATTTCGCTCACTTACATGGCCAGCGAGCGGGTGGTGCCGGGATATGGCGGCGGCATGTCGTCGGCGAAAGCGGCGCTCGAGAGCGACACCCGCCTGCTCGCGTACGAGGCCGGGCGAAAGCTCGGAATCCGGGTGAACACGATCTCGGCGGGACCGCTCGCGTCGCGGGCGGCGAGCGCGATCGGCCTGATCGAGAAGATGGTCGCGTACTACAAGGAGCACTCGCCGCTGGCCCAGGAATTGGCTGCGGAAGAAGTCGGCAACGTCGCCGCGTTCCTCTGCAGCCCGCTGGCGAGCGGGATCACCGGCGCGACCGTCTACGTCGACAAGGGCTACCACTCGATGGGCATCCCGGCGCTACCGGGCTAACGCGTGGTTCAGCGCGGCGCGCAGGTCGCCCTCGCGGCTGGCGTTGAGCGCGCCGACGTGGCTCCAGACGATCTTTCCTTCCTTGTCGAGCAGCACCATCGTCGGCAGGCTGACGACCGAGAACGCCTGTTCGGCGCTGCCGTCGTCGAGGACGACCGGGAACGTCAACCGGTTCTGCATCAGGAACTCGGACACCTGCGCGTCGCGGTCGGGCGAGGGATCGTCGGTGTCGACCGAGAAGAGGTCAACCCCGGCTCTGGCGTACTCCTGCCACACCTTCTGGATCCGCGGCATCGATGCGCGGCAGGGCGCGCACCACGTGGCCCAGAAGTCGACCATCGTGACTTTTCCGTGTTGAATCGCGGACTTGCCGCCGCCGAGCAAAGGCAGGGCGACCTGCGGCGCGGGCTTGCCGGTGAGGCGGGATTCGGGGCGATGGCCCTGCATGACAGCGAGCGCGACCACGCTGCTGGTGGCGGCGATCACCAAGGCCCAGATCCAGATGTCGCTGCGCTGCTCCGCCATTGCCGGCCGGCTACGATGCGGGCGGGACGACGCTGCGTCAAGCGCGTCTCGCCGATGACGAAAAATGGCCTCCGCGCGGCGACCGTGGCAGCGTCGGCCGGGTGAAGACGCTGTTCTGCTTCCTGCTCTTCTGCGGCCTGGGCGCGGGGCTGTTGGCGCCGATCGCCGGCCGGACGATGTGGCAGCGAGCGCAGGAGCGGGGGATCCCGAAAGCGGTCGCGCGGTCGACGGCGCACGGGTTGCGGCTCGCATGGGACTGGGTCGCAGGCGTGCAGCCGGCGACGGGGAAGGGGCCGGCGCGGAAGGCGGCGGCGCGGAGGGTGAGCCGCGAAGGGATCGTGGCGCAGCCGCCGAAGGAGAAGTTGTCGCCGTCGGACAAGGACGCGCTCGACGGACTCATCCGTCATTAGGCGGCAAGGGAACTTAAGGAACGGAACGGAACGGAACGTTCAAGGTGATGGGTTGCGGGTCGAGGCTTGGGGGTTTCGGGTTGAGGGACCTCTTGGCCCTTGCCCTGATCGATACCCATCACCCTGATCCCTGAACGTTCCGTTCCGTTCCGTTCCTTCGGTTCCCTCCCCGGGGGCCGTGTTAAACACCGCCGGTGCTCGGTATCCCCCGCGACAAATGGCCCATCGCCATCGTCATGGTGGCCGTCCTCGCGTTCGCGCTGACCTTGCTGCAGCGGCGGTTCGACGATACCGACGCGAAGAAAGGGATCACCGCGGCGATGTCGTGGAAACCGGCCGGCAGGGAGTCCGTTTTCGACGCGATTTCGAAGCGCGGCGAGGGGGACCCGCTGTGCGTCGGCAACGTCGTCAGCCAGTTGATGGGAGACGTCGACGTTCGCTGCTCGACGCCGGCAAAGCCGCAGATTGAGTACGAATTTCGGGTGCTGCTCGACGGCAGGAAGCCGCCTCGGGCGGCCAACGACGCCGCGCAGCAGCTCGTCGCCGGCCTGCACTGAACTGAACACCGCTCGTTGCGGAAGCGGGCGAGCGTCCCCACGTTCGGCGGCATGACGCTGCCGCTCGCGATTCTCCTCGCTGCCGCCGCACCCGCCCGCCTCTGGACCGACGCGCCCAAGGCCCCGGAGCGCCCGACCGCGCCGCCCGCATCGATCGCGACGTTGGTTCACGCCTCGATGCCCGCCGTGGTCGGCATCGTCGCGACGACGGCGCGCGGCGGCGACAACGACCCGTTTCACGATTTTCTCGAGCGGATGTACGGCTCGGGCGGCGGAGGGGGCGGCAGCGAGACGCCGGTGCGCGGCATCGGGACCGGTTTCTTCATCCGCAGCGACGGGCTGATCGCGACCAACGGGCACGTCATCGAAGGCGCAACCGACATCACCGTCCAGGTCGGCGAGGACGAGCGCGTCTACCGCGCGACGCTGGTCGGGCAGGACGACGCGACCGACCTCGCGCTTTTGAAAATCGACGGCAGCGCGCCGTTCCCGGTGCTGCCGCTCGGCGAGAGCGATCGCCTCGAGGTCGGCGAGTGGGTGGTCGCGATCGGCAACCCGTTTGGCCTGTCGCGGTCGGTCACCACCGGCATCGTCTCGTTCAAGGGCCGCCGCGACGTGAATCCGACCGGTAGGCCCGGCTACTACGACTTCATCCAGACCGACGCGGCGATCAATCCCGGCAACTCCGGCGGCCCGCTCCTCGACGCGAAGGGGGCGGTCATCGGCATCAACGCGGCGGTGAATCCGTCGGGCCAGGGGATCGGCTTCGCCATCCCGGTCGAGCAGCTCAAGGACGTCGGGCCGCAGCTCGCGACCCACGGCCACGTGGTCCGCAGCTACATGGGCATCAGCATCCAGGAGGCGATGTCGGCCGAGCTCGCGGAATCGTTCGGCGTGCCGGGCGGCAAGGGGGTCCTGGTCACCGAAGTCGCCGACGACGGTCCCGGCAAGCACGCCGGCCTCAAGCCCGGCGACGTGGTCTTGAGCTTCGAGGGCGAGCCGCTGGTCGAGAGCTACCGGCTGCGCTGGTTGACCGCGTCGACGCCGCCGGGGAGCAAAGTGAAGCTGCGCGTCTGGCGCACCGGGAAGGAGCTCCAGATCCCGGTCGTGCTGCAGGAAAAGCCGGGAGCGCCGTGGGAGCCGCCGGCCGCTCCACCGGCGCTGCGCCGCGAGCAGGAGCCGTTCGGATTCGCGGTCGAGGAGCCGCCCCGCGACGAGGGCGACCACGGCCGTGGCGTGCGGGTGATCTCGGTCGATCTGCGCGGGTGTGCATACCGGGCGGGGGTGCGGCAGGGCGACCTGATCCTCGAGGTCGACGGGAAGCCCGTGATCGACAAGCCCTCGTATCGAAAGGTGATTTCCAGCGCCGCTCCGATCGCGCGGCTGTACGTGCGCCGGGGCGGCAAGGCGCTCTTCTTCGGCGTGCGGCGGGATGCGCCGGTGACGGCGCGGGTCGACTCCGGCAGCGCCGGAGATGCCGCCAAGTAGACGTCTTCTCGAAAATTTCATGACGCGAATACCCGCCTTTCATGTAGGCGGTACACCCTCTGGGTGACGGTGCCGTGAGCGTTTTGAGCGTTTGTGGGGTGCGCGCAGGAGCCGGTGGCGGCACAATTGCCGTGACGGAGGAACAGCGGATGAGCTCGAGCAGGCTGCCGGGCTTCTACAAGATGAAGATGTCGGAGCGGCTGCGACGCCTCGCCGACGCGCTCGACGGGCAGGACCTCGACGGCCTGGGCGAGAGCTCGACGCTGCCGCTCGCGAACGCCGACGCGATGATCGAGAACGCGGTCGGCGTGCTCGGCCTGCCGGTCGGGATCGGCTTGAATTTCCTCGTCAACGGCGAGGACGTGGTGGTGCCGATGGCGGTCGAGGAGCCGTCGGTGGTCGCGGCGGTTTCGCTGGCGGCGAAGATCGCCCGCGAGGGCGGCGGGTTCACGGCGTCGGCGGACAAGCCGCTGATGATCGGCCAGGTGCAGGTCACCGAGCTGAGCAATCCGGAGGCGGCCAAGGCGGCGATTCTGCGGGAGAAGGACCGGATCCTGGCGGAGGCGAACGCGCTCCATCCGGCGATGAAAGCCCGCGGCGGCGGCGCGCGCGATCTCGAGGTGCGGCTCGTTCCGGTCGGCGCCGAGACGCACGCGGTCGTGCACCTGATCGTCGACACCCAGGACGCGATGGGCGCCAACCTGATCAACACCATGTGCGAGGGCGTGGCGCCGCTGATCGAGCGGCTGACCGGCGGCCGGGTGCGGCTGCGGATCCTGAGCAATCTCGCCGACTTGCGGCTCGCGCGGGCGTCGTGCCGGATCCCGTTCGAGGCTTTGGCGGACTTCGGCTTCTCGGGCGCGGAAGTGGCGCACGGCATCGCGGAAGCGTCGAGGTTCGCCGACGCCGACCCGTACCGCGCCTGCACGCACAACAAGGGCGTGATGAACGGCGTCGACGCGGTCGCGCTGGCGACCGGAAACGACTGGCGCGCGATCGAGGCCGGGGCGCACGCTTACTGCGCGCGCAACGGCCGGTACGAGGCGATGACGCGGTGGTGGGTCTCGCAAGGCGCGTTGCACGGGAGCATCGAGATCCCGATCCAGGTCGGGACGGTCGGCGGCGCGGTCAAGGCGAACCCGCTGATTCCGGTTTTGCTCAAGATGATGGGCAATCCGAACGCCCAGAAGCTGGCCGGGATCATGGCGGCGGTCGGTCTCGCCCAGAACATGGCGGCGCTGCGCGCGCTCGGGACGGTCGGGATCCAGAAGGGCCACATGGCGCTCCACGCGCGCAACCTCGCGGTGAGCGCGGGAGCAAAGGGCTCGGCCGTCGAGGAAGTGGCCCGCGCGCTGATCGCCGCCGGCGAGATCAAGCTCCATCGCGCCCAGGAGATCCTGGCCAAGATGGTCGCCCGCGGCGCCTCCGCCGAAGTGACTTAAGTCGGAGTTTCGGGGACACAATACTTAACTCCGACGAGCTTCCGTCGGACGTGAGTCGGAATTAAGTATGGCGTCCCCGAATTTCCTTCTCGACTATGCGCGCCGGTCCGAGCCGCGGTTGCGCAATTTCCTGGATGCGAAGACGGCGGAGATCGGGAAGCTGCCGGTCGATCTGAAGCCGGCGTTCGCGCAGCTGCGGGATTACGTCTTGCGGGGCGGGAAGAGGCTGCGGGGAGCGCTCGTCGAGCAGGGATTCAGGACGGCCGGAGACGATCCCGCGCCGGCTCTCGATCCGAGCATTGGCATCGAGCTGCTCCACGCGTACCTCCTGATCCATGACGATTTCATGGATCGCGACGAGGTCCGGCGCGGCGGGCCGACGATCCATGCCGCGCTCGGGGGCGACCATCTTGCCGGGTCGGTGGCGATCCTGCTCGGGTCGCTGTGCCAGGCGTGGGCGTGGGAGCTCGTGCTGGCCGCGCCGGTCGGGCCGGAGCGCGCGCTGAAGGCCGCGCAAATGCTCGGGAAATCGTTGCAGGACGTGACCATCGGGCAGACGCTCGATCTGCTCGCAACCAAAGTGGTCGCGCTCGACGCTCGCGGCGTTCTCGAGGTGCAGCGGCTCAAGACGGGGAGCTACACGTTCGAGCTGCCGCTCCACCTCGGAGCGCTGCTCGCGGGGGCGTCGCAGGAAAAGGTCGACGCGTTGACGCGGTATGCGCGGCCGCTCGGGCAGGCGTTCCAGATCGCCGACGACCTGCTCGGCACGTTCGGCGCGCCGGAAGTGACCGGCAAGCCGAACGCGAGCGATCTGCGCGAGGGCAAGCGGACGTTGCTCGTCGCGCGGGCGCTCGAAACGGCGACGGCAGCCGACGCCGAGATGCTGCGCGTCGGCCTCGGCCGCGCTGGCGCCGATGTCGAGGCGCTGCGCGACATCCTGCGGCGCAGCGGCGCGGTCGATTCGGCGCGCGCCGAAGCCGAACGGCTGCGCGACGAAGCGCTGCGGGCGCTCGAAAACGCGCCCTTCCCTGCGACCGTCGCCGAGTCGCTGCGCGAGCTCGCCATTTACACCGTCGACCGGGCTGCGTGAAGCAGCACCGGTTCAGCACCGGCCGCTTGTTGACTCCCAACGATACATCTGCTATTCAAATCAGGATGAAGCAGACGAGCTTCGCGTTTCCGAAGCCGAAACAGTGGGGTGGAAAACGACCTGGCGCGGGGCGGCCGAGGACGCGCGCACATCAAGGCCTCGTGGGGGCTGGAGTCCCGCATCTGCCCAGGCCGGAGCACAAACCCCGTCATCCGGTGCACCTGACGCTGCGGGTCCAACCCGGCATCCGCTACTTGCGGGCTCAGCGGCAGTCCAAGGTGATCGTGGACGCCATTCGTGCCGTCCAAACCGACGACTTCCAGGTCGTCGATTACGTGATCCTCGGAAATCATCTGCACCTGATCGCCGAAGCGCAAAACGCAAACGCCCTCTCCCGCGCCATGCAGCGCCTCGGGATAAGAATCGCCAAACAATTGAATTCATTACAGAATCGGCGCGGGCCGGTGTTCGTGGATCGCTACCATGGGCACACGCTCACGACGCGGCGGGAGGTTGCGCACGCGACGAGGTATCTGCGCAACAACCATCGTCGCCACACGCGCGAATATTTGCCGCCGCGGTGGCGCGACCCCCTCGCCGCGCGTGTCGCCAGGCCGCGCACGTGGCTGCTCGCCACGTCGCCGCCGTAACGCGCACGCCGATGGTTCCCCTGCCCTGGGGGCCGCGGTATCATCCGCGCGGGGATCGGCTCTCGCGGCCTGAACTTCACGCCTTCCCGCGCTAACCGACGGGCGATCGGTCGGTTTTTTACCCCCTCGCCAAGCGACCGCGAAATCGGGTAGACTTCGGCAGCTACAGCTCTGCGCCGGCGCCGAGTAAAAGCGCGGCCGAGGGGGACTTTCGGCATGCCCGCCATCAAGCCGGTCGACACCGTCCGCAAGCCGGAGGACATGAAGCCGGCGGACCTCGAAGGGCTCGAAGGAAAGTGGCTGGACGTGCCGCGCCTGCAGCAGAAGTCGACCGAGGTCCGGAGCAGCTTCTGGTGCGGACGGGCGTCGGCGGCGATGGTCTACAACTACTACTGCAAGGACCAGAAGAAGACCGACCAGTACATCGGCCACGACGACGGCGACCTGGGCCCCGGCGCGAACGGCGCGAAGTTCAACCTGCGGTTCATGGGCGGGTCGAACAAGGGCAAGCTGGCGGGCGTCGACGAGACGGGAAAGGTCAATCCCGACGACATCTTCAAGCTCGCCGGCTGGAAAAGCGACTCGGGCGAGCTCGGCGACGACCCGAATCCGGATCAGGTCGAGAAGGTCTTCGCGCGGCACGTCGAGCAGCTCAAGAAGAACAACCCGATCGTGCAGTACACGCTGCTGACGAAGGACCGCGGGCACATCGTCGTCGTCAACGGGTACAAGAAGGACAGCGATCGCAGCGAGCGGTGGCTGCGGATCGTCGATCCCGACTATCCGCAGGAAGAC
>JAIVGS010000138.1 GCA_020201435.1 Myxococcales bacterium
CCTACATGTCGATCCGCGCGCAGCTGGTCAGTCCCGCAACCAGCGCGGTGGTCTACTTCGACGGCCTCTCGATCACTCAGTGACCGCGGGCAGCAGCTTGCGGCCGGTTTCGGCGAAGCGTGGCGACTTCGTCAGTCGCAGCCGCGCCGCGCGGAATTCCAGGGCGGTGCCGAGCACGCCGAAGCCGTACTTCACGCTGCGGCGGAAGTCGATCGACGAGGCTTCCGGAAAATACCGGGCGGGACAGGAGATCTCGCCGATGTGAAAGCCGAACCAGATCGCCTGCGCGAGCATCTGGTTGTCGAAGACGAAGTCGTCCGAGTTCTCCTCGAGCGGCAGCGTCTCGAGCAGGCGGCGCGAGAACGCGCGGTACCCGGTGTGGTACTCGGCGAGCTTGTATCCGAGCAGCAGGTTTTCACTCGCGGTGAGAAACCGGTTGGCGACGTATTTCCAGATCGGCATGCCCCCGGCGAGCGCGCCGACGCCGAGGATGCGCGAACCGAGGACCGCGTCGAAATGCCCGCTGGCGATCATCCCCGCCATCGCCGGCAGCAGCCGCGGCGAGTATTGATAGTCGGGGTGCAGCATCACCACGATATCCGCCCCTCGCTTGAGGGCCTCCGCGTAGCAGGTCTTCTGGTTGCCCCCGTAGCCGCGGTTCTTCGAATGCACGACGACGTGCAGGCCGAGCTCCTGCGCGACGCGGACGGTGTCGTCCTTCGACTGGTCGTCGACGAGGATCATGTCGTCCGCGACCGAGCGGTCGATCTCGGCGACCGTCCGCCGCACGGTCTTCGCGGCGTTGTACGCCGGCATCACCACGCAGACGCGCAGACCCGAGATCACGCCGTCTCCCCGGGGGCCTGCAGCGCCGAGACCGCGGCACAGAGGAGCCCCGCGCTGAGCCAGTAATAGTTGCAGAACGCCTGCTTGTAGGCCACCACGACCAAAAGGTACGCGGCGGCGGCTGCCGCGAGGGCCTGCGCCACCGTCACCCGCCATCGCAGCGTGCCGGCCAGGAGGGCGATCCCGAGGAAGGGAACGAGGGTCACGACCGCTTTTGGCGCTCCGCCGTGGCGGTTCCAGAGCGCCATCAGCGAGAGCGCGTCGTCGCGGCTCGAGAGCATGAAATGCCAGGTGAGGACGAAGAACGTCCGCGGCTGGAAGAGGATGAAGAGCGCCGCCAGCTCGCCCTCGGCGCCGCGAGCGAGGCGCGCGATCGCCCACGCCGAGAAGATCATCAGCCCGAGCGACGCGTACCGGATGTCGCCGAAGAGGAGCCGCGCCGGCAGGTCGACGAGGATGGTGAGCGGCGGATAGCAGAACGAGAAGAGCCGGCCGTTGACGAGCAGCTCGGGCGGGTAGGAGACGTTCGCCATCCTCCCGTAGATGTTGGGATACGAGACGGAGTAGGGATCGTACCCGTGCCAGAGCGCATCGGCCGCGCCCTGCTGCAGGTACCAGACGTCGATCCACGGCCTGGGGCTCGCGCGCAGGACCGCGATGCCCATCATCGCGAAGCACGCGAGCAGCAGCAGAAAGCGGGCGCGGATGAACGAGGCGCGCAGGTGTAGACAAAGGTACGCCGAGAGCAGGACGAGCCCCACGACCGCGAACCAGTGGAATGACTCGAGCTTGCGCGGGTCGCCGTAGAAGGTCGGGTTGAAGAAGAAGTGTACGACGAGCCCGCCGGCACACGCCGCGCCGAGGATGAATGGGGACACTCGTTTACGGGTGTCCCTGATGAGTGTCCCAATCGAGTGTCCCCATCGAGTGTCCCCAAATGCCGCGGCCACGGCCAAAAGGGTGGCGGCAGTCACGAGGGCGAGAGCGCGGGCGTCGTACATGCCGCTCGACAACTGCAGCGCCGCGCCGATCAGCACGGCGGCGACGGCGCAGAAGACCGCGGGGCTCACTGCTCCGCCAGCTTGACGATGGCCGCGTACTCGGACGGGGCCACCGGCTGCACCGAGAGCCGCTGCCCGCGCTGCAGCAGCGCCATCTTCGACAGCTCCGGCGCGCCGCGCAGCTCGGAGATCGGCACATCCCGCGGCAGCTTGCGCACCGCCTTCACGTCGACCTGGAACCAGCGCGGCCTTTCTCGCGGCGACGCGGCGTCGAAGTGGTCATCGCGCGGGTCGAACTGCGTCGGATCGGGATATCCCTCGCGCACGACCTCGGCCTCGCCCACCACCGCCGGCGGCTCGGCGCTCGAGTGATAGATCAGGACGCGGTCGCCCTTCTTCATCTCGTCCCTTATTAGATTTCGCGCCTGGTAGTTGCGCACCCCGCTCCATCCGGTGGTCCTCCTGGGCGCCTTCCACAGATCGTCGAACGAGAACGACGACGGCTCGGTCTTGAGGAGCCAATGCCGCATCACTTGCCTTTGGCGACCTTCCGGGCAGCAGGCACGGGCTTGAATTTCCAGCCCTTTTCCTTCTTCCACTGGATCTCATCGTCGATCGCGAACTGGAGGTACGCGGGCCGCACCGGCAGCGAGTACGGGCGGCCGTCGATGAACAGGCTGGGGGTGCTCTCGACGCCCGCGGCCACGCCTTCGCGCAGGTGCTTCTCGATCGCCGCGTCGAACTTGCCGGCGTAGACTTCCTTCATCATCTCGTCGCCGTCGAGGCCGAGCTCTTTCGCGTACTTCTTCAAATCGGAGTCCTCGAGCGATTCCTGGTTCTGGAACAGCTTCGTGTTCATCTCCCAGAACTTGCCCTTGCTGCGGGCGTACTCGGCGCATAGCGCCGCGATCCGCGCCCGCGGGTGCGACGGGAACGGGAAGTACTTCGAGCACAGCCGGACCTGACCGGCGCGATCGAGGTCTACCACCGCCGTCAGCGGCGCGAGCGCGGCCGCGCAGTGCGGGCACTGGTAGTCGCTGAACTCGACGATCGCGATCGGGCCCGTGCCTTCGACCGGGCAGTTGTCGGTGCGGAAGCTGGCGCGCTGCTTCGGCGCGAATCCGTCGTAGTACCGCTCGACCGCCTGGACCACGGCCTGCTCGGGCGCACCCTCGCGGACCAGCGCCTTGACGAGGCCCGCCATGCGGAGCGCATGCGCGTCCTTGGCCGCCGGATTGAGGCAGATGGCGAGCGTGTCCTGGCAGCCCGCGTAATTGTAGACCTCGGCTGCGACGTCGATGAAGACACCGCGCTGCTGATCGGTCAGCACGGAGAGATCGACCGCCGGAAAGGCCTTCTTCGCCTGTTCGGCCGTGACCGGCGTGAGTGCGAGGAGAGCGGCGAGGAAAAGAGTCATAGGGGAACCGGGTTTATAACATCAGGCCCTCGAGGGGCACGCCGGAAAAACCGGGGAAGAGGCGCGACAGATCGTTCGCGCCGAGCTGCTTTTCGGCGACTGCGGCGAGCACGCTGCGCAGGTCGGTCGTGACCGCGAGATCGCGGCCTTCGTAGAGCTGGTCGTCGGCGAGGCCGGGCCAGCGGCCGTGGATGCGGCCGCCGCGGACGCCGCCGCCGAGGACGAAAGCGACGCTGGCATGGCCGTGGTCGGTCCCGTTGGCGCCGTTCTGCCGGACGGTGCGGCCGAACTCGGTCGCAGCCACGAGGACGACGTCGCCGGCGCGCTTGTCGAGGTCGCGCCGGAAGGCGCTCAGGGCTTCGCCGAGCTGGCGCAGGTTGCTCCCGAGCTGCCCCGGCTGCGCGGCGTGCGTGTCCCAGCCGCCGGCATCGGCGCAGCCGACCCGCAGGCCGACCTCGGCCTTGATCAATTGTGCGAGTTGTTTCAAGGAGTTGGCGATCGGGCCCTTGGGATATTCGACGGCCGGCTTGATCGGCAGCTTTCGTTCGAGGAGGTCGAGCGCGGCGAACGCCTCGCGGCCCGACGCGGCGACCGGCTCGTCCGGCTCGCGCCCGTACATCGACTCGAGGGCCTTCCGCGCCCCCGGCGGATGGAGGCGGAGTTGGTCGAGCGAGGCGAAGGCGAGCGCTTCGGGTGCGCCCTGCAGCGCGCGGGGCAATCGCGGCGAGACCGCGACCGCGTCCAGCGGGGAGCGGGGCTCGGGGTTCCGGAGCGCGCGGGCCAGCCAGCCGTCCGGCGTGCCCTTCACGCCGGGCGTGCCGAGCTCGAGATAGTCCTGCGCGTCGAAGTGCGAGCGGGTCGGATCGGGCGAGCCGACCGCGTGCACCAACGCCAACGATCCTTCCTTCCAGAACGGCATCAGCGGCGCCAACGAGGGGTGGAGCGCGAAACCCGGCTCGAGCGGCAGCAATTCGCGCGGGTCGAGCGCGAGCTGCGGCCGGAGTTCGGCGAAGCGCGGTTCGCCGATCGGCGTCACCGCGTGGAGACCGTCGAGCGCGCCGCGCAGGAAGAGAAAAACCAGGACTTTTCGGGAGCCTGGGCCCTCGTCCGCGAGGACGCGGCGAGCCCAGCCGGGCATGAACGAGCCGGCCGCGAGCAGCGCCCCGCCCTTCAGGATCTGGCGCCGCGAGATCATCGCCGCTGGATCTCCGGCGCGCCGAGCAGCATGCCGACGACGCGCGGCGCGTTCCCAGCGTCCTTGAGGATGTAGTCGCGGGTGGTCTCGGAGAGCTCGGTCGCGCCCAGCTCGAGCGCGGCCTTGTTCAGGATCTCCTCCGGCGGTCCGTCGCCGAGCCGCGAGAGGTCGATCTTCACGCCCTCGAGGCGGCCGTTCGCGAGCTGGAGGCCGAAGTCGATGCGCGCGAGCAGCGCGCCCGACGAGAGCCAGGTCTGCGCGGAGTCCGGATAGCCGGTCGGTGGCTGGGCGGCGTAGAGCGGCTCGCCGATCCGCGCGACGGCTCTGGCGAGGGCCATCGGGTCGTCGACGGTCGCGTCGAGCCCGCGCACCAGAGCCGCGACGAGCTCGAGCGGCGAGCGCACCTTCGCCTTCAGCGCCTTGCGGCTCCAGAACTCGGGCGACTCGAAAATCGTCCGCAACATCGAGCGGATGTCGCCGTGTGTGCGGGTGTAGGTCTCGGCGACCTTCGCGACCAGGGTGTCGGGCGGGTCGTCGCTGACGAATCGGCGCGCGAGCTTGCGGGCGATGAACCGCGCCGTCGACGGATGCTCCTCGAGGATCTCGAGCACCCGCGCGCCGTCCTCGACGCCGTGGCCGGCGGGGATCAGGTGCCCGAGGACGTGCTTCTCGCCGAAGTCGTGCAGGCCTTTTCGAAAGACGAAATGCGGGTCTTTCTGCGGCTCGTCGACGGTCCAGCCGGTGAAGCACCGCGCGACCTCGACGATGTCCTTCTGGGTGTAGCCGCCGTCGACGCCGAGGGTGTGCAGCTCGAGCAGCTCTCGGGCGTAGTTCTCGTTGAGGCCCCGCTTGGGCGCGTTCCTGTTCTTCTTGAGCCAGCGCGGCGCCGGCGCGGACGAGCGCCAGTTGTCGAGATAGATCAGCATCGCCGGGCTGTGGGCGGTGGCCTCGAGCAGCTCCGGGAACGTCGCGAGCGCGTTCGGCCGCACGACGCCGTTTTCGTATCGCGGCAGGAGCGCCGACTCGGTCTCCTTCCCGGCGAAGACGTTGAAGTGGTTGAACCAGAAGTCGACCAGCTCTTCCTGCAGCTGCCGCTTCGAGGCGACCGCACGCAGGACCTTGGCCTGCGAGAGCTGCGCGACGGTCTCGAAGCCGGGGCCGCGGCCGGCCTTGCCGAGCGACTTGCGCAGCTCCCTCGAGACGCCGGCGGGCGGAGGCGGCGCCTTTCCGAGCATCTCGTCGTCTCGCTGCTCGCGCTGGCGCATCCTGCGCTGCGCGACCAGCGTCTGGACCAGCTCGCCGACGCTCTTCTGGAGGGCGGGAAACGCCGCCAACCGCTGCTCGAGCGCGGAATCGTCGATCTGTTCCGGATGCAGCTGCTCCTCGAGGTACGCCGAGATGCCCATCTGCTCGACGCGCGCGCGCTCGCCCTGGTTGGCCCCGAACGACACGCGCGAGAGGACGTGCTCGACCATCTCGGCGTGCGTCAACGCGGGGGCGTCGGTCGCCGCGGCCTCGCGCGCCGCCGCTTCCGGCGCCTCGTCCGCCACCGCGGCAGTCACGTCCTTGCGGGCGCCACGCGAGCAGGCGACCGCCAGCACGGCAGCGACGACAGCGGTGCGTATCATCCCGTTCAACACGACGCGCGCAGTGTAAGCGAAATTCAGATCCTGCGATCGCTTCAGGAGACCCGGGCTGAAGCCCGGGTCTAGCAAAGAACAAGCCCCCTGAAGGGGCTGAGCGCGAGGTCAGAGGTCAAGTCGAAGCCCCGAAGGGGCTTGAGTTTTGCTAGACCCGCCCTTCAGGGCGGGTCTCCTGAGGACGCAACAACCGCCGAATGCGCGAGAGCGCATTTGTGGCTTCGGGGACGCGCAGCGCGAGTGCGATACCGACGTACGTCACGCCAAAAACGCCGAGGACGAGCACGGCGCGAGGGATCGGGCGGTTCAGGATGTCGACGTTTTGCGTCGCGAATTTCACCGCGAGTGCGACGGCGGTGCCGAGCGCGGCCGCCGACCAGAGGCGCGGCAAGAGACCTTTGGTCACGTGGACCTCGCCGATGCGGCGGCTGATGCCGCGGCGCAAGAGGAGGAATTCCACCCACCCCGCCACACCCGCCGAAGCGGTCAGGCCGGGCGCGCCGAATTTCGCGTCGACGCCGAGGAGGCCGGGCAGATAGAGGCCGCAGAAGACGCCCAGGCCGGCCGTGAGCGCGACCCGCACGATCGCGTAGCGCAGGGGCGTGCGCGTGTCGCGCAGGGCGTAGAACGCGCTCGAGTAGAGCCGCGCCATCGTCGCCGCGAGCAGACCGACGGTGCTGCCGATCAGGATCCACCAGACGTAGATCACGTCGCCGCGATGGAACTCGCCGGTCTGGAACAGCGCGCTGCAGATCACGTCGCCGAGCGCGAAGAACGCGGCGACCGAGGGCACGACCGGAAACGCGATCGATCGCAGGCCCACTCGGGAGCCACGAGGCGATCAACGTATCGACGTAGGCCGACAGCTGCACGACGCCGCGGCCGGCCACGACCGGTAGAAAATTGCGTACGACTTCAGCCACATGCGCGTCGCCGCGGCCGAGCGAGAGCCGCGCGCCGCGGCCGAGCAGCCGCAGGACGAGCGGCAACTGCACGCCGAGCTGCAAGGCGCCGCCGGCGACCGCGCCCCACGCCGCCCACACCGCGATCCGCGACTGATCGCCGCCGCCGAGCCGCGCGCCCGCGATCAGCGCGACGATGATCGCCGCGCTCCACACCACCGGCGCCGCGTACGAGAGGAAGAACTTGTGGTGGCTGTTCAGGACGCCGATGCAGAACGCGGAGAGCACCAGCAGCGAGATGCCGGGAAAGAAGATGCGGACGAGCACGATCGCGAGCGCGCGCGTGTCGCCGGAAAAGCCGGGCGCGATCGCATCGAGCAGCCACGGCGTCGCGACGATGCCGAGCACCGCGAAGAGCGCGGTCACGAGTGTCAAAAGCCCGGCCACCGCGCCCGCCACGCCCCGCGCCTGGTCGTCTTCTCCCTGGGCCCGTAAGGCTGCGTAAACAGGGATGAAAGACGCCGAGAGCACACCCTCGCCGAGCAGGTTCTGCAGGAAATTCGGGATCCGGATCGCGGCGGTGTACGCGTCGGCGGCGGACGAGGTGCCGAGATAATGGCCGAGCACGCGCTGCCGGATGAGTCCCGCGATGCGACTGAGCAGGATGCCGGCCGCCACGAGCAACGCGGCGCCACCCGTTCGTCGAGCAGGCGCAGCGGGGCTAGCGGCAGCGGTTTCCGTCACGCGCGCGCAGGATACTCAAAAGCGCACCGCGAAGGCGCGAAGACGCGAAGAAAACCTTTTTTTTTGGCCGGTAGCCGGTAGCCGGTAGCCGGTAGCCGGTAGCCGGCTACCCCAGCGGATTGCACTTCACCGGCGACTTCGTCGCAGCGGTGTTGTTCTCCGGGTGGCAGTCGCCGATCAGCGATTGCTGATCGATGATCGCCTTCACGTTCGAGCTCACGTTCTGGGGCGGCGCGATCCACTGCACGCCGACCTTCTCGGAGTCGCCCGGCTTCAGCGTCTTGGTGGTCAGCCCCTGGCCGATGTGCGCTTCCTGGCCGTTCGACAGCTCGGCGTAGAAGTCGACGGTGATGCCCGGCTTCGCCATCAGCGCGCCGCCGTTGTAGACGATCGCGCTCACCGTCGCGCTCGACGTCGCGCACTGTGCCATGTCGACCTGCACCTCGCAGACCGAGAGGTCGGGCGCGCTGAACACGCCCTGCCCCTGCACATTCTGCCGGTAGGTGTTCGACTGCGGCGCCTGCCACGAGTTCGGCTCCGGATACGGCAGCGACCCGTCGAGACCGACGTTGCTGACGTGGTAGGTGTGCTCGTTCCAGACGCTGCGGGTGTTGACCCAGCGATCGTTGGGCGACATCAGCGCCTTGAGGCCCACGTTCAGGTGCTGGTCCTGGGAGCCCCAGTCGCAGATGTACTGGCAGACGTTGTTGTTCGGCACCAGGATCTTGGCGCGGCCGCTGCCGTCGATGTCGGCGACGATCGGCATCTCGTACGCGGTGCAGCTCGAGTTCTTCTCGGTGATCAGGGTCTTGCCCGTCTTGCCGTCGTAGACGTGGAACGCGCACTGATCCGAATAGACGACCGTCGCGTTGCCTTTGCCCTCGAAGTCGAAGACCGAGCTGCCGGTATTGGCCGAGCAGTCGAAGGTGGGAGTGTTCCACACCCAGCCGACGCCCGGCTTCCAGACCGAGTACGCGCTCTGCGACGCGACGCCGATCTCGGGCAGGCCGTCGCCGTCGAAGTCGGCGATGGTCGGCGCCCCGCCCGGGTTGTAGCTCGGGTCCGCGCAATCGGCGCCGAATTGCGGCAGCGGGACCGGAGAGAGCAGCATGCCGCCGGTCCAGTCCTGGATGCGGAGGTAACCGTGGGCGACGACCACCACCTGGGGGTGCTTGTCGTCCGGCTTGAGGCCCATCGTCGCACCGTAGCCGGCGAAGTTCGCCACCGCCGGGAAGCCGTCGGGGCAGGCCGAACCAGCGCCGCCCGCGCAGGGCTGGCCGTTGGGCATCTGCACGCCGTCGCCGTAGAGCGGCTTGCAGCTGTAGCCGGTCGCCGATTTCGCATCTTTCGTCAGCTTGTAGGCCTGGTTGCCGGTGACGATCTCGGGCGTGCCGTCGAGGTCGACGTCGGCGACGATCGAGAGCGTGCCGTCGCCGTTGCCGCCCGCCGCGCCGCGCGTCTGCGCACAGAGTGTCGCGCCGGTGCCGGCGTCGTAGACGCCATTGCCGACCACCACCTGGGCGGGGCCCGTCGGTCCGAGCAATCGCGCGATCGCGGGGGCGCCCCACCAGATCGACGCCTGTCGGTTGACCCACAGGAACCGGCCGTCGCTGCCGAACGCGATCAGCCCGCCGTGCTCATGCGCGTGGCCGGGTTGCACGTTCGGATCGCAGGTGCCGGGCTGGCTGCCCGAGAAGCAGGGCACGTCGATCGGGTTCCAGCCGCCGGTGATGAAGCAGACCTCGCCGGTGCCCATGCAGTCGCCCGCGGCGATGCCGGAGTTGCCGTTGACGCTCTGGTCCATGTGGTTCCACATGTCGTGGGGCGCGGACCAGATCGACGTGCCGTCGATGCCGCGGATGGCGCGCATCACGCCCTGGACCTCGACGAACTGGCTGCCGTTGACGCCCGTCTGTTGCGAGAAGGTGTTGAAGACCACCGCCGGCGACGCGTCCTTCGCGCTCAGCCGCATCACGACCGGCGTGCTCATGACCTGGACGAAGTCGGGGTACTCGATATCGGACCGGGTCAGGTTGCTGCCGGCGGGACCGTCAGGTCCGTCGGGCGTCGGGAACGGCCACCACCATTCGTGGGCGGGCTGTTCGAATGCGCCGTGAGGGACGTAGATGCAGGCCGGGTCCGCCTGGGTGCACTGGGCGTTTTCCGGCAGGCAGACGCCGTTGGAGCAGAAGTTGCCGGCCGGGCAGGTCACGCCGACGCAGGCGGTCGCCTTGGTGACCGGATCTTTCGCCTTGCAGGTGCCGTCGGACTGGCAGACGCCGTCGCCGCAGTCGGAGTCCTTGGTGCATCCGATCCGGGTCGGAGCGATGTTGCAGGATGCGTCGGTCTCCGGATCGCACGGCGGAAGTTGATTCTTGTCGACGCACGCCGCGGCGAGCACCGCCAACGTCAGCAGATAGACCTTCCCCCACCCCATCCCGCACCTCCCGAAGGCTGACGGCAGGGTGGTGATTGCCTGGTCGCGTGGCAACCGGCAGCGTCTTCTGAAGGACAGGGAACCTAAGGAACGGAACGGAACGGAACGTTAAGGGTCCAGGGGAAATGCTGGGGTAAGGGTCAGGGACGGGAAAGGTTAGGGCCCTAGCCCGACTCCCTGAACCCCAACCCTCGACCCATCACCCTGAACGTTCCGTTCCGTTCCGTTCCTTAAGTTCCGTAAACGTGCGTGATATTCGACACTTACGCGGCGCGCCAAAAGTCCGAATCGTTTCTGACTGGCCAGTCATCTACTGCCCCGAATGGCCCGCCCCGCCGACCCCACGGCCCACGACGCCCTCGTCGCCGCTGCGCGCGCGGAGTTCGCCCGGAAGGGCCTGCGCAGCGCGCGGGTCGAGGACATCACCTCCGCCTGCGGCCTCTCGAAGGGCGCGTTCTACCTCCACTTCGAATCGAAGGAAGCCCTCTTCGGCGAGCTGGTCGACAAGTTCTTCGGCGCGATCACCCGCAGCACCGACCGCCGCCACGAGCAGATGGCCGAGCTCGACGCGCTCGACGAGAAGAAGTTCCTCGAGATGGAGGTTCGCGAGGACCTCCACGTCCTCGAGCTGATGTGGGAGTACCGCGACGTCGTCGGGGTCCTCTTGCGCGGCGCGCAGGGCACGAAGTTCGAGGGCCTGATCTGGGGCCTGACCGATGGCGAGATCGAGCGAATCAAGGAAAACGTCAATCGTTTCAAGGGGGCGGCCGCGTGCCGCACCGACGTCCCGTCGGAAATTTTCGCCTCGATGATCGTCGGGACCTACGTGCTGCTCGGAATGCGGATGAGCCGGATGGCGGAGAAGCCGGACCTCGCCGAGTGGGCCAGAAGCCTGCACACGCTGATTCGCGAAGGGTCTGCACCC
>JAIVGS010000139.1 GCA_020201435.1 Myxococcales bacterium
GCCTCCGCCTCCTCCGCCGTCGTCCGCGTACGTGGTTTACGACGACGCCCTCGAGGGAGGCTTCGAGGACTGGAGCTGGGCGAAGCACACCCTGTCGCAGTCGGCCGTGGTGCATTCGGGGGCCGCCGCGATCTCGTTCGCGCCGGTCAACTGGGACGGCCTCTACTTCCACCACTCGGGCGTCGACACGACCGGCTTCGGCTCGATCGAGCTCTACGTCAACGGCGGCCCGGGCGGCGGTCAGGACATCATCCTCGCGGTCTACGACGGGCAGACGCTGCTCGGCGAGGTCGACATCCCGCAGTGGCTGGGCCACGCGCTGCGAGCGGGCATCTGGGAGCACGTCGTGGTGCCGCTCTCGACGCTCGGGGTCAGCGGCAGGCCGCTGCGCGACCTCTACGTGCAGGACAACTCCGGCAGCTCGACCCAGGCGACGGTCTACGTCGACGACGTCCGGCTGATCCCGTAGGTCACTTCTTCTTGCGCTTGAACCAGCCGAAGAGGCCGCCGCCCTTGCCGCCGCCCTCGGTCTCGTCCTCCCAGGACGGGCTCGCCATCCGCCGCCGGACGGCCTCGGGCGTGTCCTGGGTGCTGAACGTCGCGGTCACCGATCGGGCGGTGCCGCGCTCCTCGGCGGTGACGGTCAGGATCGACTCGGCGCTGATCGAGAAGATCACGTCGAAGACGACGTTGCCCTTGTTGCCCGGCGGCAGGTCCGCCACGATCAGCGTCCCCAGGTACTCGTTCTCCTGCGCCTTGTTGCTCTCGCCCTGGAAGATCGGGATCTCGAGCGTCTTCTGCTGGTCCTCGGAGGTCCAGACCGAGTGTGTTTTCTTGTGTGGTAACGGGGTGTTGCGCTCGACGACCTTCTTGAATCGGCCGCCCGGCAGGCCGATGCCGATGCTCATCGGCAGCACGTCCATCAGGACCATGCCGCCGATCTCGCCGCTCTCGATCGAGTGCGCCAGCAGCGCTGCGCCGAGCGCGACCGCTTCGTCGGGATGGACCGCGCGCGAGGCCTCCTTGGCGAAGAACTCCTTGATCCGCGTGCGCACCAGCGGCATGCGGCTCTGGCCGCCGACCAGCAGGACTTCGCCGACGTCGGCCGGCTTGAGGCCGCAGTTGGTGAGCACGTCGTCGCAGACGCGCAGGGTGCGGTCGATCAGGCCGTTGGTCAGCTTTTCCAGATCGCCGCGGCTGATCTGCTCGTCGACGTCGTAGGCCTTGTCGCCGATCATGCAGACGAACGGCACTTTCACCTGCGTGGTGAGGCGCTCGGAGAGCGCGATCTTGGCGCGCTCGGCGGCGTCGTTGATCCGCTGGTAGGCGACGCGGTCGCCGCTGAAGTCGACGCCGTGCTTGGCCTTGAAGCGCGCGAGAAGCTCGTTGACCAGCTCCTTGTCGAAGTCGACGCCGCCGAGGAACGTGTCGCCGCCGGTCGAGATCACTTCGTAGACGCTGCCATGGAGCTGCAGGACCGAGGTGTCGAAAGTGCCGCCCCCGAGGTCGTAGACCATCACCCGCTCTTCGAGCTGCCGGCCGTGGGCGAACGCGACTGCGGCGGCGGTCGGCTCGTTGAGGATCCGCTCCACCTCGAGGCCGGCGAGCGCCCCGGCCGCGCGCACCGCCTGCCGCTGGTTGTCGTTGTAGTAGGCGGGCACGGTGATCACCGCGCGCGAGACCGGCTCGTTGAGCCACCGCTCGGCGAGCTCCTTCACCTCGCCGAGCACGAGCGAGGAGATCTTCTGCAGCGAATAGATCTTGTCGCCGAGCTTGACCGAGGCTTCGCCGCGCAGGCCCTGCGCGATCTCGTAGCTGAACCGGCCGACGAGGTCGGAGACCACCGGGCTTCGGAACTGGCGGCCGACGAGCCGTTTGAAGCCGTAGACCGTCGACTTCGGGTTGATCAGGAGCTGCCCCTTGGCGGGGTGGCCGACGATGACGTTGCCCTTCTCGTTGAGCGCGACCACCGACGGGATCGTGTTGTAGCCCTCGCGCGAGGGGATGATGAACGGCTTGCCCTCTTTGACGACCGCGGCCGCGGAGTTGGTGGTGCCGAGGTCGATGCCGATGATGCGGCCCTTCTTCGCTGACGGCGCGCGCTGAGGCGCGACGTCGTCGATGACGATCGGCCCGGCGCTCGCCGGCGCGGCGCCGGGCGTCATCGTCGGCGGCGCCATCGGCGGCGGGGCCGGACGGCGCGAACCCGGCGCGGTTGGGACGGCGGGCATCGGGTGGACGGGCGTGATCAGCGGCGCTCCCGGCTCGCGCGGCGGCAGCTCGGCTTCGAGGGCTCTCACGTCGGCGGGACTGGCGACGACCTCGGGCTCCGACGGCGCGGTGGTTTCGGCGACGGGTGCGGCCGGAAGATCCCACGAGGACGGCGCGGGAACGACTTCGCCTCCCCACCCCGACGAGCCGGCCGTTTCCTTCGCCGGCGCGGAGGGTGGGCCGAAGTGCGTGTCCCACTCGACCGGTGGCGGGGCCGGGGATTCCGCCGCAACCGGCGCAGGCGGAGGAGGCCAGTCGTCGGCGGCCGGCGCTGGCGGAGGCGCCGCGGCGACGGGGGCGGGGCCAGGACCCTGGAGCGCGATCGGGGGCGGACGGGGCGCCTCGGCGACCGGCCCGGCTGGCTTCGCCGCGAGCGGCGCCGCCGTCGGGCCCTGCAGCGCGATCGGCGGTGGGCGGGGAGGCTCGACCACCTCGATCTCGACCTCGGCGGGCGGCGGCGGCGGAGCCTTGATGGCGGCCGGAGGCGGCGGCGCCGGTTTGGCTGCGGGCCGCGGCGGCGGCCGCGGCGGGGGCGGCTTCGGAGTCACCACCGGCGGTTTCGACACCGTCGGCGCCGGACTCGCGACGGCCGGCGGATTCGCCGGGAGCGGCGGCGCCTTCAGCGTCGGCAACGGTCCGATCGCGGGCGGCGGGCCCAGCGTCGGCAGCGGCCCGAGCCCAGCCGGACCCGTGCTCGCGGGCGCCGGCGAGACGAACGTCTGCGTCGCAGTTGGAGCTCCGGCCGGCGTGGAAGCGGGAGCAGGCGTCTCCCGCAGGGGCTTGGGCGGCTTTCCGCCCATCCAGGCGACGAGCTCGCGGCCGGCGTCGTCCATCGCGACGATCCCGAGCGTCAGCGTCGAGGGCTCAGACCCGCCGCCGGTCACGCGCTCGACGACCGCCAGCGCGTTGAAGCACGGCGCGCCGTTGCTCAACCGGGCGTCGAGCCGGACCAGCGTGTCGACCATCAGCGGATTTTTCACCCGCAGCGGAAAGCGCCGCTCTTTCAGCTCCGGATAGCGCGACTTGACCGAATCGAGCGTCGCGCAGACGAGCTTCACCTGCAGCGCGATAGCGCTTCGCTTTTTTTGCGGTGTACCCGGGCCCGGTGGTTGGCCCGACGTTCCCCCACCCATGCGACTATCCTGCCCTCAAATCGCCTCGCGAGAAAGGAAACTGCCGGGCAGAGTAAGTGCGGGACCCACCCGACTCCACACATGATCCGGCTCGACGGAATCGCCAGGCAACACGGGAAGCAGATCCTCTTTCTCGAGGCGAGCGCGGTCGTGCACCGGGGCGAGCACGTCGGGCTGGTCGGCCCGAACGGCGCGGGCAAGTCGACGCTGTTCCGGCTGATCGTGCGCGAAGAGGAGCCCGACGAAGGGCAGGTGTCCGTCGATCGCGGCGTGACCGTCGGATACTTCAGCCAGGACGTCGGCGAGATGAAAGGGCGCACCGTCGTCGCCGAGACGATGGCAGGCGCGGGTCCGGTCAGCGAAGTCGCCGAGCAGCTCAAAGAGCTCGAGCACGCGCTCGCCGATCCGGCCCGCGGCGGCGAGATGGACAAGCTGCTCGAGCGCTTCGGCGACGTGCAGCACCGGTTCGATCAGCTCGGCGGGTACGGTCTCGAAGCTCGCGCTCGCGAAATTCTCGCCGGCCTCGGGTTCAGCCAGGAGCGGATGGACGCGGACGTCGGCGCGCTCTCAGGCGGATGGAAGATGCGGGTCGCGCTGGCGCGCATTCTGCTGATGCGGCCCGACGCGTTGCTGCTCGACGAGCCGTCCAACCACCTCGACCTGGAGTCCTTGATCTGGCTGGAGAATTTCCTCGAGGGATTCGACGGCGCGATCCTGATGACCTCGCACGACCGGGAGTTCATGAACCGGGTGGTGAGCAAGATCATCGAGATCGACAACGGCGAGTTGACCACGTACTCCGGCGACTACGAGTTCTACCTCCGCGAGCGGGCCATCGCCGACCGGCACGCCGCCGCGCAATACGAGCGGCAGCAGGCGATGCTGAAGAAGGA
Source organism: Myxococcales bacterium (assembly GCA_020201435.1). Taxonomy (GTDB): domain Bacteria; phylum Myxococcota; class Myxococcia; order Myxococcales; family 40CM-4-68-19; genus 40CM-4-68-19. The sequence continues at coordinate 4,298 of JAIVGS010000139.1, forward strand.
GATCGCGTTCATCGAGCGCTTCAAGGCGCGGGCGTCGCACGCGGCGCAGGTGCAGAGCCGGATCAAGAAGCTCGACAAGATCGAGAAAGTCGAGCCGCCGAAGACGCGCAAGGTCGTCGAATTCGAGTTCCGCACGCCGCCGCGCAGCGGCGAGGACGTGGCGAGGCTCGAGCACGTCCGCAAGGCTTACGGAAACAACGTCGTCTACGACGGATTCGATTTCCTCGTCCGGCGCGGCGAACGCTGGTGCGTGCTCGGCGTCAACGGCGCCGGCAAGTCGACGCTGCTCAAGCTGGTGGCGCAGGCGACCGAACCGGATTCAGGTGCGGCGGCGCTCGGCGCCAGCGTCAAGCTCGGCTACTTCGCGCAGCACGCGATGGACGTGCTCGACCCGGCGCGCACCGTCGAGGAAACGCTCGCCGGCCGTTTTCCGCAGGCGTCGATCGGCTCGCTGAAAACTCTCGCCGGCGCGTTCGGGTTTTCCGGCGACGATGTACAGAAAGGTGTGCGCGTCCTCTCCGGCGGCGAGAAGGCGCGGCTCGTGCTCGCGATGATGCTCTACGACCCGCCGAACTTCCTCGTCCTCGACGAGCCGACCAACCACCTCGACATCCTGACCAAAGAGATGTTGATCACGGCGCTGCGCAGGTTCGAAGGGACGATGCTCTTCGTCTCGCACGACCGTCATTTCCTCGCCGAGCTGTCGAATCGAGTCCTGGAACTGACACCCCGAGGCCCTCACATCTACGGCGGCGGCTACACCGAGTACGTCTCCCGCACCGGCCACGAAGCCCCCGGCCTGCGCGCCTAAAGGCAACAGCGGTTACCGGTGCCGCCGCGGACGCCAGGAGCCGACTTTTTGGGGAGGGCCGCCCGATCGATGCTCCGGGGCACGCCCGCTGCCATGGCGTTGGTGGGGGACTTTCGGCAGCGCGGCCCGACGCTTCACTTCCGATTGAAAAGCGTCGTGATGTCGCGGCACTGCGGCGCGTTCGACGGGCTTGCGGGTGAACTTCTCGATGCCGCGCAGGAGGTCGTGCTCTTCGGGTGAAGCAAAGCTCGAGGCGCGCCCGCTCGCTTCCGCCCGGGCCGTGCGGCCGATGCGATGCACGTAATCCTCTGGCACGTGCGGCAGGTCGAAGTTCACCACGTGGCCGATCTCGGCCACGTCGATCCCGCGGGCGGCGATGTCGGTCGCGACCAGCACCCGCGCCTCGCCGCTCTTGAACGCGTCCATCGCCGCCCGCCGCTGCCCCTGCGAGCGATCGGCGTGAATCACCGCCACCTTGTGCCCCGCGCGGTGCAGGTCTTTCGCGACCCGATCGGCGCGCCGCTTGGTGCGGGTGAAGACGAGGGTCGAGAGATCGTCCTCTTCGAGCAGCGCGAGAAGCAGCGCCGTCTTCTCTTCCTGCCCGACGAGAAAGACCTGCTGCGATGCGCGCTCGGCGGTCGTGCCGCTGCGCGCGACCTCGACGCGCACCGGGTCGCGCAGATTTTCACGCGCGAACTCGGCCACCTCGCCGGCCATCGTCGCCGAGAAGAGCATCGTCTGCCGCTTCTGCGGCACGTGCTTCAGGATCCGCCGCAGCTGCGGCAGAAAGCCCATGTCGAGCATCCGGTCGGCCTCGTCGAGGACGAGGATCTCGACCTGGTCGAGCCGCGCGCTCCGCGAATCGAGGTGGTCGTTGAGCCGCCCCGGCGTGGCGACGATGAT
>JAIVGS010000140.1 GCA_020201435.1 Myxococcales bacterium
GAGGCGGTGCCCTGTCCCCAGCAGCGGACGGCGCCGCCGGAGACGACCGCGCAGGTGTAGCCGGTGCCGGCTGCGATCAGGCTCGCGCTGACCGCGGGCACCGTCGTCTGGCCGAGGTCGTTCGCGCCCCAGCAGGTGACCGCGCCGGCAACGCTGACCGCGCAGGAATGCCGGTCGCCGGCGGTGATGCGGTCGGGACTGCTCAGGCCCTGGACCACAACCGGGGTTGGACTGTCGGCGCCCGGCACTACGCCGAGTTGTCCGCTGTCGTTCGCGCCCCAGCAGAGGACCTGCCCGGCCGCGACGGCGCAGGCGTGCGAGGTGCCGACCGTGATCCTCGTCGCGCCGGAGATCCCCGGGACCTGGACGGGCACCAGCGACTTCGGCGCGCCGCTGAAGCCGAGCTGGCCGCGGGAGTTGCTGCCCCAGCAGCGGACGGCCCCGCCGACGATCGCGCAGCTCGTCCCGCCGCCGGCGGCGATCGCGGAGGCAATGCAGCAGCCGGAATCGCATTTGAGGAATCCCGCGCCGCACTCGTAAACGCAGCCGCCCTGCACGCACTGCATCGACGTCGCGTTCGACGGCGGCGCCGGGCAGGCAGAGCATGCCGCGCCAGTGCAGGAAGCGACCGTGCCGGCACAGGCCGGATTGCCGCCGTCCGCGGGCGCCGTCGAGCGCAACGAATCGCCGCATCCGATCACGCCGAGCGCAATCAGAACGGCCGATCGCATCAGAGGCCGTACAGGACGAGCAGCGCCAGCGAGGCGCCCGGCTTCAAGGCGGTATTTCCGTCGAGCGGGAACCGGTGCACCCCCGCGGTCGCGTCGACGCCGAGCCGCAGCGGCCCGGCGCGGAAGGTCGCTATGGCGACCCCCTGCGCGGTCAGGTCGGCCACCGAGTGCGACGAGCCCGACACGCTCTGTGTCACGACTCCCGCGCCCGCTTCGGGCCCGACCTCGAGCAGGACCGGCCCGAGCGGGACCGGATAGAGCGCGGCGAGGCCGCCGCCGAAGAGCGACAGGTTGTAGGCCCCGGCGGGATTCAGCCCAGTCCCGCGCATGAAATCGAGGCGCAGCCTCAAGCCGACCGGCCCCACTTCCTGGCGCACACCCGCACGCACAAAAGGCGACACCGAAAGACCGGGCAGCGGAAACGACGCCGCTCCGCCGCCGATGAATGCCAACCGCGGCGCGGGCCCGCCTTTGGCGCGGGCGCGTTCGTAGGCCGTCGGCTGCAGCGCCGGCAGGACGCGCGACTCGCCGTGGGCGAGCGTGAAGCTGGTCGACGCCAGGCCCTCGTCCGATCGGCGCTCGACGGTGTACTTCCCGGCGGGCAGCGCGAGCGTCGTGCCCTCCCGCGTCCCGGCGACCTCGGCGAGAAATTCGGAGACGCCGTGCACGATGTACTGCGCGCCGAGATCGCCCGGCAGGCGCAGCGTGCCTTCGCCGCGGCGCAGGTCGGCGAGGACCACGTCGCCGCGGCCGGCCATGCGGAAGTCGTACGTCGGATGCTGCGGTCCGGCCTGCGTCGTCGCGGTGCCGGCCACCGTGCGCGCCGCGGTATAGCGGAAAGCCTCGGCGAGGGTTACGCGGCCGTCGCCGTCGGCATCGCCGGCGCCGCGCAGGGCGATCTCGAGGTGATGGGTGAAGAAGCTGCCGCCGATCGCCGCCGATTCCTGTGCGGCCTCCCCGACGGCGGTCGAGGCGATCAGCGCCGTCCCCTGGACGGACTCATCCGAGGGCAGCGCGAAGTCGACGGTCGGATCGACCCTCAGGCCCTTCACCTGCGTCAGCTCGCCGGCCTCGCAGGCGTCGACGATGGCGACCTTGGTGTCCGCGCCCGACCGCGCCAGCGCCGCGCGCAGCTCTTCGTAGGGAATCCGCTCGTCGCCGAGCTCCAGGCCCGCCGCGCCCGCATGCCCCGAAAAATAGACGACCAGCAGCGGATGCTCGCCGGCCGAACGCGCGAGCGCGATCCGGTGCATGGTCTTTTCCAGGGCGTCACGCCATTCGCTTGCGTCCGGCGATTTCAGCAGGACGACGCGGTCCTGGTTGAAATCGCCCAATTCGCGCAGCGCGCGGGCGAACCGCTCCGCGTCGCGCTCGGCGTACCAGAGCTTCGCTCGCCCAGCCGCTCCCTGGTTGTTGCCCGCCACGATCGCAAACCGCCCCGAAGCCTGGGCTGAGGCGGCGCAGAGCAGGATGGCGAGGGCGATTCTCATCGGCTCTTCTTCAACAAAAGCGACGCCTGCGTGCTTCCGGACGGCAAGTCTCGCACCGGTCCCTGCCCGGCCGCCCGCACCAGGTCTTCAATCCCGGCCACGCGCTTAGGAGTGCAGATCGCGAAGAAACGTTCCGTCCCGGCGCGCCCGTCGAGCTTCGCCCCGCCCGGCAGAGCGGCGTCGCCTTTCGCCGGTGATGGACCGTAAATCCTTGAAATCTGGCCCGAATCGTCCAAGGACAGGACCAGGAGCTCGCACGGCGAAGAGACCTGCACCCGAAAGCGCAGCGAGGCCGAGGCCGCCACCGATTCTCCGTCGTTCAGCGCGCGCGAGGCGGTGTAGACGGTCAGCTTGAGCGCCCCGCCCTTGGTGCCGACGTAGCCGGAATCGGGCCCTTTCCGCGCGATCAACACCAGCCCCGCCGCAGCCACGAAGCCGACCGGCGTCAGGATCGAAAGCAGCCGCACCCACGATCGCCCGCGCGGCTTCTCGAGCGCTTCGAGCGTCGCGGGGTAGACGAACTGGCGGAAATGTCGGCCTTCCTCCTCCATCCGCGCGAGGCGCGACCGGCAGCGCTCGCAGGCCGCGACGTGCCCGGCGTGCTTGGCGCGATCGAGCAGGTGCTCTTCCAGGGCGAAATCGGAAAGGTGGCTCATGTTGCGCTCCGGTCGACGAACTTCCGCGCGTTGACGAGAAACTTGTCGAGCTTGCGCAGCACGGTCCGGCGGGAGATGCCGAGCACGTCCGCGACCTCCTGGTGCTCCATCCCGTCGACCAGGACGCCGACCGCGACCGCCTGGGTCTCGGCGTCGAACCGCGAGAGGACCTGCTGCGCAAGCTGTCGATCCGGCAGCTGATCGATCGGCACGATGTCGTTCACCGGAATCTCCGCCGGCAGCTCCTCCTCGCCGTGCCGCCGCGCATTCCGGCGCAGGTTCAGGCAGTGGTTGGTCGCGACCCGCCAGATCCACGGCAGAACGTCGTCGCGCCCGGCCAGCCGCTGCTGATCGTTCAGGAGCTTGCCGAACACTTCCTGCGTAGCGTCGCGGGCGGCTTCGCGATCGCGCAACAGCGTGAAGCACCGCCGGTATACGGCGGGGCCGTACTGCTGGTAGAGCGCCGCGACTTCAGCCGGCATCCAACGGGAAGTACACCCGGCGTGCACCGCCGGTGCCAGAAATGTTGCCGCGCTCATCAACCGGTCACACACCGGCCGCGAGGCCGGCGTGACAACTTTCAGCGCAGCAGCTTCAGGTGGTCCTCGAGCTGGCGGACGATCCGCGCCAGATCGGCCCGCAGCGGCGCCGCATCCTCGCGCCGCTGCAGCTCGCGGGCGATGTCCAGCGCCGCCTCGGCAGAGAGCTTTGCCGCGCGATCGCCGCCGATGTTGAGCGCGAGCTGGTCGGAGAGCATCTGGACCCGCTTGAGGAGGTCGGCCTGGGCGTCGGCGACCCGCGCCTCGAGGATGTCGTTGAAGATGTCGATCTCGGTCCGCTGGTCGTCGATCTGCGCGTCGCGCTTCTTGAGCTCGGCCTCGAACTGCTTGATCCTGTTCAGGAATCTCTCGCGCTCCATGCGGACGCGGACGTTGACCAGCGCGATCTGCACTTTCTCGACCACCAGCTGCAGGCTGGGAAACGGCTTCTGCACGTAGTCGGACGCGCCCAGCCGCAGCGCCTCGACCGCCGAGTCCAGGGAGGCGTAGCCGGTCATCACGATGCACGTGCAGTTCGGTTGCACCTTGCGCATCCGCCGCAAGAGCTCGATCCCGTCGACGCCCGGAAGGTTCTTGTCCACCAGCAGGCACCCGAACAGCTCGTGGGTGAGCAGCTTCTCGGCATCCTCGGCGCTGGCCGCGGTCTTGACCGGCAGGTGGCGCGCGCTCAGCGCTCGCGTCAGCAGCTCGAGGATCATGGGCTCGTCGTCGACGACCAGCACGCTCGAGGGAATCTCGCCTCCTTCGATCGCGCCCACGGGTACCCCCTTCAGGCTCACTTTGGCGACGGGTGTCGTCATTCCGGGATCCTGTATACGCTGACTGGGCCGCTGCCGGTGCCGGCAGCGACGTAAAGGTAGTCGGCGCCGGAGAACGTGAATGCCTTTCCGTCGGCGATGCGGGTCAGGCCGGCGCCGAGACCGTCGCGGCCGACGCCCGCACAGCTGGCACTGGTTGCCGCGCAGCTGAGACGGCCGGTGAAGTCGCTCACCGACGATGCCGCCGCGTTCGAGGTGCGATAGATGACTACCCCGCGGGTCGCGTTGTTGAAGCCGACGTAGAGATGTTGCGGCGTCGCGGCGAGCAGCGTGACGGCGGTGTTGTTCGCGTCGTTGAACTGGCTGAGCTTGCCGTCGCCGCTCGTGTTGCGCGCCAGCAGCGACCAGTCGTTCGGGTCGCACTGGGCGGAGTCGCCCGAATTGCCGGGCGCACAGGACCAAAGCTGCGGCCCGGTGGTCGTGTTGCGCGCCGCGAAAAACCGGCCGCCGAAGCCGACCATGGCGGGGATCGCGCGATCGGCCGGCTCGAGATCGGACGTCTTGCCGGTCGAGATCGACGTCTTGTTGCCGTAGTCGGAGTCGCTCGGGGTCGCGTCCGTCCAGTCGGGGCAGAGCAACGTCAGCGGAATGAGGGTCAGAACCGCGCACTGCGTGGGATTGGTCGAGGTCGTGCGGGTGAAGCCGCCGCCGTTTGCGAGGTAGAGCGCGTCGTTCGGGGAAGTACCGAAGACCGCGAGCGTGTCGATCGGCGCGGCGTTCGCGGTGGAGATTCCCGACATGTTCGTCGCGCCCATGTCGGAGACCGAGGGCGCGGTGCCGGGGAGCGACGGCATCGTGGCGACCTGCTCCAGCAGCGGCGCGCCGGTGCCCTGCAGGCCGAGGTAGAGGCGGCCCTCGAAGAAAGCCGCCGCCGTCAGGGCGCCGGTGCTGGAGGAGACGTTGCCCGAGAGGTCCAGGTACGCGAAATCGGTCGCGCCGGCGGTCGCCAGCGGGAATGAGCCGTTGGTGAAGTAGAGATAGCGCGCGTAGTCGGTCCCGGAGTTGACGTGGGCGCCGGAGAGGCCGAGCCATTCGGTCCCGCCGAGGGTGCCGCTCCAGAACAGGCCGCGGCCGCTCTCGTCGTCAGGGCCGCAGCCGGTGGTGTTCGCGGTGCAGCCCTTGAAGCCGATGGTGTCGGCGGGCTTGCCGCTCCAGGCGGTGTTCCTGGCGCCCGAGTTGTGCTCGATCTGCCAGGGGACGGGCTGCGGGCTGGTCCCGTCCGGGTTCATGCGGACCGCGCCGGTGCCGTTCTTGTCTGGGCCGACCCAGACCTGGCCGAGGAAGCTGGCAAGCCAGGTGAAGGTCGTCCCGTCGGCGAACGGGTCGGAGGCGATCAGGAACGCTTCGCCGATCATTCCCGCGCCGGACGTCGCCGATGCGGTTCGCGTCGTGCCGTCGTTGGCGTCGGTTCCGGAGGCGCTCGCCGTGATCGTCACCGAGCCTTCGCTGACTGCCGAGAACGTCCAGGTGAAGACCTGGTCGGTGTGGCCGGGCAACGTCACCGGACCAGCCGGCGACGGGCCGGAGGCCAGAGTGGCAGCGCCGGTGCTGCCGGCCGTGACCGCCGGCGTCGACGGAGCGAGCAAGGTGACTGCCGCATCGCCGGAGTTGGACACCGTCAGCGTGGCGCTGAAGTTCGTTCCCAGCGGCAGCGTCGGCGAGATGGCCGCTGAGGCGGTCAGCGCCGAAGGAGTTTGCACCGCCACCGACGGCGACGTCACGGCGGCCGCGTCGACCGGTCTACCACTGGTCG
>JAIVGS010000028.1 GCA_020201435.1 Myxococcales bacterium
GGAGAAGCCGGACCTCGCCGAGTGGGCCAGAAGCCTGCACACGCTGATTCGCGAAGGGTCTGCACCCATCGAACGGAGCAAGTCATGAACGGCATGGTGCCGACGGCGATCGGCAGCGGCATCGGCTCCGAGTTCCGCTCGCCGATGGCGATCGCGGTCATCGGCGGCGTGATCATCTCGACGGCGCTGACGCTGCTGGTGGTGCCGGTCATCTTCACGTCCGTGGAGAAACTTTCCTTTGGTCGACGCAAGCGGCCGGTGCTGGTTGCGGCCGAGCCTGCGCGCGTGGTGAACGGGTAATCGACATGCATACGGCTCTTGCACTTCTTCTCGCCGCGACCGCATCGGGCGGCCGCCGGCAGGTCTCGCTGCACGAAGCGCTGCAGCTGGCGGCGAAACAGGGACCCGAGGTGGCGGCGGCACGGGCTCAGGCCGCGATCGTGCACGCCGGCGTCGACAAGGCGTGGACGGCGTGGCAGCCGGACCTGGCGGTGAACGGGACGTACGATCACACCAACGGCACCGCGGCCTTCGACTTCGGACCGATCCTGGCGAAGCTCGGTTTGGACCCGAACCTGTTCGGGCCGCCGATCACGATCGTGGCGCAGAACAACTGGTATGGGAACGCGCAGCTGACGCAGCCGCTGCTGACGCCGCAGGGCCTGTTCGGGCCGGGCGCGGCGAGCGCGGCGGCGGAAGCGGCCGATCGCGGCGCCGACGAAGCGCGCGAGCAGGTGCTCCTCGGTGTGGCGCGCGCCTACCTTGGACTACAGGGTCTCTACGGCCTGCTCGACGCCGCGCACGAGGCGGAGAAAGTCGCGCTGCGCCGCGAGGAGGACGCGAAGGCGCGCATCGCCGCGGGCACGGACGTCGAGATCGGCCTGTTGCGGGCGCAGACCGAGACGGCGCAGGCCCGGTCGCAGATCGCGGCGCTGCAGGGCCAGCTCGACGCGCTGCTGCCGGTCCTTGAGGCGCTGACGGGCGAGGCGATCGAGCCGCAGCCCTTCGGCGAGACGCCCGAGGATCTCGGGACGCCCGCCGCCGAGACGGCGCAGCCGTGGGAGCAAGCGTATTCGGTCAAGAGCGCGGTTGCGGCGGTGATCGCGGCGCAGCGCGCCCGGCGGATCTCGGAATTCTCGTGGATGCCGACGGTCGCCGGGATCGCCAAGGAGAGCTACACCTCGAACGAGGGTTTCACCGGGAAGAACTGGACGTACGATCTCATGATCAACGTCAGCGTGCCCCTCTACGACCGCGGGATGCGGTACGCGCAGGGGCACGAGGACGAGGCGAAGATTGCCCAGGCGCAGGCGCAGCTGGCGGCGGCGCGGGCGAGGGCGCGGTCGGCGTGGATCGGGGCGCGGGCGAACGTGGCCGCGGCCCAGGCGGTGCTCGAGCAGTCGAACGCGCAGGCGCAGCTCGCGGCGCGGGCGCAGACGCAGGTCGAGGTGGCGGCGCGGGCGGGAGTGGCGACGTCGCTCGACTTGTCGGACGCGGACCAGAAGAAATTCGCCGCCCAGAGCGCGGCAGCCCAGGCGCGGGCGCAGCTCGAGGTCCGCAAAGCCGAAGTCGCCGCCGCGGAGGGGCGCCTCTACGCGTTGTCGGCAAAGTAAACTGCAACAGCGCACCGCGAAGGCGCGAAGGCGCGAAGAAAAACATTCTTTTGTAAAAAACAAACTTCGCGCCCTTCGCGCCTTCGCGGTGAGATTTGGCTTCTGATCGATCCCACGGCACGTTCGCGGTCCTTCGGCATGGCGCGTTCCGGTGGATTTGGGCCGGGGCGATGTTGTCGAACGTCGGCAACTGGATGGAGGCCGTCGCGCAGAGCTGGCTGGTCCAACAGCAGACGGCGTCGCCGTTCATGGTCGAGCTGCTGGCGGCGAGCGAGTTCGTGCCGCACGCGCTGTTGATGCTGGCCGCCGGGTGGCTCGCCGACCACTACGACCGCCGCAAGCTGCTGCTCGCCGGACAGACGCTGATGATGATCTTCGGCGCGGTCCTCGCCATCGCCGCGCACCTCGGGTTCGCGACGCCGTGGGCGATCATCGCCATCTCGTTCGCCGAGGGCGCCGCGTGGGCGAGCGTCACGCCGTCGTGGCAGGCGCTGGTGCCCGCCTTGGTGCCGCGCGAGGAGCTGCCGGCCGCGATCGCCTTGAATTCCGCGCAGTTCAACAGCGCGCGCCTGCTCGGGCCGATGCTGGCGGGGACTCTGCTCTCGATCGCCTCTGCCGCGGTCGTCTTCGACATCAACGTGGTCAGCTTCCTCGGCATCATCGTCGTGCTGGCGCTGGTCCGCGTGCCGCAGGCGTCGCTGGCGGCGGCGCGCACGTCGGGCGGTGAGATCTCGCACAGCGGCGGCATCCGCGCGGCGCTCAAGTGGGCCGTCGGAGAGCCCGGGCCGCGGCGGCTGCTCGTCGGTTTGTTCGCGTTCGCGCTCCTGGCGGCGCCGGTGCAGGGGCTTCTGCCGGCGATGGCCGATTCGGTGCTCCACGTCGGGGCGCACGGCTACGGTGTCCTGCTTTCCTGTCTCGGCGCGGGCGCGATCTTCGGCGCGCTGACGCTCGCGCGGCTGCCGCGCGCCTATCCGCGGCATCACTTGATCCCCTTGTCGATGCTCGCGTTTTCGCTCTGCGCGATGACGTACGCGACCTCGCGCTGGCCGCTTTTGTCAGGCGCCGCCCTGGCGATCGGCGGCGTCTTCTGGGTCTGGTCGCTGGCGTCCTCGTCGACCGCGATGCAGCTTCTCGTCCCCGAGGAATTGCGCGGCCGGGCGATGAGCGTCGCCGCGCTCGCCACCACCGGACCGCTCCCGCTCGGGCACCTGCTCGGCGGAACGCTCGCGCATTGGTACGGGATCCGCGCGGGCATCTTTTTGACGGCCGGAGCGCTCGCGCTCTTTTCGGCGTGGTCGGCCTGGGCGCGCGAGCCGGCGATCGACCTGATGAAGCCGGCGCTGCCCGAAGTCCGCGGGCTGCGGTCGCTGCTCTGGGAAGCGCTGACGGCGCACTCGCACCGGGCGCAGGAGGTCGAGCCCGGGATGCCGCCGGGGAGCGCGGAGCCGGTCGAAGAGTAAGACGGCGGCGTCGCGGCCCTGGGCGGCGGGAGGCGAGGACGTCGACGGCCTGGTGATCGCGCCCGCCTACTTTTACGTACCCACGGACGGCACTTTACGCGCCTCGAGCTGCTGCTGGTCGCAAACGCTCATTTCGACTGAAGTCCCCCCGGCGTGGTACGACTGATGTCGTGCGCGCGCTGGTGCTCTTTCTCGCTGTCGGGTGTGCCGCGGGGCGGGTGAACGTCCCGGTCCTGCGACCGGCGGAGATCAATCTCGTCTCGTACAAGACGCTCGGAATCTCGTCGCTTTCGGGCGGTCCGATGGCGCAGCTCGTGACCGCGACGCTCGAGGAGCAGCTGGTTCGCAGCCAGCGCTTCACGATCGTCGATCGGCAGCGGATCGAGTCGGTGATGGGCGAATTGCAGCTCGCGTCGACCGACATCGCGGACCCTCACAATTCCGTCAAGCTCGGCGGCCTCTTGACCGCGGGCGCGCTGATCACCGGCGACGTGCAGTCGCGCTACGTGGAGACGCCTCACGAGGACAAGGGCTTCAGCAAGGGCGGCGTGCCGCACTTCCACCGCTGGACGTCGGCGGAGCTGACGCTGGAGGCGAACTTCCGGCTGACCGACGTGTCGACGGGCGCGCTGCTCGTGGCGCGGCGGTATTCGGCGCTGAAGTCCAACGATTCGAACGGGCTCACGCAGGTCGCTGCCGGGCTGCTCGGCGCGGTGCTCTCGTCGGCGACGGGGCAGACGATGGAGAACGACGCGATCGATCCGCCGCCCGATCGGGCCAGGCTCGAGCGCGAGGCGGTCGCCGAGGTGGTCTCGAAGTTCGCCGCCGCGATCCAGCCGACCAGCGAGATGCGCGAGGTGCAGTTCGAGCTCGACGACGCGGTGCCGCAGCTCCAGGCCGGCCTCGGCTGGGCGCAGCACGGCGATTGGCGGAAGGCTCAGGCGACGTTCAACACCGCGATCCAGGATTCGGAGAAGAACGCGCGGATCGGCGCGGGGACGCTGTGGAAGGTCTATTTCGACACCGCGGTGTCGTACGAGTACGGCGGCGAGCCCGACAAAGCGCTGCCTTTGCTGGAGAAGGCGTATTCGCTCGCGCCCGGAAACCGCCGCGTTCTCGACGAGATGGAGAGCGTCAAGCGGATGCAGGGCGAGCTTCGTCAACTCGCGGAGCAAAACGCGCGCTGACAGGTGCCGGGGCGGCCGGGAGTTGGTAGATAGGCCGCATGGCAACCGTGGCGGAGATCGTTGCGCGCCTGAAGACGTCCCACGAAGCGATTGCGCGGCATTATCCGGGCGAGGCCGGGGCGCGGCAGCCGGTGCACACCGTGTACGGCGGGGCGCACCTGTTCAAGTCGGATACCACGCGCAAGCTCGGCGAGCTCGCGTTGAAGGCGCTTTCGCAGTACGCGCCGTCGGCGACGGTGTTCGCCGAGGCGATCGGGATCGACCCCGGGATCGCCGAGACGGTCTTCGCGCGCGTGCAGGAGAAGCTGCGGCGCGAGGCGGTCGAGGATTTCCGCATCGACTTCGAGGATGGATACGGAATCCGCGGCGATGCCGAGGAGGACGGGCACGCCGCGCAGGCCGCCGCCGAGTGCGCTCGCGGGCGCGACAACGGGACGCTCTCGCCGTTCATCGGCATCCGGATCAAGTCGCTCTCCGGCGAGCTCGCCGGCCGGGCGTTGAAGACTCTCGAGATCTTCGTCACCGGGCTGGGCGGGAAGCTGCCGCAGAATTTCGTCGTCACGCTGCCGAAGATCACCGGGCCGGAGCAGGTGAGCGCGCTGATCGACGCGTTCGAAATGCTCGAGCCTCGCGCGGGTCTGCCCCGCGGCTCTTTGAAGATGGAGCCGATGATCGAGGTGACCCAGACGATCATGGACGTCGACGGGACCTCGATGTTGCCGAAATTGTCGAAGGCCGCGCGAGGGCGGATGGTCGCCGCACATTTCGGCACTTATGATTACACCGCGTCATGCAATATCACCGCGGCTCATCAGGCGATGCGGCATCCGGCCTGCGATTTCGCCAAGCACATGATGCAGGTCGCTTATGCCGGGACCGGAGTGTGGCTCTCGGACGGAGCGACGACGATCATGCCGGTGCCGGTCCATCGCGGCGAGGGGCTGTCCGAGGAGCAGAAGCGCGAGAACGCGCGTGCGGTCCATGCCGCGTGGCGGCTGCACGCCGACGATATCCGGCATTCGTTGACGAACGGTTTTTATCAAGGATGGGACCTGCATCCGGCGCAATTGCCGTCCCGTTATGGCGCGGCTTATGGGTTCTTCCATAAGGGCCTGCCGGCGGCCTCGGAGCGGCTGCGCAATTTCGTCGGCAAGGCCGCGCAGGCGACGCTGCAGGGCGATGTCTTCGACGACGCCGCGACCGGACAGGGCTTGTTGAACTTCTTCCTGCGCGGCGTGAACTGCGGCGCGCTGACCGAGCAGGAGGCGCTCGCGACCGGGCTCACGCTCGAAGAATTCCGCGGCCGGTCGTTCCTCAAGATCCTGAACAACCGCCGAGGTCAGAAGGCGTAGCCGAGGATCATCTTGGCGACGAACGTTTCGCCCTCGCCGATTCCGAAGTTGAGCTCGAGCTGCTTGAAGGCGACGAGGTCGACCGCTTCGAAGAGGTAATTCTCGTTCCCGGGAAAGGTCCCGTAATATTCGAGGCCGACGGCGACCGGGCCGACTTTGACCTTTGCCATCGCGCCGGGCTCGAACGTCCCCGGGTAACTGAGGTTCGGGTTGGCCGCGACGAGGAAGCGGTCGGTTTCCCAGGCGAAGATCGGGCGGATTTCGCCGCCCCACGTCGCGCCCGGCTCGAGCGAGATCTCGAAGTTGACGCCGAAGCGGAAGTCGTCCGTCGGCATCACCAGCTTGGTGCGCAGCTTGACGCCCTGGTAATGGCCCTGGGCGGTCTGGAAATACCCGCCGATCTCCCAGAAGCTGGTGATGCCGTAGGAGGGCTCGAAGGTGACGTGGGTCTCGTCGTGGTGGCGATTGATGTGCATTTCGAGGCCGGCGCGGCCGGCCGCGTCGGCGGTGCCGTCGTAGACCTGGATCTCGAACGGATCGAACGCGAGCGCGGGAGTCGCGACGAGCAGCGTGAGGAGTGCCACTCGCACTAGAAAAATGGGGTCTCGGTATATGTGCCGAAGACGTCCTTGAGGCGCGCGACGATCTCGCCCATGGTCGCGCGCGCTTTGGCGAGCTCGATGGTGACCGGCATCAGGTTCGCCTCGGGCTGCTTCGCGCCGGCGGCGAGCTCGTCGAGCAGCGCCCTGACCTTTTCGTTGTCGCGCGTCTTGCGCACCCGCCTGGTGCGCTCGATCTGGCGCTTTTCGACGGCCGGATCGACCTTGTGGATCTCGATGTTCTCCTTGCGCGCCGGCTCGGCGTACTTGTTTACGCCGATGAACGCCTGCTCGCCGGTCGCGCGCTTGCGGCTGGTCTGGTACGCCGTCTCGGAGATCTCCTTCTGGAAATAGCCCTCTTCGATCGCCTTCACCGTGCCGCCCATCCGGTCGACCTTGTCGAGGATGTCGAAGGTGCGCTTCTCGAGCTCGCTGGTCAGCGACTCGAGGTACCACGAGCCGCCGAGCGGATCGATCACGTTCGGGACCCTCGTCTCCTCGGCGATGATCTGCTGGGTGCGGAGAGCGATCTTCATCGCTTCTTCGGAGGGAATGGCGAACGCTTCGTCGAGGCCGTTGGTGTGCAGCGATTGGGCGCCGCCGAGGACCGCGCTCAAGGCCTGGAGGGCGGTGCGCACGATGTTGTTCGTCGGCTGCGGGCGGGTGAGCGTCGCGGCGGCGGTCTGGCAATGGAATCGCAGCCGCATCGATTCCGGTTGTTGCGCGTGGAACCGCTCTTTCACGATCTTCGCCCAGACGCGTCGGGCGGCCCGGAACTTGGCGATCTCCTCGAAGAAGTCCTGCTGCGCGACGAAATAGAACGCGAGCCGCGGCGCGAATTCGTCGACGGCGACGCCGGCCCTGGTGACCTCCTCGACGTAGGTGACCGCGTTGCACATCGTGAAGGCGATTTCTTGAAGAGCGTTCCCTCCCGCTTCGCTGATGTGGTAGCCCGAGATGTTGATCGGGTTGTAGCGGGCGAGGTTTCTCGCGCTGTAGACGATGACGTCGCGCACGATCCGTAACGACGGCCTGATCGGATAGATCCATTCCTTCTGCGCCATGTACTCCTTGAGGATGTCGGCCTGGACGGTGCCGCTCAGCTTGTTCTTGTCGAATCCGCGCGACTCGGCGAGCGCGACGTACATCGCGAGCAGGATCCAGGCGGTCGGATTGATCGTCATGCTGACGGAGATTTTTTCGAGATCGATCCCGTCGAAGAGCGCGGCCATGTCGTCGATGGTGTCGATCGCGACGCCCTCGCGGCCGACTTCTCCCAGCGAGCGCGGGTCGTCGGAGTCGTAGCCCATCAGCGTGGGCATGTCGAAGTCGACCGACAGTCCGGTCTGGCCGTGCTCGATCAGGTAGCGAAATCGCTGGTTGGTGTCCTCGCCGGTGCCGAATCCGGCGATCTGGCGCATGGTCCAGAGGCGGCCGCGGTACATCGTCGGATAAGGGCCGCGGGTAAATGGATACTTTCCGGGCTCGCCGATCTCCTCGTATGGCGGCGCGTCGTCGGGCGTGTAGAAGCGCTTGACCGGAATGCCGGACAAGGTTTCGTAATGCGGCTTGAGCTCGGGCCAGTCTTTCATGGTTTGGTGCCCTTCTGGTACAGGTCGCGATCGTCGATCACGCGCCTGGCCTTGAATTCGGTGCGCGGCAGCGAGCCTTCGGGGACCAGCTCGAGGCGGGGACGGACGCCAATCTTCGCCTGCAGCCGCTCGCGCGCGATCTTTTCGAACGCCGCCGGATCGACCTGCTTCGCGTATTCGACGCGGACCAGGAGGTCGTCCATCGCCTGCAAACGCGAGATGATGACGCGGAACTCGCCGCCGAAACCGGGGATCGCGCGCAGGGCCTCCTCGATCGCGCTCGGATAGATGTTCTCGCCCCTGACGATGAACATGTCGTCGATGCGGCCGTAGATGCCTTTCGGCAGTCGCGGATACGTCCGGCCGCACGGACAGCGCTCGTCGGTCCACATCGCGCGGTCGCCGGAGACGAGGCGGATCATCGGCTGCGACGTGCGCTCGAGGTGGGTATAGACCGGCGTCCCTTCGGCGCCGAACGGCACCGGCTGGAACGTCTTCGGATCGCAGACCTGGGTGTAGACGATGTCCTGCCAGAGGTGCATGCCGGTCCGGTGCGAGCACTCGCCGTTGGTCATCCACGGCGACATCTCCGCCATGCTGCCCATGTCGATGCAGATTCCGCCGAACGTCTCCTCGATCTGCTTTCGCGTCGAGGGAATTCCCGCGCCCGGCTCGCCGGAGAAAAAGAGGATCCGAATCCCGAGGCTGCGCGGGTCGATCCCCTCTTTCCTCGCGGTATCGGCAAAGTGCAGCGCGTAAGACGGCGTCGAATAAAAAGCGGTCGGCTTCAGATCGCGCGCCCATTGGACGCCCATCAAGGTCTGTCCGGCGACGCCCGCGCCGAAGGGAAACGCGGTGGCGCCGAGCCGCTCGATGCCCGCGAGCGCGCCCCACGAGCCCATGTAGAGGCTGAAGAACGAGCAGATCATCACCCGGTCGCCGGGCCGGATCCCGCAGGCCCAGAGGATGCGGGCGTGGGCTTCGCCGATCCGCTTCCAGTCGTCGGCGCCGACGCCGAACACCGTCGGGCGGCCGGTGGTGCCGCTGGTGCCGTGGATGCGCGCGACCTGCGCCGGCTCGATGCAGAGGTATTCGCCGAACGGCGGGCTCGCGGCCTGCGAGGCGCGCAGCTCGTTCTTCTGCAGCACCGGAAAGCGCGCCAGATCGTCGAGCGTGCGGAGCGTCTCCGGCGAGACGCCCGCCGCCTCCCATTTGCGGCGATAGAAGGGGCTCTTCTCCCAGGCATACTTCAGTTGCGACTTGAGCTTGCGGAGGATCGAGTCGGTCTGATCGCCGCATTCGATCTCGCGAGACCAGTAGGGATCGTCGCGCGAAGGACGGTAAGACCCGTCGTATTGCGGCGGCCAGCTCACGAGGGCCTGCGCCGCGCGATGGCGCGCATGCGCGTGACGATCTCGTCGGGCGAAGCATATTGATCGAAGACGTCGGCGGCGCCGACCTTCTTCAGCTCGGGCACGTCCTCCTCGGGGATCACGCCGCCGACCACCACCGCGATGTCCTCCGCCCCCTGCTCTTTCAAGAGCTCGATCAGCCGCGGCACCAGCGTCATGTGCGCGCCGGAGAGGAGGCTGACGCCGATCACGTCGACGTCCTCCTGCACCGCCGCCGCGACCACCTGCTCGGGGGTCCGGTGCAGGCCGGTGTAGACCACTTCCATGCCCCCGTCGCGGAGCGCCCGGGCGACCACTTTCGCGCCGCGATCGTGTCCGTCGAGGCCCAGCTTCGCCACCAGCACGCGCTCAGCCATGCGCGCGTTTTAGGCTCCCGCCGGCGGTGCCCGTCAAGTCAGCTGCCGCGATAGGTCGAGTAGCCGAACGGAGAGAGCAACAAAGGCACGTGGTAGTGCGCGTTCGCGTCGGTGATTTCGAACATCACCGTGACTTCGGGAAAAAACGAGCTCCGAGCGCGGGTGTCGAAGATCAGCCGATAGGTTCCTGCCTGCGGCTTCGCACCGAGCGACTCGAGTCGGCCGTCGGCGTCGGTCGTCCCTCGACCGACGAGCGTCCAGGCTTGCAGCTCGTGGATCTCGAGCCGCACCGGAATCCCGCTCGCCGGACGTCCCTGCGCCGTGTCGAGAACGTGGGTCGTGATCATGTGCTCTCCAGCCACTTCCCGATCCGCAGCCGCAGGATCCTGGATTGTTCCTCCGTCGCGGTGCGGATCTCTTCGGCGCGCGTCGCGCCGAGCCGGCGGCGCAATTCGGCCAGCATCTCCTCGCCGCTGCGGCCGGTGGCGCAGACGAGGAAGACGAAGCCGAACTTGTCGAAGTACTCCTGGTTCAGGCGCGCCAGCTCGGCGCGCTGCGCGTCCTGCACGCCGCTCTGCTCCTGCTTCGACCAGGGGCTGCCTTCGGTCGCGCCGATGGGCGGATGGACCGCGAACGCTTCCAGCCGGCCGGCCTCGCTCAGCTCCCAGAAGAGACGGTCGGCGATCCGGTAGAGCGCGGCGGCGTTTTCGAAGGGGACTTCGTCGGCCATGTCCTCGGCCCAGCGCAGCGAGCCGCAGAACGTGCGCAGGGTCGCGACCGCGTCGACGCGCGACATGATGTTGAGCCTCGTCACCGCCTGGTCGCGCGGGTCGGCGATGTCGGCTTCGCCCCACGCGCGCAATCGCGCGACCCCGCCGTCGGGATAGACGTTCAGCCGCAGGTGCGTCATGCGGCCGACGCTGCGCAGCTCGTCCTCGAAGAAATGTCGCGTGTGCGGCTGCGTCGTCGTCTCCGGCAGCAGCACGCGCCACTCGGCGGAATCGAGCGACTGCGGCTGGTTGCAAGCGTCGACCATGCAGCGGCCGGGCGCGTTTCCCTTGAAGTGCGTGGTGTCGATCTCGAGACGCCGCACCGTTCCGGGCACGCCGAGCTGCACGACGTTCCAGTCGTTGCCAGGTCCGCGGCGGCGGCGCGTCTCCCAGCCGCTGCTCATGTCGCGAGGCCGGCCGGGGAGCAGGAGGTTGTTGCGCGACCCGAAGAACATGTCGCTGCAGAGGATCGAGCGGCCGCCGTTCTCGACCGCGGCGAGATCGACGAGGCCGCCGAATCGCGCGAGTTTTCGCAGATCGGGCAAGGCGTCGCCGTGGACGCGCAGGCGCGCTACGCCGCCGTCGGGAAAGATGTTCAACCGGACGTGCGTGAAGCGGCGATCATTCTCGATCTCGAACGCGTTCTTCGTGTCTCCCTTCAAAGGGGAACGGCCGAGGATCTCGACCCACTCCGCTTTCGGCAGCGCGTCGAGGTCGAGCGTCGCGTCGATCGCGCAGGCTTCGATCGAGCATTCGGCCGGACAGTTTCCGCGGAAGAACGCGGTGTCGACGATCACTCCGCGGATCGCGCCGGGAAGGCCGAGCCGTACGATGCACCAGTCATGGGGTGCTCCGCCCTGCGGGCTCTGCCCGCCGCCGGCAAAGCCGGCTCCTCCGCCGGGCTCGCGGCGGCGTCGCGTTTCCCAGCCGTCCATCCACTTGCCGCGCTCGGTGTACTCGTGCTCGCGCCATTCGGCGGCATGCGGCTTCAAGAGATTTTCCTTCGGCGCGAAGAACTCGTCGTTGGCGAGGAGCACCGCTCCGCCGAGCTCCTCCGCGGCGAGATCGATCAGGTCCTCGAGGCTCACCGCAACAGCTCCCTTCCACGCGGAGGATCGTCGAAGCGGACGATCTCGCCGCGCAGCACCGCGGCGTCGACGACGCCGAAAAACTCCTGCCCCGCGTACGGGGTCAGCTTGTGCCTGTGATGGAGCTTCGCGGGATCGACGGTGAAGCTCCGTTCCGGCCGCCAGATGCAGAAGTCGGCGTCGAAGCCCACCGCGATCGATCCTTTCCGGTTCTGCAGACCGGCGAGCCGCGCCGGCGCCGCGCACATCCAGCGCGCGAGGTCGGACTCGCTGAACCCGCGCTTGCGGGCTTCGGTCCACGCGACCGGCAGCGCGAGCTGCAGACCGGAGACGCCGCCCCAGGCTTTTTCGAAATCGCCCGACTTGAGGTTCGGAGCGCAGGGGGAGTGATCCGACGCGATCATGTCGAGCACACCCTCCTCGAGCGCGCGCCAGAGCGCTTCGCGGTTGTCGCGCTCGCGGATCGGCGGCGCGCATTTGAACTCGGTGCGCCCGTCGGGGATCTCTTCCGCCGCGAAGTGCAGGTAGTGCGGGCACGTCTCCGCGGTCAGAGGCGCTTTGTGCTTGAATTCGCGCAGCGTCTCGAGCGCGTCGCTCGACGAGTGATGGACGATGTGGGTGCGGGCCTGGGTCTCGGCGCAGAGCCGCGCGGCGAGCGCGACGGCTTCGTTCTCCGAGGCTCTCGGGCGAGATTTGAGATACGTCGCATACTTCGACGGATCGCCCTCGACGTGCGCCGGCATCGGCCCGGCGACCTCGGCGTGGACCAGCAGCGGCGCGCCGGCGCGGGCGAGCTCTTCCATCGCCGGGCGCAGCTCGGGCTCGGCGACCCAGCCGAATTCGGCGATGCCGGAATCGATCAGGAAGCACTTGAAGCCGAGCACGCCGGCGGCGACCATCTTCGAAAGCTCGCCGACGTTGCCCGGGACCACCCCGCCCCAGTAGCCGACGTCGACGTAGAGTTGTCCGCGCGCCGCCTCGCGCTTGGTCTCGAACGCTTTCAGCGTCGTCGTCACCGGGACCGAATTGAGCGGCATGTCGACGATCGAGGTGATCCCGCCCGCCGCCGCGCTCTCGGTCGCGGTGCGAAATCCTTCCCACTCGGTGCGGCCCGGCTCGTTGACGTGGACATGCGTGTCGACGACGCCGGGCATGATCGTCGCCTCGCCGTAGTCGCCCGGGCCCTTCTGGTACCCGGTGATCGTCGCGATCTTTCCGTCGGCGACGTGCACGCACGCCGGCCGGATGCCATCGGGCAGGACGACGCGCTGGCTGCGGAAGACCGGCATCAGCGCTCCCGCACGATCTTCGCGGCGCCCCAGCCGGCGAGGACGAGCACCGCGAAGATCTGCCAGTTGTACACGCTGCCGTAGGTCGCGGTCGGGAAATGATTCGAGATCATCGTCATCACCACCGGCAGGATGATGAACGTGTTGTGCTTCGATCGATCCTTGGCGCGATTCGCGAGAACCGGGTCGGGGACCTGACCCGTGGAGATCTGCTGGACGAGCTTGCGCTGCGCCGGGAGGATTCGCAGCCAGACGTTCAACGCCATGATGGTGCCCATCATCGCGCCGAGATGGATGTAGGCGGCGCGGCCTTCCATGCGGCCGCTCAGCCACCAGGCGAGCGCGACCAACGCGAGGTAGCTGACCGCGGCGCCCGCGAGGGGCCGGCGCGAGATCGGACTGATCCAGAAGAGGTCGTACGCCAGCCATCCGACGACGAGCAGGCCGAGCCCGAGCCAGCGCGGCGCGTCCTCCATCAAGCCGCCTTGATAATATACTAAATATAATAAAACCAGACCGGAAAGCCAGGTGAGCAGCGCCTCGTACTTGAACCAGTGGATCCTGCCGGGATCGACTTTCGGATTCTGCTGCTTCTCGACCAGGTAGAAGCCACCGCTGTGCACCATCCAGACGCCTTCCGGCGCCAGGTGCAGCTGGCGATCGAGCCAGGTGAAATACCAGGTCGAACCGATCCAGAGGATTCCGGCGAAGACGTGGAACCAGCGCACGAGCAGGTTCGACCACTCGGGGAGCGTGTCGATCATGCGACGGTGGGCCCCAGTCCGCCGCGGGCCGCGAGCCAGTCGCGCACCGCGTGGCCCGTGCCGAGCGGCCACGGCCGCAGCTTGTCGGGCGGCACCGCCTTCACGCCCGCGATCTCGCTGCCGATCACGATCTCGCCGTGGCCGCGCACGTGGTAGGCGAGGATGATCTGGTTCATCTCGGTGAACGCGTACGCGCCGATGAAGGAGACGATCTCGCCTTTCAGGCCGACTTCCTCTTTCACTTCGCGCAGCACGCCTTCCTCGGGCGATTCGCCCTTTTCGAGAAAGCCCGAGATGAGCCCGTACCACTTCTCGGGCCAACCTCTGTTGCGGACCAGAAGCACCGTCTCGCCGTGCTCGAGCAACGCCGCCACCACCGGCACCGGATTGTCGTAAAAGACGTAGTCGCAGGTCTCGCTGGAGCACGCGAGCCGGATGCGGTCCTCCTCTCCCTGGGCCACGAGGGGGCTCGCGCAGACCGGGCAGTACTTCGGCGACTTCGGCACCGGGACTGCGTGCCAAAAGGGTGTGTGCATGTCAATCGCGCTCATGACCTTCGACATCTTCGGTACGGTGCTGGACTGGCGGACGGGGCTCGAGCGCGCGCTCGGCGACCCGCTCGCCGACGGCGATTTCGACGCCGTCATCGATCGCCAGGGCGAGCTGGAAACTGAGCAATTCCGCGCATATACGGAGATCGTCGCGCAATCGCTGGTGGACGAGATCGGGTTGCCGGAAGCCGAGGCGGCGCGGATCGGGGCCGATGTCGGGCGGTGGCCGCTGTTTCCCGATTCCGCGGACGCGATGCGGCGCCTGCGGTCGATCGCGGCCTGCGCGGCGATCTCCAACAGCGACCGTGCGCACGGCGTCCAGGTGCAGGCGCAGCTCGGGTTTCCGCTGGACGGATGGATCTGCGCGGAGGAAGTGCGCGCCTACAAACCGGACGTGTCGATGTGGCGCGCGGCGTCGCGTCTTCTCGGCGTGCCGTTCTCGCGCGACTGGTGGCACGTGTCGGCGTACGCCGACTATGACCTCGCGACCGCGCGCGCTCTCGGCTTGACGTGCGTCTTCGTGCGCCGGCCGCACTCGCGGCCCGGACCCGCCGACGTGGTCGTCGAGGATCTAGGCGAGCTTGCGGAGCGCGCGGCGGGCCTCGGCGGCCGCTGACGCCGCGAGCTTCGGTGCGTCGAGCGTGAGCAGCTTGCGGTTGCGGACCAGTTGGCGGCCGTCGACGAACACGTCGGTGACGTCGCTGGCGCGGGCGCAGTAGACGAGGGTCGCGTGAGGGTCGGGGCCGGCCGGCTGGCAGTGCGCGCCGGACAGATCGACGACGGCGAGATCGGCTTTCTTCCCCGGCTCGATCGAGCCGATCTCGCTCTCGAGCCCGAGCGCTGTGGCGCCGCGGATGGTCGCCATCGCGAGCACTTCCGACGCCGGCATCGCGCGCGGGCCGAACTGCGGCAAATGCAGCGTCGCGGCGAGGCGCATCTCGTGGAACGCGTCGAGCGTGTTGTTGCACGGCGCGCCGTCGCCGCCGAGCGCGACGTTGACCCCTTCCGCGAGCAGCCGCGGCACCGGCGCGTTGCCGCTCGCGAGCTTGAGATTCGCGCCCGGGCAATGCACCGCCGACGTCTTCGTCTCGGCGAGGATCCGCGTCTCGCTCTCGGTGACGTGCACGCAATGCGCGAGGACGGTGCGCGGGCCGCAGAGGCCGAGGTCGTCGAAGTATTCGACGTTGTCGCGGCCGGTCTGCTTGCGCACCTGCTCGACCTCGCTGCGGTTTTCGCTCGCGTGGGTGTGGACCAGCCAGCCGTGGCGTTCGGAGAGCAGGCGCACTTCGTGGAGCATCTTCTCGGTGCAGGAGAGGACGAAACGCGGACAGAGCGCCCAGTGGATGCGGCCGTCTGCGGCGAGGTGCCACTTCCTGCCGAGCCGTTGCGTTTCCTCGAGGGCCGGGGCGGTGTCCTCGTGCAACGGTCCGCTCGCGGCGTCCATCAGGCACTTTCCGCCGGTGTACCGGATGCCGCTCTCGAGCGCGGCCTGCAGGACGGCCTCGGTGTGATGGACGGTGGCCATGTCGAGGATCGCCGTCGTGCCGCCGAGCAGCAATTCGGCGATGCCGAGCCGCGCGGAGAAGCCGAGGCTGCGCGCGTCGTGGGCGGCCTCGTAGGGCCAGATGCGCTGCGACAGCCAGTCGAGAAGCTCCAGTCCATCGGCGTGATTGCGGAAGAGGACCTGGCAGAGATGCACGTGCGCCTGGACGAGGCCGGGGACGATCGCCCTGCCCGCGCAGTCGATCACCTTGGTCGATTTCGGCGCGCGCACGCGGCCGACGGATTCGATGCGGCCGCCGGCGACGAGCACGTCGCCGCGCACGACCGAACGGCGCGCGTCCATCGTCACGACGGTGGCGCCGCGGAGGAGGATCATCCGAGCAATCGCAGGAGGACATTCCCGGTGACGCGCGAGCGGTAGACGGCGGTCGCGCGCACGTCGTCGATCGGCGTGATGTCCTGCTCGAGCGCGGCGCGCACGTCGCCGCCGGCCGCCACGGCTTTTTCGGCGTTGCGGCAGCGGAGCGGGATCGGGGCGACGCACCCGGCGGCGATGCGGACGTCGCGCGGCGCGAGCTTGCGGACGGCGACGATGGTGCGCGAGATGGACTGCGCTTTCCGGGTTCCGACTTTTCGATAAACGAGGTGCGACTTTTCGATCAGCGGAATGTCGACGCGCAGGAGCAGCTCGTCGGCGCCGAGCGCGGTCTTTCGGTATCCGACGAAGAATTCGTGCGCCGCGACGGTGCGCTCGCCGCGCGGGCCGCCGAGGAGGAACGTCGCTTCCGCCGCGAGCAAAAGCGGCAGCGTGTCGCCGGCGGGGCTCGCGTTGCAGACGTTGCCGCCGATCGTGCCGCGGTTCTGGATCGCCCATGCGCCGACTTCGCGCGAGACCAGGGCCAGCGCCGGCAGGTGCGTCGCGATCTCGCGCGAGCGCATCAGTTCGGTGTACGTCGTCAGCGCTCCGATCCGCAGGGATCCACCGGCTCCGGAAATGCCCCGTAATTCCGGCACCTTCCAGATGTCGAGGACGTGGCCGATGCGATCGAGGCCGGCCCGCGCGTTGACCGCGACCATCAGATCGGTCCCCCCGGCCAATACCCGGAGGCCGCGGGGCCTTTGATGCAGGATCGCATATGCCTCCGACAACGACCGCGCCGAGGTCACCGGGATCATGACCGCTGACCCGCCGCGAGCTGAATCGCCTCGACGATCTTCGCGTACCCCGTGCAGCGGCAGAGATTTCCCGCGATGGCCTCGCGCACGTTTTCGTTCGTCGCCGGCAGGCCGCACTCGAGAAAACGATGCGCGGCGACGATCATCCCCGGCGTGCAGATGCCGCACTGCGCGCCGCCGCGATCGAGAAAGCACTTCTGCACCGGCGCGAGGTCGCCGTTGCGCGCCACGCCTTCGACGGTCAACACCGAACAGCCGTCGGCCTGACAGACCGCGACCAGGCACGAATTGACGAGCTCGCCGTCGATCAAGACCGAGCAGGCGCCGCATTCGCCCTCGCCGCAGCCTTCCTTGGTCCCGGTAAGTCCGAGGTCTTCCCGCAACACGTCGAGCAATCGCTTGAGGGGCGGCGCTTCAAAGGACCTTGGAACGCCGTTGACGGTGAGCTTCACGACAGCACCGCCCGCATCACGCGATCGGGGCTCAACGGGATCTCGGGGATCAACTTGCCGGTCGCGTGCAACACCGCGCCGACCACGGCGGGCGCGGGCCCGTCCATCGGCAGCTCGCCGAGGCCTTTCGCACCGTAAGGTCCCGATGGATAAGGGTTTTCGAGCAACGTCGTGTGCATCCGCGGAACGTCGAGCGCGGTCGGAATCACGTAGTTCTGCATGCGCGTGTTGAGCAGCCGCCCGCGCTGGTCCCAGACGTGCTCTTCGAGCAGCGCGTATCCGAGGGCCTGGACGGTGCCGCCCTCGACCTGGCCCTCGGCGAGCACCGGGTGGATCGCCCGGCCGACGTCGGTCGCGGTGCTGACGTCGAGCAGCGAGATTTCGTACGTGTCGAGATCGACCTCGACCTCCACCGCCGTCGCCGCCCACCCGTAGCAGGGATACGCGTCGCCGCGGTAGGTCGCGTCGTCGAACCGGATCTCCGGCGGGTGTCGATAATTTTCGATAATTCTCAGCGAGCCGCGCTCTTGCAAATAGCGTTTTGCAATCGCGGCGAACGGCGCCAGCGCACGTCCGCGCGCGGAAAAAATGCCGCCCGCGCACGACACTTCCGCAGCGGGCACGTCGTGCACCTGCGCGACGTAACCCTGGAGGATCCGCGCCATCGCCGCGGCCGCCCTGGTGATCGTGCCGCCCACCACCATCGTGGTGCGGCTGGCCACGGTCGGCCCGCTGTCCGGCATCTTCGAGGTGTCGTTCTCCGCGACTTCGACGTCGTCGAGCGCGAGCCCGAGCGCGTCGGCGGCCATCTGCGAAAAAACCGTGATCGTTCCCTGCCCGATGTCGGTCGAGACGCTGAGGACCCGCGCGCCGCGGTCGGTCAGCTCGACGCCTGCGCGCGGCTTCAGTTTCACCTCGCCGGTGCCGGTGAAGCCCGCGCCGTGGAAGGCGAGTGAAATCCCGATGCCGCGCCGCTTCTCGCCGACACTTCTTCCGTACTCTTTCCGCTTGCGCGCGTAATCGCTGCGCGCCGCGACGACGTCGAGCACCTCGCGCGCCGACACGCTCGAGGTCAGCTTCTGACCCGTCGGGAGCTCGTCCCCGATCTGCAGCGCGTTCTTCCGCCTCAGCTCGAGCGGATCGATGCCGAGCGCGACCGCGACTCGCTCCATGTGCGACTCGATCGCGAACATCGTCTGCGGCACGCCGAACCCGCGGAACGCGCCGTTCGGCGGGGTGTGCGTCTGCACCACGCGGCAGTCGATCCGCGCGTGCCGCCAGCGATACGCGCCGCCCGCGTGCAGCACGCCTCGCGAGGCGACCACCGGCGAGAGCGTCACGTACGCGCCGCCGTCCATGACGATCTCCGCTTCCAGCGCGACCAACGTTCCATCCGCCTCGACGGCGGTCCGGTACTTCATCACCGCCGGATGCCGCTTGGTCGTCGCGGCCACGTCCTCCTCGCGCTTGTAGATCATCTTCACCGGCCGCCGCGCCTTGCGCGCGAGCAGCGCGGCGTGACCCGAGATCACCGACGGATAATCTTCCTTGCCGCCGAAGCCGCCGCCGGTGACGACCTGGATCACCGCGACCTGCGAGTCGTCGAGCCGCAAGAGGCGCTGCAGCGCGCGGTGCACGTAGAACGGGCACTGCATCGAGCCGTAGATGGTGATCCCTCCGTCCTCGCGCGGGATCGCCGCGACGGCCTGCGGCTCGATGTACATCTGCTCCTGATGGCCGACGCGGTACGTCCCCTCGATCACGCGAGCGTCCGCAAAAGCCTGCGCGAGACCTTGCGGCGCCTGCTCGATTCGATAGGACTTGAAAACGACTGTGGAACGTAACGGATCGAGCACCGGCTCGAGCTCCTCGATCTCGACCCGCACGTGCGCGAGCGCCTCCTCGAGCTTCTCGCGATCGGCGCACGCAAGAAGAGCGATCGGTTCTTCCCGATGTCGCACCACGTCCGCGGCGAGCATCGGCTGGTCGTCCTCGATCAAATGCACCACGTTCTCGCCGGGAATGTCCGCGGCCGTGACCCGCACGACGTCCGTCCAGTCGAACGCGGCGTCCCACACGATCTCTCGAATCCGCCCGTGCGCGACGTGCGATCGCACCGTCCTTCCCCAGAGCTGTCCGGGAAAGTTCAAATCGTCGAGATACCTGGCCCGCCCCGTCACCTTGTCGGCGCCGTCCTTCCGCGGCGGCGACCGCCCAACAGCGCCCTGCTGTTCGAGCTCGATGTGCTTCATTCCTTG
Source organism: Myxococcales bacterium (assembly GCA_020201435.1). GTDB lineage: Bacteria > Myxococcota > Myxococcia > Myxococcales > 40CM-4-68-19 > 40CM-4-68-19. The sequence continues at coordinate 19,423 of JAIVGS010000028.1, forward strand.
CGAATACCACGGTCCGGCCCGAGCGCGGATCGGCCGGATGCGTTATGCATCGGTCCAGTGATCCCGCTGCGAGACACGATCCCTTCGCGGACGGCGCCGGTGGTGACCGTCGCGCTGATCGCCGTGAACGTGATCGTCTTTCTCCACGAGGCGGCGCTGGGGCCGTACCTGGAACGATTCGTCTTCGCCTACGGCCTGGTGCCGAAGCGGCTCGTCTACTGGCCGGGCGATCCGCTCGACCCGGTGCGCTTTCTGCCGCTCGTCACCAGCATGTTCTGGCACGGCGGCTGGCTGCACCTGATCGGCAACATGCTCTACCTCTGGATCTTCGGCGACAACGTCGAGGACAAGCTCGGCCACTTCCGCTATCTGATCTTCTACATCGGCGCCGGCGTCGCCGCGGCGCTGACGCAGGTCGCGCTCGATCCCAGGTCGACGCTGCCGACGATCGGCGCGTCCGGCGCGATCGCCGGCGTCCTCGGCGCCTACCTGATCTCGTTCCCGCGCTCACGCGTCCTGACGT
>JAIVGS010000313.1 GCA_020201435.1 Myxococcales bacterium
GCGAAAGGCTCTCGTCGATCGCCGCCGCGATCCGCTCCGGCGCGAGCCCCTCCGGCTCCGACACCTTCGGACCGAAGCCCACTTTCGTCGCGATCCGCGCTCGCTTTCCGCGCAGCGCCCGCCCGAGGATCCGCTCCGACTCGCCGCCGACGTACGCATTCGCGGTGTCGAAGAAATCGAGCCCCCGCTCGAGCGCCCGCGCGACGATCCGGTGCGACTCGGGCTCCGGCGTCCGCTTGCCGAAGTTCATGGTGCCGACGACCAGCGCGACCGGCGCGCCCTGCGGACGGGGATCCAGATATGGGTCCATGTGGGGTATAGTAGCAACCGCTGTGGGGGGCACGCGACGACTTCTGGTTCTGGTTGTCGTCTGCGCATGCGGCCGCGACCTGACGCTGCCGGCGCAGGCGCTGCCGCCGCGCATCGATTCGGTCTCGCCGGCGTCCGGCTATGCCGGGGAGCTCGTCACCATCACCGGCGCGAACCTCGCCGATCCGTCGCTGCAGGTGCTCTTCGACGTGCGGCCCGCGGTGATCGTCACGCCCGAAGACAGACGTGACGGACACACCCTTCAGGTGCAGGTGCCGCAGGACGTCGCCGGCGCCGACGTCTCGGTGAATACCTCGCAGGGAACGACCAGGTCCGCGCAATCATTCAAATATCTCGGGCTGGGGCATCCCGGGACGCTGGCGTTTCGCGCCACGCTTTCGCTCGGCGGCGACATCATCGGCGCCTTCCCGCTGCCGGGCGGCGATACGACGGCGCTGATCGACGGGCGGTTCGGCACGCTGATCGCGCGCTCGTCGGATTCGGCGATGAGCAGCCCGGCGCCGGCCGGCGCGGTGAATCCCGTCGAGGTCTTCGGACCGCCCGACGCGGCCTGGCTGGTGGACAGCCTGGTCGTCGGGACCGATCTGGTGCAGTTCGATCTGTACGAGGAGCCGCCCGCGCCGCTCACCCACGTGCACATCGACGTGGGGAGCGACTCCGGCGCCGACGGATCCCCTTCCGGGACCCGCTTCGCTACCCACCACGGAAAGGCAGTCACGCTGGTCGCGCTGCCGTCCGGCACCGTCACCGACGTGCCGGTGACCGGAGCGACCGCCGACGTGGAGGCGGTGCGATTCGCCGGCGACGACACGCTGATCGGCGTGACCATGAACGAGGCGTTCCGGATCGATCTCGCGGGCGGCTCGCCGGTCGTCTCGACATCCCCCGCCTTCGATGCCGACGAGGGCGCGATGTTCGCGACGCCCACCGCCATCGACCCGGTGAGCCACCAGTTCGCCTACGTCGGCTTCGATTCGGTGCGGATCCTGAACTGGCCCGACTCGGGCGCGCCGACGCTGCCGACGACGCGGATTCCGCCGCACATCTCTCCCGACACCTTCGCGTTCAGCAGCGACGGCACGAAGATCCTGATCGGCGACAAGTCGCGCGGAATCGTCGCCGTCTCCGACACCCTCTTCGGCATCCTCCTCGGCGCGCAGTCGCTGCCGGGGGTCCAGTCGATCGCGTCGGTGACCGAGGGCACCGAGGACGGCTTCACGCTGGCGGCGACCGGCGAGGGCGTGGCGGTCCTGTTCTCCGACGGCCGCCTGCTGCGCAAGGACACCGTGGACGCCGGGATCAGCTCGATCGCCGTCGATCCGGTCTGCGGCGACGTCCTCGCGGCCACCGCGTTCGGGCCGCTGCGCATCGCCGCCGGAACGTTCTCGATCGGTCTGGTCGGCGGCCCTGCTCACTTCGACGTCGTCAGCGGCGGTGAGGGCGGCGTCGCGGGGCTCGACGGACCCGACGTCTACGCCTGGAAGCCTGCCGCGGGTTGCGACGGGCCCGGTTCGTTCGTCAAGGTGGCGCGCGTGGCGAACGTTCCGAACGTGGCCGTGCTGAGCAATGACGGAAACTGGGTCGCGAGCACCGACAACCGGTATCTCGATCTCACCCCGCGCAGCGACGGCGCCGGCGGTCTCGCGGCGAAACAGGTCAAGTTCCCGGTGGAGGGGCCGACCCGCATCGCGTACCACGACAACCGCCTGACCGCGACGCATCCGACCGGCCTGACTCCGAGCGCGCTCACGCTCGGCGGTTTTTCCACGTACGCCGCGGGGACGCTGACCGAGGTCGGTTCGTCTCCGCTCGACCGCGCCGCCGATCTCCTGCAGTGGGTGCGCTCCGGCTCGCTCTGGATGGCGACCGCGGCGCCCGCCAACACCGGCAATCATCCCGGCACTCCGGTGACGTTCTGGTCGCCCGCGAACGGCCTGGCCGCCACGGGCGACGTGCCGACCTCGACGACGACGCCCACGGCCATCTCCGCGGACGGCTCGATGCTGATCGGAGAGTCGAGCATCGCGAACATCTGGGGCCTCGACACGCTGGTCCTGCAGATCTCGCAAGGACACCTGGTGCAGCACAACGGGCCGCACGTCGATCTGCCGAGCCAGCCGATCGACGTCGTCTCCTCGCCCGACGGAGCGCGGCTCTACGTCTCGCTCCCGTTCGCCAACGAGATCGCGGTCGTCGAGTAACTACGCGGCGACGAACTGCCGCTCGACCAGCTTCCGGTAGAGGCCGTCCTCGCGCAGGAGCGCCGCGTGCGGGCCGCTCTGGACGATCCGGCCGCCGTCGAGCACCACCACCCGGCCTGCGTCTTTCACCGTCGACAGCCGGTGCGCGATGATCAGCGTGGTGCGGCCCTTCATCAACCGCTCGAGCGCCTCCTTGACCAGGTGCTCGCTCTCCGCGTCGAGCGCGCTGGTCGCTTCGTCGAGGACGAGGATACGCGGGTCTTTCAGCACCGCCCGGGCGATCGCCACCCGCTGCTTTTGCCCGCCCGAAAGCTGGACGCCGCGCTCGCCCACCAGCGTCTCGTAGCCCTGCGGGAATTTCTGAATGAATTCATGAGCGTTCGCGGTCCGAGCGGCGGAGATCACCTCGTCCAGCGAGGCGCCCGGCCGGCCGTAGCGGATATTTTCGGCGATCGAAGTCGAAAAGAGGATCGGCTCCTGCGCGACGGCGCCGATCTGGTGGCGCAGGAACGTGACGTCGAGCTCGCGGATGTCCCGCCCGTCAAGGGCGATGCGGCCCGCGTCGGGGTCGTAGAGCCGCGCGATCAGCGAGGCGAGCGTCGACTTCCCCGCGCCCGACGGACCGACGACCGCGACGATCTCGCCGGGGTCGAGCTTGAGCGAGACGTCGTCGATGACGACGACGTCCTTCCGCGTCGGGTACGCGAAGCGGACCTGGGCGAGCTCGACCGCGCCGGAGACTTTCGGCAGCTGCGCGCCGCCGGCCGGCGCGATCGACGGCTTGCGATCGAGCAGCTCGAAGACGCGCTCGGCGGCGCCCAGCGCACGCATGAAATCGGCCCACAGGTCGGCGAGCGCGCCGAGCGAGAACGCGACGATCAGCGTGTAGACGAGAAAGCTGGTCAGGCCGCCCACCGTCATCTGGCCGCGGACGACGAGGCGGCCGCCGTACCAGAAGACGAACGCGGCGGCGGCGTAGGCGGCAAACGACGCCGCCGCGATGAACGAGGCGCCGGCGTAGACACGCTTCTTCGCCAGCTCGTACGCGTGTCGCACCTTTCCCGCGTAGCGCACACCCTCGGCCTGCTCGGCGGTGAAGGAGCGGACGGTGCGGATGCCGGAGATCGCCTCTTCCGCGACCTCGGACGCCGATGCGAGCGCGTCCTGCACGTCGCGGGAAAGCTTGCGCACACGCCGCCCGTAGATCATCGCGCCGATCGCCACCGGCGGCACCACCGCCAGCATCAGCAATGTCAGCACCGGCGAGGTCCAGACGAGAAAACCGAGCGCGCCGACGACCTGGGCCAAACTTCGCAGGCCGATCGAGATGTTCGCGCTCACCGCGCTCTGCAGCACCGAGGTGTCCGACGACAGGCGGTTGGTCAGCTCGCCGGTGCGCCGCTCGTCGAAGAACCCGATCTCCTGATCGAGGATGCGCGAAAAGAGCTGCTCGCGAATCCGCGTCACCGCCCGCTCGCCGGCGACGGAAATCAGCGAAAAGCGTAAAGAAATCGCGAGCCCCTGGACGAACGCGACAGCGACCATGAAGAGCGCGGCCTTGTCGACCATCTCGCGCCGGCCCGAGCCGAGGACGCCGTCGATGATCAGCCGGATCCCCTGTGGATAGAGCAGGCTCATCGCGCTGCCTAGCGCGAGAAAGACCAGCCCCAGCCCGAGGAGCCGCCATTCGGGGCGAGCCAGCAGCAACAGGCGTTTCAACGTCGCCGACTTCACTTCTGCTCCTTGCTGCGCGCGCAGTCTTCCTCGAAGTCCGTGGCCAGCTTTCTCGCCGCCCCCTCGTCCTCGGCCACGATCGCCCCTTCCTCCAGTTTGTTGAGCGAGAAAGGCTCGAGATTCACCGAACCGATCACCAGCAGCGAATCGTCGATCAGCATCGTCTTCGAGTGGATCATCGACGCCTGGTACTCCCAGATCCGCACGCCGCGCTTCTGCAGCTCGCCGTAGTCGGTCTGCGCCCAGAGGAACTCGAGCTTCGAGTCGCTCTTGCGCCCGGCGACGACCATCCTGACGTCAACGCCGGCGGCGGCCTGGCGGCCGAGCAGGTCGAGGATGGCGTGCGAGGGCGCGAAGTACGCGTTTTCGATCCAGAGCCGCTTTCGCGCGGCAGCGATGGCGAGCTGCGTCAACCGCTCGGCCCGTGTCACGACCGGCGCCGCGTCGCTGCGCACGAACGCGGCTTTCGCCGGACCGACCTCTTCGAGCCGCGGGAAATCGGACGCCGGCAGGAAGTCGCCGGCCGGCTCCTGCCAGTTCTCGGCGAACGATTGCTGCATCTGCGCGACCGCGGGGCCCTCGACGCGCACGTTGGTGTCGCGCCAATTCTTCTTTGAGAGGCCGTCGCCGAGCCACTTGTCGTCGACGCCGAAACCGCCGGTGAAGCCCACGCGCCCGTCGATGACGAACACCTTGCGGTGATTGCGAGCCGCGTTGTCCGGTCCAGGAATCGGCCTGAATACGCGCACTTGGCAACGCGCGGCGGCGAACTTCCCGATCAGCTCGTCTCTCAGCGGCGCGCTTCCGACGGCATCGAGCAGCACGCGGCAGATGACGCCCTTCTCGGTCCGCTGCTTGATCGCATCGAGCACGCGGTCGGACGCCGTCCCGTTGGTCCAGATGAACGTCTCCGCGTTGATGCTCCTTTGCGCCTTGCCGACGTCGGCGGCCAGCGCGTCGAACACCGCGCCGTTGTCGAGCAGCTGCAGCCGGTGTCCCGGCTGCAGCGCGACGCCGGTCGTCTGCTCGAGCGCGGCCGAAAATGCCGGCACCGGCCCGTGCAGGGTGAAGCCGCTCTCGTGCTTGCGGCAGGAGGCCGCGAGCAGCATCAGGAGGACGAGCCTTCTCACGGCGTGTACTTCGTGCTCTCGGCCGTCTCGGGAGGCCGCGTCGTGTCGCCGAGAAACTCGAGCGTCAGGACTTTCGCCAGGCGCACTTTGGTGCCCGGCTTGATCGGCGCCTCGCCCGACTTCGGCAGCGCCACGCCGTCGACTTCGGTCGTCTGATCGGTCACCGAGCGCAAGGTAAATCCGCTGCCGCCGCGGCGCAGCTCGAAGTGCCAGCGGCTGATGGATTTCGACTTCTCGAGGTCGGGCAGCATCAGCACCACGTCGTTGGCGACGATGCCGTTGCGCTCCTTCAGCCGGCCGAAGGTGATCGTGTCCTGCGCGGGCAGCGCGATCTCCTCGCCGGTCTCGAGGACCCTCGCGCGAGAGGGATAGATCGAGCGATCGCGCCACTCCAGCACCATCAATTCCTGTGCCTCGGCGATGCCCTTGAGCAGCACCGGCTCGGTCCCCTTGCAGCTCAGCCGCTTTTCGGTCGACAGCTCGCGGAAGGCCGACTTGCTCAGGCGGATCTCGCCTGGTCCGCCCGAGCT
>JAIVGS010000029.1 GCA_020201435.1 Myxococcales bacterium
TGACGAAGATCGCGACGTCGGAGTTGGCGGTGATGCCGCAGCTGCCGTTGCCGTGGCAGTCGCCTCCCCAGCCGGTGAAGCTCGAGTTGGCGTCCGGCTGCGCGCTGAACGAGAGCAGCGTGCCCTTCGTGACCGCCGCGCTGCACACGCCCGGGCAGTCGATCGCGGCCGGCGACGACATCGCGCGGCCGGAGCCGTTGCCGACGAAGGTGACCGTCACCCGCACGCTCCCTGCCGGCGGAGGGGCCACGGTGGAGAAGGAGGCGGTGACGTCGCGGTCGGCGTTCATCGCCACGTCGCAATTGCCGGCGCCGCTGCACGCGCCCTGCCAGCCGTCGAACTTCCAGCCGGAATCGGCAACGGCCGAAAGATGGACCGTCGCGGTCGCGTCGACGCTCTGCTGGCAGTCGCCGCGGCAGGAGAAGCTCGGGCTCGTCGACGTCACCTGCCCGTTGCCCGTCACCCGCATGTGCAGCGTGTGCTGGCTGGCGCCTGAAGAGCCGGTGCCGCCGTCGGCTGGTGTTTGGCTGCCCGTCGTCTTGCCGCACCCGACAGCCAGCGCAACCACGACGCCTGCCCACCCCGTCGCCCGCATACACGACCTCCCCTGACACCGGCACTGCCAACTTTGGGCCTGGGCCCCTGTGGAGCAACGAACGGGGGCTCGCCTGAACGGCGGCCGGACGGGTCTTTCCGGACGGGGCGGACGCGCCAACCTTTGCGACATGCGTCCTCTACTGCTGATCGTCCTCGCCGCCGCCTGTGTGCAGTCTCCGGAGCCGACCGCGCCGCGCGCCGAGCCGCTGACGGTGGAACAGGTCCGGGCGCCCCGCGACAACCGGACCAGCGTGATCAGCGGCCTGGTGACCAAACGCGAGGGTGGGGCGGTGATGCTCGACTCCGGCGGGCCGAACCAGATTCCGCTGGTGCTCGCAGAGTCGACCAAGGTGACGCTCGACGATCAGCCGGCGAGCGGCGCGGACATCCGCGAAGGCGACCTGGTTCGCGCGGCGTACAGGCTCGACGATGGCACCGGCGAGCCGGTGGCCCTGCAAGTCGTGGCGAATTCGCGGCCGCCGGCTACCGCGAAAGTGCAAGCTCCGCCTGCGCAATCGAAGCCACAGAAGTGAGCTCGTGCTGCAGCAGCCAGCGCTTGCGGTGAAGGCCGGAGGCGTAGCCGCACAGCGTGCCGTCGGCGGCGATCACCCGGTGGCAGGGGATGACGAGCGCGATCGGGTTGGTGCGATTGGCTGACCCGACGGCCCGCGCCGACGATCCGAGCCGTTTCGCCAGTTGGCCGTAAGTCCGCGTTTCTCCAACGGGAATTTCGCGGAGCAGCGACCAAACGTTTTTCTGGAAGGGCGTGCCTTCGGGGTCGACTTCGATCCGCTCGAGCGCGTGCAGGTCCCCGGAGAAGTAGGCGCGGACGGCGTCGGAGACCGGAGTCTTCCTGCGCGTGCCTTCGAGCGGCCTTTCGAACGCGAGCTCGCGCAGCGCGTTCCCGCGGACCGCGAGGTGGACGGTTCCGATCGGGGACTCGATTTCGTCGATCAGCAGCATGAGGGACTCCGGTTTCACGAGAGCCAGATGGCGGCGGCCGCGTAGGCCCGCCAGGGACGCCAGGATTCGGCCCGCTGCGCGATCTCGCGCGGCGAGAGCTGCAGCGCGTGGCAGAGGCCGAGGTCGGCAGCGGGAAAGGCGTCGGGCTCGCCGAGCGCGCGCAGGGCGATCAGCTGCGCGGTCCAGTCGCCGACGCCGGGCACCTCGCGAAGCGCGGCGACCGCGTCTTCGAGCGGCTGCGAGCCGTCGAGCCGGACGCGGCCGTCGAGCGCCGCTTTCGCCAGCTCCGGAATCGCGCGCGCGCGGACGCCCGGCATGCCGCGCAGATCGGCCTGCGCCAGCGCCGCCGGCTCCGGGAAGAGGCGACCGTGCGGGAGGGTCTCGCCGTACGCTTCGACCAGCTCGTCGGCGAGGGCGCGCGCGCGTTGCACGGAGATCTGCTGGCCGAGGATCGCGCGGACGGCCATCTCGAACGGGTCCCACGCTCCCGGCACGCGCACGCCGGCTTTGACGAACGGCTTGAGGCCGGCGTCGCGCGACAGATGGGTGTGGATCGCGTGCGGATCGGCGCGCAGGTCGAAGACGCGCTGGACGCGCGCGACGATCTGCAGAGCGTGCGGCGCGAGCGCGGCGGGCATCTCGAGGCGGAGATGATCGGGGCCACCGCGGCGGACTTCGAGGACGCCCTCGCGCAGCGTGCGGCGCCAGGAGCCGTCGCGGACTTCCTCGATCCCGGGGAGGGCCCTTTTCTCGAAGAAATCCAGGAGCTTCTCGAAATCGAGCGGGGCGTGGAAGGCGACGCGCAGCGTCAGCGCGGCGCGAGGACCGGCCTGCTTGCGCAGCGCCGAGGGCGTCTTGCCGAAGCCGTGCTTCATCGCCTCGTTGAAGCGGCGCAGGCTGCGGAAGCCGGCGGCTTGCGCGACGTCGATCATCGGCAGCACGGAGCTTTCCAGCAGCTGCCGCGCGAGGTGCAGCCGGCGCGTGCGCAGGACGGCCGCCGGCGTCGCTCCGAGATGGCGGGCGAAGAGACGGCGCAGGTGGCGATCGGTGACGCCGAGGCGATCGGCGAGGCCGGTGGTCTCGCCGGATTCCTCGAGGAGCCGCAGCGCGCGCGATAGCGTCGCGGCAGTTCCGGCCTGCGCGGGAGAACCTGGCGCGGCGTCGGGGCGGCAGCGCAGGCAGGCGCGAAAACCGGCGGTTTCGGCTGCGGCGGCCGAGGCGAAGAACTCGACGTTCTCGCGGCGGGGCAGCCGCGCCGGGCAGCCAGGACGGCAATAGATGCGCGTCGTCTTGACGCCGAGGAAGAATCGGCCGGCGAATCGGGCGTCGCGGGTTTCGATGGCCCGGTAGCAGGCGTCGGCGTCCATGGCGTGCTGTCGTAACACGGGGGGCCGACACGCGCTGGCTGCGGACGGACCTCGATTTTCGATCGGCAAGCGCAAGGGAACGGACGGAACGTTCAGGGATTCCGGAACGGAAAGGGAAAGGGAAAGGGAAAGGGAACGTTGAGGGCGAGGGACAGGGTGCCCGGAAAAAACGGTTTGCGGCGTCGATCCCTGGCCATGGCCCTCGACCCGCCCCTTTCCCTTTCCGTTCCCTCTCCCTGACCGTCCACCCTGAACGTTCCGTTCCGTTCCGTTCCTTTGCCCATTCCCCTTTCTGGCATGCCGCCTGCTCTCACCGGGGCGGGGGGTCTCCATGCGCTCGATCGGTCGGTTGGTGGGGGCGGCGGTCATCGTGGCGGGGTTGGCAATCGCGGGTGCTTGCGGGCACGGCGAGGTGCAGCCGACTGGCGGAGGCGCCGACGGCGGCAGCGGCGGGGGCGGCGGTGGCGGCTCTGGCGGCGGGTCGGGCGGCGGCGGCACCGGCGGTGGTCCGACGGACGGCGGAACCGGCGGCGGCAACGGTGGTGGCACCGACGGCGGAACGGGTGGGCAAGACGGTGGCACAGGTGGCACCACCGCGCTCCAGACGTTCGCCTTCCCCAACAGCACGAACTGGGACTTCTACGGCCCGAACCAGGGCGCCCCGCAGGACGTCTACGACGTCGCGTTCGACGAGGGCGGCAACCTCTGGGTCGCCGGCGGCACCCAGGGCCTGTTCCTGATGCGCGCCGACGCGAGCGGCAATTTGTCCGGTAAATTCGATAAGTTCGGCATCGCCGACGGCCTCCATCCCTACGGGTGGATCGCCGGCGAGGTCGCGCAGGACCGCGGCGTTCCAAGCGGCACGCCCGCCGATCCGAACCCGACCCTCGACGCGACGCCAGTGATCTCGGTCGCGGGAGGTCCGGCTGGAACGGTCTTCGTCGGCTACCAGGGCAAGCCCGGCTGCGAGAACGAGTGGGATGCGCACGGCGCGACCAGCACCGCCGAGCACGCCAAGAACGATCCCGCGATCTACAAGAGCGGGGACGCCGACCGCGTCACGCTGACCGGCAGCGGGATCAGCGTCGTCCACTACGACATCTTCAGCGGGCCGAACATCGTCCGGAACGAGATGCCGGGCCGCGAGAAGCTGTGCACCATCTACCGGATCGCCTGGGACAAGGCCAGGAACGCGGTCTGGTTCGGCGGCAATCACGGCTTCGCGGCTGCCAAGGCCGACGCGCCCAACACGCCGACCTGCGACGGAGAGCTGAGCTGCTCGCCGGTCTGGGAGCACTCGCACCCGGCGTTCCAGGGCTGCAGCGTCGACTACGACTTCGCCGGCGGGGGCTGGTGCCCGCCGGACAAGGCCGGCGTGTGGCTGACCGACGGCTACTTCGGCGTCGCCATCGATCCCGTGAATCACGACATGTGGCTGGGCGGCACCAACCGCAGCACCAAGTTCCACAGCGGAAGCAGGGACTACTCGACGGCAGCGGATGAGGTCGAGGCCGGCGCCGCGAGTTGCTGGCCCAACTGCGACCGGTGGGATCTCTGGCCGGACAACCAGCCCGAGTACGACACGCAGCGCGGCGTGATCTACGTCTCGCCGGCGATGCGGACCAGGACGAAGCCATACGATCTCGACGACAACATCTCCGGAATGGTCGGTCTCGCCGACGGCACGGCGTGGGTCGGGTCGTTCGCCCACGGGCTCATCCGAATCAACTCCAGCGGCGGCCGCGTCGACGATGCCACCACCAGGATCATGACGCCGTACGTCTCCGCGCTCGCGCTCGATCCGAAAGACGGCAGCGTCTGGGCCGGCATGCAGTGGGGAGGCGGCATCTCGCGGATGTCGTCCGGCGGCGCGGTGACCAACTACTCGTGGGGTCTGCCGTACGACACGGCCGCCACGCTCGGGGACAAGCTGTCGAACGCGCCGGTCGCGAACATCCAGGGGTCGCCCTCGAAGATGGCGGTCGCGTTCCACAAGTTCCCGCTCAAGGACAAGACGACCGGGCAGAACGTCTGGTACGCCGGCGCAATCGGCATCTACCGGGGCCCGTAAATGCGGCGCGTGCTCTTCGTGCTGCTCGCTGCCGCAGCCTGCAACCACTCTGCACCACGCTCGCTGGAGATCGTCCCGCCGGGTCCGGACGGCGGACCGGTCGACGCGAGCGTTCCCGCGGACGCCGGGCCGGACGCCGGGCCGGACGCCGGGCCGGACGCCGGGCCGGACGCCGGACCCGACGCAGGGCCGGACGCGGGTCCCGACGCGGGTCCCGACGCCGGTTCGCCCGATGCGGGTCCAGCCGACGCCGGCATGACCAAGCTCGGCCAGGTCGAGACGATCTCGACGTCCGACGGCTGGACGTTCCCGAGCGCCGGCTTGCCCTCCGGCACGGTGATGGGCGCCTCGATGGACGAGGGCGGCAACCTCTGGGTCGCGGGCGGCAACGCGGGCGTCTACGTGCAGACGGCCGGCAGCGGCTCGTTCCGCGGGTACGGCCTCGGCGACGGCTTGCACCCCTACGGTTACTTGCGCGACAAGATCGCCGCCGACTACGGCGTTCCCGACGGGTCGCCCGCCGATCGCAGCCCGTCGCTCGACGCGACGCCCGTGATCAGCATCTCCGGCGGACCGGCCGGCACGGCATTCGTCGGCTACCAGGGCCGCGACGGCTGCGAGGACGAGTGGGACCGCTACGGCGAGACGCTCGCCGATCACGAAAAAGCCAATCCCGCCATCTACAAGAGCGGCGACGCCGACCGCGTCTCGCTCGCCGGCGGCGGCATCAGCGTCTGGCACTACGACATCTACTCGGGACCGGGCGTCGTCTCGAACGAGACGCTCGGCCGCGAGAAGCTCTGCAGCGTCCGCCGCATCCTCTTCGAGCACGGATCGAACCGCGTCTGGATCGGCGCCAACCATGGATTCGCACTCGGCTTTTCCGACAACGGCCAGGCCTGGGAGCACGTCCACCCGGGCATCAACGACGTCCACGGCTGGATGATGACCGACGCGTACTACGGCATCGCGCTCGATCTCGTCCCGCACCAGGACAAGACCGGCGCGTCCTTCTTCGACGTCTGGTTCGGCGGCATGATCCGGACTACTCGCTTCCGCTTCGGCGAGGAGAGCGGCGACTTCTGGAAGGCGCAGCCGCGGACCGAGATGTATGCGTCGAGCAGCGCCACGGCGGGCAACATCGCGACCGACCTCCCGGCGCAGGCCGCGTACTGGAACCGGATCGACGTCTGGCCCGACCCGATCGGCGAGCGGTGGAACCCGCCGCTCGACTGGCGTTCGCGTGAGCCGGACGCGAAGAACCCGGCCGACTGGAACTACGACAACGTCAGCGGGATCGCGGCGATGCCCTCGGGGTACGCGTTCATCGCCTCGTTCACCAACGGCTTGCGGCTGCTCGACCACGACGGCCGCTACGCGGACGACCTGACGCAGTACCTGCCGAGCCGGCAGCTGGGGGCGATCGCGCGCGATCCGACCGACGACAGCGTCTGGATCGCGTATCGCGACGGTCACGGCGTGACCCGGCTGATGCCGGACGGCTCGATGCTCCAGTACGGCGGCGGCGCGCTCGGCCCCAACGCGGGCAGCGCGGTGTGGGACCTCCAGATCGCGCCGGGCACTCCGCGCAAGGTGATCGTCGCGTTCCGCCGCGGCGCGGTGGGCGTCTACAGCGGGCGCTAACGGATCGGGAGGCGGATCTCGATCTCGGCGGCGTTTTTCGCCGGCGTACCGGTCAACGCCAGCGGACCGGCATTGCGAAGCAGTGGGCTGTATATCAAGTGCGCGGCGTAGACGCTGGCGACGAACGACCCGCGCATCGCGTCGATCGGCGAGAGCCTGGCGAGCTCCCGATCGACGTCCGCCAGGTCGAATTGGCCGACGACCGCGGGCCCCGGCGGACCGGGCGGCTCGGCGGTCGCGGTCACCCGCAGCGCGCGCGGCAGCGATCGGGCGTCGGACAGCTCCTGGACGTCGATGCCGAGCAGGCGCGCGATCAGCGACGGACCTTCGGGCGGCGGTTGTAGTCCAATGTGCGCGAAGGCGAGCACGAGCAGCTCGCGGCCGCTGGGCCCGAGATTCGCGCGAAGACACCCGGGAGGCGCGCCCTCGCAGCCGGACGGCGCATTTCCGGCGAGGATTGCGTCGCGCAGCGGGGTCACCAGGCCGCGCGCGACCAGGCCGGACGAGGACGCGTCGAGCTTGAAGGTGGCGTCTTTCAGCGGCGGCCGTCCCTTGACCCAGAGCCACGCGGGACCGCTTGCGCGGAATGGTTTCAGACGCGCGACGGTCTTGAGCAGCGCGGCGGCCTCCCTGCCGGAGGAGGTGAACAACGTTTTCCCCGACACGCGGCCGGCCCGATCGTTCGGCGCGGCCCTCAGCCAGGCTTTGAGAGCGGCTCGGGCCCTGGCGGCGTTCGTCACCGGCGCCGACAGGCCCACGCTCTTGCGCGAAATCACCAGGGTGCGTGCGCCGTGTTTCGCCAGCGACCACTGCGGCTGCTCGTCGAGCAGATCGACGCCGACCATCTCGCGCAGCATGCCGCCGACCGCGCCGGGCGAGAACGATCGCGCGTGCGTTCCAGCGGTGGTCAGGAAGGCCCCGAGGCCGCCGGCGCCCGATCGCCCGTCGAGGACGAGCGCGCCGTCGAGCTGCGCGGCGAGGATCAGGGCGAGGAGCAAACCTAAGCCTGCGGAAGCCGGGTCCCGATGCGCGCCGCGGCCGTCGCGAGGGCCTCGGCCTTCTCGCGCGCCCTTCGCGCCATCGCGCGGCGGGCGTAGCCGTAGCCGAGGACGAGCGCGGCGAAGAGCGGCGAGAGGGCCGCGCCGACCGTCCAGCCCGAGTGGGTGGCGAGGAAAGACCAGACCGCGCGCGCCGCGCCGGTGAAGAAATCGCCGTACCAGAAGAGGGCCCAGATCGACGCGCAGAGCGCGAACGCGAACGCGTTCGCGAGCAGGAAGAAGATGACGCCGCGGCGTTGCGGGATTGGGAGGACGTACTGCTTCGCTTCCGGCACGGCAGCGTTCTAGACGCGCCTCCGAGTTCAGTCAATCCGGACCACGCAGCGGCAGAGCTTGTCGTGCAGCGTCTGGCCGCGGGCGTCGAACAGCGCGAGCGTGAAACCGAACACCCCGAGGGCGGCGGAGGGCACCGAAAGCAGCGCGCGGACCAGCGATTCCGCCGGCGTCGGCGGGTCGCCGTAGAGAGTTCGCACCCGCAGTCCGGCCAGCGCCATGCCGGGCGTCCGCCCGCCGAGCGCGACGAAGACGAACGAATACGAGACGGCGCTCAAGGCCGCCGCGGCGCCGAGCAGCGGCGAAAGATCGCGCACGAAATCGAGCCAATAGACGACTTGGCACGCGCGTCCGCCGACGTAGACCTGCGCGGCAAAAAACGCTGTCACGAGCGCGAGGTCGATGCACCACGCGACGACCCTTCGCTCTCGGCCGGTGGCCGGTGGCCGGTAGCCGGTGGCCTGAACCGGTTCTTCGTCAAACGGCATCGAACGCCACGGTAAGGCCGAACTGCATCCGGTCAAGGAAAGTGTTATTCCGCGCCCATGGCGACGCGCACGGAAAAGGACACGTTCGGCTCGATCGAAGTGCCTGCAGAGGCGATGTGGGGCGCGCAGACGCAGCGCTCGCTGCAGAACTTCAGGATCTCGACCGAGAAGATGCCGCCCGCCTTGATCAAGGCGCTCGCGCAGGTGAAGCGCGCGGCGGCGCAGGTCAACCTCGATCTGAAAGTGCTCGACCCGCGCAAGGGCAAGGCGATCATCGACGCGGCCGACGAGGTCATCAAAGGCTCGCACGACGGCCAGTTTCCGCTCGCGGTCTGGCAGACCGGCTCCGGGACGCAGACCAACATGAACATGAACGAGGTGCTGGCGAATCGCGCCTCGGAGCTGCTCGGCGGCAAGCGCGGCGAGGAGCGGCTGGTGCATCCCAACGACGACGTGAACAAGGGCCAGTCGTCGAACGACGTCTACCCGACGGCGATGCACGTCGCGGCGCTGCCGGCGGTCGTCGACGAGCTGATCCCGGCGGTGCGCCAGCTGCGAGACACGCTCGCGCACAAGAGCGAGGAGTTCCGCGGCGTCGTCAAGATCGGGCGCACCCATCTGCAGGACGCGACTCCGTTGACGCTCGGGCAGGAGATCAGCGGGTGGGTGGCGCAGCTCGATCACGGCATCCGGCACGTCGAGAGCGCGCTGCACCATCTGCGCGAGCTGGCGCTGGGCGGGACGGCGGTGGGGACGGGGCTGAACGCGCATCCCGAGTTCGCCGACCGCGTCGCGCACGAGATCTCGCGGCTGACCGGTCATCCGTTCACTTCGGCGCCGAACAAGTTCGAGGCGCTCGCTTCGCACGACGCGCTGGTCTTCGCTCACGGCGCGTTGAAGACGCTCGCTGCCTCGCTGATGAAGATCGCCAACGACGTGCGTTGGCTCGCTTCCGGCCCCCGCTGCGGCATCGGCGAGCTGCGGATTCCGGAGAACGAGCCCGGCTCGTCGATCATGCCCGGCAAGATCAATCCGACCCAGAGCGAGGCGATGACGATGCTCTGCGCGCAGGTCTTCGGAAACGACGTCGCGATCAATCTCGGCGGCGCTTCGGGCAACTTCGAGCTCAACGTCTTCAAGCCGTTGATCATCCACAACTTTTTGCAGTCGACGCGGCTGCTCGCCGACGGCTGCCGCAGCTTCAACCACAACTGCGCGGTGGGAATCGAGCCGGATCGAGCGCGCATCGACAAGCTCTTGCGCGAGTCGCTGATGCTGGTGACCGCGTTGAACCCGCACATCGGCTACGACAAGGCGGCGAAGATCGCGAAGACCGCGCACAAGGAAGGAACGACGCTGAAGGAAGCCGCCCTCAAGCTCGGCTTCCTCACCTCCGAGCAGTTCGATCAGTGGGTCAGGCCCGAAGACATGGTCGGCCCGAAGAAATAGACCTCACGGGTTGAGCAGCGTCATCGACCAGGGACCGCCGGGCTCGTTGCGCGTGTAGAGCTCGCGCAGGTGCAGGCGGCCGGGGCGGTTCCACCAGAATTCGATCGCGAGCGGCGCCACGCGATAGCCGGTCCAGTGCGGCGGCCTCGGCGCTTTCGCCGGATACTTGCGCGAAAGTTCCGCGAATCGCTGCTCGAGCTCCTCGCGCGAGCCGAGCGGCTCGCTCTGCGCCGACGCCCAGGCCCCGATCTGGCTGTCGCGCGGACGGGTCGCGAAGTAGGCGTCGGCCTCCCCGTCGCTCACGCGCACCGCGCGCCCCTCGAACCGGACCTGCGACTCGAGCTGCGGCCACCAGAAGCTCAAAGACACCTGCGGCTGCGCCGCGATCTCGCGGCCCTTTCGCGATTTTGTATTCGTGTAGAAGACGAGCCCGTTCGCGTCGACGCCTTTCAGCAGCACGACCCGCGCCGACGGCCGCCCCTGCGCGTCGGCGGTCGCGAGCGTCATCCCCGTCGCGTCGTGGATGCCGGGCGTCTTCCGCGCCCGATCGAGCAGCTCGATGAACTTCGCAATGGGATCCATCGCGCGGCGATGTTAACAAGGCGCCCGTGGAAAAGCTGCTGGCCCGCCTCGAGCGCAGATTCGCCCGCTACGCGCCGGAGGGGATCATCCTCTGGATCGTCGCGATCTCGGGCGTCCTGCACCTGCTCGTCTTCGCCAAGCCGGAAGCGGCCGCCTTTCTCTGGCTCGATCCGAACGCGGTCCTGCGCGGCGAGATCTGGCGCGCCTTCACCTTCCTCTTCGCGCCGCTCGGGCCGGTGACGACCACGGGGCTCTTCTGGACCGCGCTCGGCCTCTGGTTCCTGCACACGATGGGCACCGCGCTCGAGGCGCAGTGGGGTTCGTTCCGGTTCGATCTCTATTTCTTCCTCGCCGCGATCGGGACGCTGGCGATCGCGTTCGTCGTCGGTCCGGTGAGCGGCCGGTGGGTCGCGACCTCGCTCCTGCTCGCGTTCGCGGTCGAATTTCCCGAGTACGAAGTGCTGCTGATCATCCTGCCGGTCAAGGTCAAGTGGCTCGGCCTCTTGAGCGGCGGGTACATGATCTGGCAGCTCGTCGGCGGCGGCTTGCAGACCCGCGCCGCGATCGGGGTCTCGCTCGGCGTGTTCCTGCTCTTCTGCGGCGCCGATCTGCTCTCATGGGGAAGGCGCGCGGCGGGCGACGGACGCCGAAAGATCCCCGACGGATTCGGACCGGCGGAGCGGCGGACGCGAGTCTGCGCCAAATGCGGCCGCAGCGACAAGGACGACCCCTCGCTCGAATTCCGCGTCTGCGATTGCCAGGAAGTCTGCCGCGGAAAGCTGACCGAGTACTGCCTGGAGCACGCGAAGACGCCGCACTGAAAAGAGGCCTCGGGCCTCAGCCTTCAGGCCTCAGCCGAGCTCGCCATGGACATGCAAGACCACTGCAAGCGCGGCGAGGCCGGCGGTTTCCGTCCGCAGGACGAGCGGCCCGAGCGCCACCGGCAACATCCCGCCCCGCACGGCCCGCTCGCGTTCTTCCGGTGAAAAACCGCCCTCCGGGCCGACGGCGATCAGCACCCGCCTCGCGCCTCGCGCTGCCTGGCCGAGCCGCAGCCCGGTCTGCCCGGGATCGAGCAGCAGACCGCGCCGCGAGGGTTCGCCCGCCAGCAGCGCGAGCACCGCGTCCCACGAAGCCGGCTCGTCGATCTTCGGCACGTCGGCGCGGCCGGACTGCCGCGCGGCCTCCTGCGCGACCTTGCGCCAGCGCTCGGCTTTCGCCGAACCGCGCTCGCTGTCGACCTTGACCACCGCGCGCTCGGACGCGAGCGGCACGATCCGCATCGCGCCCAGCTCGGTCGCCTTCTGGACCACGAGGTCCATCTTCTCGCCCTTGGCGAGGGCCTGGACGAGCGTCACGTCGACCGCGCGCGCCGGCCCCTCCGACAGCGGCTCGTCGAGCCGCAGCACCGCCGCGTCGAGCTCCGGCGAATCCTCGAGCCACGCGCGAAAGCGCGCCCCCTCTCCGTCGAAGACCTCGATCTCCTCGCCCGGCCGCAGCCGCAGGACGGTGCCGAGATAGCGCGCCTGCTCGGCCGTCAATTTCACGCGCGGCGAAGCGAGCTGCTGCGGGGGAATGAAGAGCCGGTGCATTCAGGGCCGCTCCAGCTCGACACGGATCCAGCCCTCGCGCTCCTTGCGCCCGACCGGCCGCAGGCCGTGAGCCGTGTAGGCCGTTTCGACGGCGTCGCCCTGCGCCGCGAGCAGGCCCGACAGGACCAGCCGGCCGCCCGGCGCGACCTTGTCCGCGATCTGCGGCGCGAGCTCTTCCAGCGTGTTGAGCAGGATGTTGGCGATGACCATCCCGAATTCACCAGGAACATCCGCTGGATCCGCGAGCATCCAGTCGACGCTCGACACGCCGTTCAACGCCGCGTTTTCGCGAGCGGCCTGCAGCGCGACCGGATCGTTCTCGGTCCCGACCACTCGCCCGGCCCCGAGCCTGACCGCGAGCAGCGCGATGACGCCGCTGCCAGTGCCGATGTCGAGGACATGCGCGCCGGGGCGCTCGGAGAGCAGCTCGTCACACCTTTCCAGACACAGCGAGGTCGTCGGATGACTCCCGGTCCCGAACGCCATCCCGGGGTCGATCGTCACCGCCACTTCCCACGGCGGATGGATCCACGATCGCGGCCCGACCCGCATCGTCGCGTGGTGCGCGCGCCACGCGGTGCTCCAGTCCTGGTCGGCGACCTCGAACACGTCGCCCCCGAACAGCGGGTCCGGACGCGAGGCGAAGTGCGCGATCGCGCGGCCGCGCCCGGGCGGCAGCTCGGGGGTCCCGGGCATCAGCGGCATCCCCGGCTCCTGCAGCTCGACACCGAGCGCGCCGAGATCGAACAGCTCCGCCGCCATCACTTCCAGCTGGTCGGGCGGCGCGGTCAGCACCAGCGCCCAGCTCACTTCACGAGCTCCTTCGGAATCGCTCCTTCCGGCGCGACCAGCGCGATCACCTCGCGCGACGGCTGCAGGATCCGCTGGGCCGCGTCGAGCAGGTCCTGCGCGGCCACTGCCGCGATCCTCTCGGCGTACTTCGACGAGGCATCGGCGCCGAGGCCGTAGCATTCGTCGAACGCGAAGACCGCCGCGCGCGCCGAGTTGCGCTGCAGCGAGATCGCGTGCGTCCCGATCAGGTGCGTGCGCGCGCGATCGAGCTCGGCGGCGGTCACGGGGTCCTCGCGAACCCTGCGTAATTCGTCGCGAATTCCGTCGAGCGCGTCGGAAATCTTGGCCGGGCCGCAGCCGATGTAGACGGCGAAGTAGCCGGGGTCGACCCCCTCCATCGAGAAGCTCGTCACGCTGTAGGCGAGGCTCTTCTTGTCGCGCAGCTCGACGAAGAGCCGGCCGCCCTGGCCGGAGAGGACCGCGGAGAGCACTTCCAGCGGCCAGCGCTCGTCGTCGGACAAGCGAACGCCGGGAAAACCGAGCACCAGGTGCGCCTGCGCCTTGTCGAGCTTGCGGACGGCGGCGCGCGGCGCGTCGATCGGGTCCTCCGGCGGCGGCGAGAGCTGCGGCGGCGGCGCGCCCGAGCGCCCGAGCTTCTCGCGCACCAGCCGTCGGACCTCGGAAACCTCGACGTCGCCGACCACCGCCAGCGTGACCGCGCTGGGCGGAAACTTCTGCGCGCGGTACTGCGCGAGCACGCCCGGCTCGAACCGCGCGACGCTCGCCTCGGTGCCGAGGGTGTCGAACCGGTACGGGTGCTTGCGATAGAGCGTCTCGGCGAAGAGCAGGAACGCGACCCCGGCCGGGTTGTCCTCGCGGGAGCGAAGCTCGTCGATCTGCAGCGTCCGCTCGCGCTGGACCTCTTCGGGATTGAAGGCGGGCTCGGCGATGGCCTCGGCGAATACGTCGAATCCTTCGGCCAGATGCCGGGAGAGAAACTCGGCGCGCAGCCCGAAGCTGTTGCGGCCGGCGTTGCCGCCGATCGATCCGCCGATCGCTTCCATCTCGCGCACCAGCCGCTCCGGCCCGCGGGTGCGCGTCCCTTTCGAGACCAGGCGCGCGAGCAGCATGTTGATGCCCGCGTTCGACGCGTCTTCCGCGCGCAGCCCGCCCTGCCACGCGCCGCGCAGCGCGACGAGCGGAACCGAGCGCTCCTCCTTGATCAACAGGACGCCGCCGCCGGGGAGCACCTCGCGCAACAGCGGTCCGGTCTGCGGGGAATCGGCGAACTTGATCGGGGCGCGCTTCTCCGGCGCCGACACGCTCCGCGGCTGCCGCTGCACCGGTTTCTGCGCCGCCTCGTCGAGGAGCCCGCGCAGGTCGGCCTCCGCGACGTCGCCCGTCTCCGGCAAGAGGGCGGCGACGACCGCGGCCCTCGGCTCGATCCATCGCTCGGCCGCCTCGCGCACGCGCGAGGGGGTGAGCTGTGCCACCTGCTCCAGATAGCGCTCCTCGAACTCCACGCCGCCCGCGCTCGACTGGTAGAAGCCGAGCTTGCGCGCCTGGCCCTGCACGGTCTCGCGCTGGTAGACCGCGTCCGACTCGAGCAATCGGCACGCGAGCGAGAGCTCCTGGGCGCTCACCTCTTCGCTGCGCGTCCGGTAGGCCTGCGCCAGCGCCTCGCGCACGGCTTCGTGCACCGTCGCCGGCTGGAGCGTCGCGCCGATGATCGTGAGGCCCGGATCGACCGGCGTGTAGCAGCTCGCCTGGACCTCGGTGCAGAGCAGGCGGTCGCGTTTCAAAGCGCGATGCAACCGTGAGGCTTCGCCGTGGCCGAGGATGATCGAGAGAGCATCGAGCGCGGCCACATCCTCGTGCACCATCGGCGGCGAGGGCCACGCGATCGACAGGTACCCCTCTTTCAGCGGCTCGCGCTTGAGCCGCGCCACGGGCTCTTCCCGCCGCGGCTCGTTCGGCCGCGGCGGCGCTTTTTCGAAGGGTCCCGCCGGAAAAACGAAGTGCTTCTCCACCAGCGCGGCCGCGTCTTCGGCGCGGACGTCGCCGACCACGACGACCACGGCGTTCTCCGGCTTGTACCAGCGCCGGTAGAACCGCAGGATCCCGTCGCGGGTGAAGCTGCGGACGCTTTCCTCGGTGCCGATCACCGGCTTTCCGTACGGATGCCGCGCAAAGCTGGTGGCAAACAGCTCGCGCGAGAGCTTGCGGGTCGGCGAGTCCAGGCTGCGCTTGATCTCCTCGCAGACGACCTCGATCTCGCGCGACAGCTCCTGGGGATCGAACGCCGCGCTGGTGACCGCGTCGGCGAGCACGTCGACGCCGTCGCCGAAGAACCGCGACGCCAGCACCACGTGATAGACGGTCTGGTCGAAGCTCGTCCAGGCGTTGATCTCGCCGCCGCAGGCCTCGATGCTGCGCGCGATCTCGCCCGGCCCGCGCCGCGCCGTCCCCTTGAAGAGCATGTGCTCATGGAGATGCGCGAGCCCCGCCTCGTCGGACAGCTCGTCGGCGCTGCCGACCTTGACCCACACCTGGATCGCGACCACGGGCGCGGCGTGGTTTTCCTCCACCAGGAGGGTGAGGCCGTTCGGGAGCGTGCGTCGCACGCCGCAATCTTAGGACAAAAGCGCTCGCACGAGCGCGCGGGCCGATTCGAGGTGCGGCAAGTGTCCTGTATTCGGTAGCAGAATCAGCTTCGCGCGAGGCAGCGCGCGCCGGAAGAACTCGAGCGTGCCCTCCGGCAGCAGCCGATCGCTCGCGCCCCAGATCAGCCGCAGCGGCGCCTCGAGCGAGGCCAGCTCGGCTTCGCGGAGAAAGTCGGATTCGGCGACGGCATCGAGGATCCCCTGGGTGGACTCGGCCCACATCGCCTTGATCAGCTCGGAAGGAAAGAGCCGCAGCGGCAGCGGCGCCCGATGGAACGCGCGCTCGAGATATCGCGCGACGCCCATTCGATCGCGGGCGGAAACCAGCGCGCGAAACGATTGCAGCTGCTCGCGCGCGAGCAGCGCGCCGGCGGGGTTCACCAGCGTCACCGACGACGGGTTCACCGCGCCCGAGAGCACGAGGCGCAGCGCGATCCATCCGCCGAGCGAATGTCCGACCAGCACCGGCTCGCGCAGGCCGCGCGCGTAGTGCGCGACGGCGCCGGTCAGCGTCTCGAGCCGCCAGTCAGGCGGCCTGTGCGAGAGTCCGTGCCCCGGGAGATCGATCAGGTGAACGCGATACTTCCGTGAAAGCGGTCCTACCACCTGCACCCACCCCGCGAGCGAGTCGCCGAGGCCGTGCAGGAGCAGAAGGGGCTGGCCGCGTTCCGGGCCGCGGATGGCGAATCGAATCGCGCCTGCCGGCGTGTTGGCCCATCCGACCCGCGCGCCCCGCTCGGCCCAGGCTCGCATGATCGAGAGCGCAACATCCTGCATGCGGTGGCCGGCAGCCGGTGGCCGGCTAGAGATCCGCCGGCCTCAGCGTGCTGCGCCCGTTCTCCTTGGCGCGCGCGACGGCCTTCTCGACCGCCTGCCGCACGTGCTCCGAGAGCGCGGTGATGAACTCGTCCGAGGTCCGCATCTCCTTTTCGCGGATCAGATCGCGCACCTTGCTCTGCACGATCAGCATCGCCGACTCTTTTTTCGCCTCGGTGTTCTCGCCCATCTCGTTCGCCTCCTCAGCGCGCGCCGTGCTCTAACAGACAGTCAAAAGGCTTTCAACGGCCACGGGAGAGAAACGCGCGGGCGGCCTCGAAGTCGGACGGCGGCGGCGCGGTCAGCCGCAGGCCGAGGACCTCGAGCCCGAGAGCGTGCAGCATCGGCCGCGCGAAGTCGTGCCGGGCGCCGTCGTCCCGGGTCACGAAGGCCGGGCCGCCGTAGCGCGTGTCGCCCAGGAGCGGCAGTCCGATCCCGCGCAGGTGCGCGCGGATCTGGTGCGTCCTGCCCGTCTCGGGCAGCGCCGAGATCAGCGCCGCGCCGCCGTAGCGTTCGACGACGCGCCATCTCGTCCTGGCCGCGGCGCGATCGACCTCGACCCCGATCAGACCTTGGTCGTCCGGAGGCGATCCTGCCACCAGCGCGCGGTACTCCTTGCGCGCCCGATGCTCGCGAAATTCCTCGAGCAGCGCGGTCTGCGCCCGCCGGGTTCGGGCCAGCACGCACACGCCCGTCGTGCCCTTGTCGAGGCGGTGCACGAGCAGCGCCTGCGTCTCGCGCTCGCCGAGCTGTTTCAGGAGCGCGGTGCAGAGCTGGGGGAGCGCGGGTCCGCCGGCGAGGTCCTCCTGCGCGGAGACGCCGGCGGGCTTGTCGACTCCGATCACCCGGTCGTCGAGATGCAGCAGCTGCGCGGGCGACAACGGCGGGACGGCCGGCGCCTCGAGCGTGACGTCGACCCGATCGCCGCTGCGCACCTGGGCGCTCGGGTCGCGCGACCTCTTGCCGCGCAAGAACGCGCCGCCGCGCTCGATCGCCGCCCGCGCCAGCTCTTCGGAGACGCCGCCGCGCTCGACGATGACGCGGACCAAGGCGTCCGCCCGATCCGCGACCAGCCGAAGTTTCCTAGCCCTTCTCAACCACCCGCACCGGAAATCTGGACAGCGCCGAGCAGACCATTCCGCCCGGCCCCGCGATGAGGTCGTAGAAGACGCCTCGCGGCGCCAGCGCCACCGCGCCCGGTCCGAGCGGAATCCGCAGCTCGTTGCCCGCCGAAACCGTCTCCAGGACGAGCTCGCCGGACCCCTGTACGCAAAGGTAGGCGCGGTCGGCATCCGGGTGCTTGTGCCAGCCGGTCTTCTGCCCCGGCTTGAGGTACATGCCGTCGACGAGCAGCTGATCGGTCTTCACCGCATGCAGCACGTTCGGCTTGTCGTCGGTGTACCGGGCGTCGGCGATCAGGTTCACGGTCTGCATGTAGCCCCTAGAACTGCGCCGGCGCGGGGGTCGCGGACTTCCCGTAGAGGAACTTCGTGATTCCCCAGCCGACGAGGACGAAGATGAGCGCGATGATCCACGCCCAGTCGCTCCCGTAGACGGTCGGGAAGTGGTTCGAGACCATGAAGAAGATCAACGGGAAGCTCATGTAGGTGTTGTGCTTGCTGCGCAGCCCCGCGACGGCCGGGATCGAGGCCTCGGGAGCGGGCGCCGTTCCCTTGACGCCGGCGATGATCTTCCGCTGGTTCGGCCAGATCCGCATCCAGACGTTGGCGAACATGATCGTGCCGAGCAGCGCGCCGGTGTAGATGAAGAGCGCCCGCCCGCCGATTCCGAAGACGTACCGGGAAAGGAGCAGGAAGCCCGCGAGCAGGACGAACGAGACAACCGCGCCGGCCATCTCGTTCTTCATCGACTTCCAGAGCACGTCGTAGATGCCGAAGCAGATCAGCACGATCACGACGAGGATGCCGCCCGATGCGTAGCTCGACATCTTGTCGGAGCCCATCGCGTTGCCGGCCCAGTAGACGATCCAGAGCAGGAGCACGCCGGTGACCCAGGTGTACGCCGCGCCCCAGCGGAACCAGTAGAGCGCCCGGGGCATGAGCTCGGGGAGGACCTGCTTCTTGCCTTCCGGCGTGTACGTCTTTGCGAGCTGGGAGTTGACGTAGTTGAAGAACCAGAGGTGGCCGATCCACATCACGCCCGCGAGCACGTGGATCCAGCGGAAGATCAGGTTGAGCCATTCTGAGACGTTCGGGTCCATCCACCCTCCAGAGCGGTTTTCGGCGCGCACACTACCGATTCGGACGCACCCTTGCCAGCTTTTCGGCTCGGAGGCGTCCATGAAGCGGTACGAACCGAAGCAGTTTCCGCGGTTGAAGGGGCTTTCCGGGATCTCGGACGGCCTGTTGCAGGACCACCTGAAGCTCTACGAGGGATACGTCAAGAACACCAACGAGCTCAACAGCCAGCTCGAAGGCCTGCTCAAGGACGGAAAGGCCAAGGGCACGAACCCCGCCTTCGCGGAGATGACGCGACGGCTCGGATTCGAGTACTGCGGAATGGTGTTGCACGAGCTCTACTTCTCGAACCTCGTCGCCGAGCCGGATCCGCTGAACAAGTCGGGGGCGCTGGCGCAGGCGGCGATCGACGGCTTCGGAAGCATCGAGGCCTGGCTCGACGACTTGAAGGCGATCGCGGCGATGCGCGGGGTGGGCTGGGCGATGTGCTACCAGAACCCGGAGAACAAGGCGATTTCGAACCACTGGATCGAGCTGCACAACGACGGGCACCCCCCGGGGTTCAAGCCGATCGTGGTGATGGATTGCTGGGAGCACGCCTGGGTCCCCGACTACAAGGTGACCGAGCGTGCGAAGTACATCGAGGCCTACTTCCGCAACCTCGACTACCGGGCTTGCGAGGCGCGGCTGATCAAGTAAACCTCTCGCGTGCTGCGCGAGCTGCCGGAACTGCGCGAGGACGCCCGTGGGCTGGCCCAGAGGCTCGCCCTCGAGCGGTACCGGCGCGGCGCCGGGTTGCCCGCTTCGGCGACGTTCCGGGAGCTGCTCAAAGCCCATCCGCTCGCCGCGAGCGCCGACGGCCTGGCGCAGGCGCGGGAGGCGCGCGAGGATTCGCTGGCGGAAGATCCCCGCCGGCCGCCGCGGATCGCGCGGCTGTCGGCGCTGGTCGATTTCGTCGTCCGGGCCCGGGCCCTCTCGCTCGAGCCGGGCGCGGCGCAGGAGCTGTTCGACTGCTGGTCGCGGCCCCTCGTCCGTCCGCCCGGCGATGCCGGCCTCCACGGCGCGATGCCGCCGGTCGCCGCATACCGGGACCTGCGGTTCATCCGGGCGCGCGACAAGCGGGCGGAGATGGAATCCGCGCTCGCGGCGGCGCTTCAGCCGCTCGACGGCGCCCGCAGCGCGGTCTGGGAAGCGGCGCAAACGGCCCAATCGGAAGCGGGGGTGGTCCCGGGTAAGTCCTGCGAGTTGTACGATTCGCCCCCGGGCTCATACGAGTGGTGCAACTCCTTCCTCGACCGTACCGATTCACTCGCGCAGGACCTGGGCGGCTGGCT
>JAIVGS010000214.1 GCA_020201435.1 Myxococcales bacterium
TACGAAGCGGGCGTCGTCCAGGTGCTCGACGTCGACCGGGCGGTCGCCGACGTCGAATTGCAGAAGCAACAGGTCGCCGGCGCGGGCCTTGAGATATCGCTCGCCGCTCGCGCGCTCGAATCGGCGTCGAATCTGCACCCGAATGCGTACGGATTCGAGCCGCTCAACGACGATCTCCACGCCGAGGCGCCGCTGTCGGCGTTCGAGGAAGGATTCGACAGCCTCCCGTCGGTCGCGGCGAGCAGAGAATCGGTCGATGCCGCGGATCGTCAGGCCGACGCGCAGAAGCTGACCCTGCTGCCTTCGATCGCCGGGACGGTCACCGAGCGTGGCACGACTGCCGCCGGATTCTCCGGGCACGACTGGACGTGGCAGGCGGCGATCGTGGCGACGTGGTCGTTCGACTTCACCACGCTTCCCGGCATCCGCCGCGACGAAGCGGCGGCCGACGCTGCCCGCGCTCGCGAGTTGCGCGCCCGTCTGGCGGCGCACGACGCGATCTACCGGCAGTGGGAAACCGTCGGCGCCGGCATCGCCCGCAGCCGGTCGGCGCGCGCCGGTCGCGACGCCGCCGCACATGCCGCCGAACAGGCACGCAATCGCTACCAGGCCGGCACGGTCACGCAGCTCGATCTCCTGCAATCACAACGCGATGCGTTCGCTGCCGAAGTGACCCGCATCCAGGCCGACGCCGATCTCGTCAACGCGCGAGCGCAGCTCCGGCTGGCAGCAGGAACATCTCTCGAGGGAGGCACGCAATGAAGCGACTCTGGTTGTTCGCCATCGGCGGCGTCGTCGCGGCGACCGCCGCGCTCGGCGGTGTGAAAGCGGCGCAGATCGGCGCGATGATCAAGGGGGCCAAGGCCTTCAGGCCGCCGCCGGAATCGGTCACCAGCGCTCACGTCGAGTCGCTCAGGTGGCAGGAATCGCGCGCCGCGGTCGGCACGCTGGTCGCGGTGCGCGCGGTCACCGTCGCGTCGGAATTGCCCGGCCTGGTGCGCCAGATCGGCTTCGATTCCGGCGCGTTCGTCCGCCGCGGCGACGTGCTGGTCAAGCTCGACACCTCGACCGAAGAGGCGCAGCTGGCCGCTGCCGAGGCCGACGCGACGCTGGCCTGGACGACGCGAAAGCGGACGAGGACGCTGATCGAGCAGAACTCGAGCACCCAGGCCGATCTCGACGCGGCCGAAGCGCGCGCGGACCAGACCGCCGCGAACGTGGCGATGCTCAAGGCGACCATCGCCAAGAAGACGATCCGCGCTCCGTTCGACGGCCGGGTCGCGATCCGGCAGGTCGAGCTTGGCCAGGTGCTGGCGGCGGGTACGCCGATCGCGTCGCTGCAGTCGATCGATCCGATCCACGCCGATTTCTGGCTGCCCCAACAAGTCATCGCCGATCTGCGGGCGGGGATGCAGTCGCGCCTCGCCACCGACGTCTTTCCCGGTCGCACCTGGGACGGCGCGGTCACGGTGGTGAACCCGGAGGTCGATACCGCCACGCGCAACGTGCGGGTGCGCGCGACCTTCCGGAACACCGACGGCACGCTGCGGCCGGGAATGTTCGCCAACGTCGAGGTCCTCTCGCCCGAGGAGCGGCCGACGCTGGCGATCCCGGCGACCTCGGTCCTCTACGCGCCATACGGCGACTCGGTTTTCGCCGTCGAGCAGAAGGACAAGGAGCTCGTCGCGCACCAGAAGTTCGTGCGCCTGGGCGAGCGCCGCGGCGACCTCGTCGCCGTCGTCTCCGGCCTCGAGGCCGACGAAACCATCGTCACCAGCGGCGGTTTCAAGCTGCACAACGGAAGCACGCTCGCCCTCCGCAACGATCTCGCGCCGACCGTCGAGGTCGCGCCCAAGCCCACGGAGGAGCCGGCTTCGCCGGCGACGGGCGGAGCCCGAAGGGCGGAGCACTCGGAGGCCGACAAATGAATTTCACCGATCTCTTCATCCGCCGGCCGGTCCTGGCCATCGTCGTCAATCTCTTGATCGTGATCGCCGGCGTGCAGGCGATCCGGTCACTGAACGTGCGGCAATACCCGCGCAGCGAGAACGCGGCGGTCACCGTCACCACGGCGTACGTCGGCGCGAATGCTGAGCTGGTGCGCGGCTTCATCACCACTCCGCTCGAGCGGGTGATCGCCGCCGCCGACGGCATCGATTACATCGAGTCCGACAGCAAGCAGGACGTCTCGATCATCCGCGCGCGGTTGCGGCTCAACCACGACGCGAACAAGGCGCTGTCCGAGATCGCGTCGAAGGTCGACCAGGTCCGGCGCGATCTCCCGCCGGAAGCGGAAGTGCCGGTCTTGAACATCGAATCGGCCGACAGCCAGTTCGCCTCGGCGTACCTGAGCTTCTCCTCGCAGTTCTTGAAGCAAAACGAGATCACCGACTACCTCGTCCGCGTCGTGCAGCCGCGGCTGTCGGCGATCGAGGGCGTCCAGCGGGCCGACATCCTCGGCGCGCGGACGTTCGCGATGCGCGTCTGGCTCAAGCCCGACAAGATGGCGGCGTTGAACGTCAGCCCCGCGCAGGTGCGGCAGGCGCTGGCGGCGAACAACTACCTCGCCGCCGTTGGTCAGACCAAGGGGCGCCTCGTGCAGGTGAACCTGACCGCCAACACCGACCTGCGCTCGGTCGAGGAGTTCGAAAAATTAGTCATCCGCCAGAGCGGCGGTGCGACCGTCAGGCTCAAAGACGTCGCCGACGTCCAGCTCGGCGCCGAAGATTACGACGCGCAGGTCAATTTCACCGGCCAGACCGCGGTGTTCATCGGCGTCTGGTCCCTGCCCAACGCCAACTCGCTCGACGTCGTCAAGCGCGTCCGCGCCGAGATGGAATCGCTGCAGAAGGACATCCCCGAGCAGATCAAGGCGACCATCGCCTACGACTCGACCGCCTACATCCGCAGCGCGGTCAGCGAGGTCGTCGAGACGCTTCTCGAGACCCTTCTGATCGTGGTGATCGTCATCTTCCTCTTCCTCGGCTCGCTCCGCTCGTCGCTGGTGCCGGTGGTCGCGATCCCGGTCTCGCTGATCGGCGGCATCTTCCTGATCCAGGCGTTCGGCTTCACCATCAACCTGCTGACGCTGCTCGCGATCGTGCTGTCGGTCGGCCTCGTCGTCGACGACGCGATCGTCGTGGTCGAAAACGTCGAGCGGCACCTGCGGGAGGGGTTGAAGCCGGTCGATGCGGCTCTCAAAGGCGCGCGCGAGCTCGTCGGGCCGATCATCTCGATGACCATCACGCTCGCGGCGGTGTACGCGCCGATCGCATTCCAGGGCGGTCTGACGGGTTCGCTCTTCCGCGAATTTGCTCTGACGCTCGCCGGCGCGGTGACGATCTCGGGCGTCGTCGCGCTGACGCTCTCGCCGGTGATGTCGGGGGCGCTGTTGCGCCGCAGCGACGAGGAAAAGGGTCTCGCCGCCGTGATCAACCGCACCTTCGACCGGTTCAAGGCCACTTACTCGCGGCTGCTCCAGCGAGTGCTCTCGTCGCGGGGACCGATCTACGCGGCGTGGGCGGTGGTGTCGGTGCTGGCCCTCTTGATGTTCGCGCAGTCGCCGAAGGAGCTGGCGCCGGCCGAGGACCAGGGGATCATCTTCGGCGTCGTCAACACGCCCTCGAACTCGACGCTGCAGCAGGTCACGCAGTCGACCCGCGCAATTCACGAGGCGGTGATGACGATTCCGGAGACGCAGTTCACCTTCCAGATCACGAACCCGGGCGGCGGCTTCTGGGGCGACGGCCTCAAGCCCTGGGACGAGCGCAAGCGATCGGCTGCGCAGGTCCTGCCCGAGGTGTTCGGCAAAGTAGCCGCGATCCCGGGCGTGCAGACCTTCGCGGTCCTGCCGCCGGCGCTGCCCGGAGGCGGCAACTTCCCGGTCGAGTTCGTCATCGCCTCGACCGCCGAGCCGCGGGAGATCCTCGAGTTTGCCCAGAAGCTGCAGCAGAAGGCGGCGACGAGCGGGATCTTCGCCTTCCCCCCGCTGATCGACACCAAGATCGACCAGCCGCAGTCGGAGATCGTGATCGACCGCGACAAGGCGGCCGAGCTGGGCCTGAACCTGGCGACGATCGGCCAGGACGTCGGCTCGGCCATCGGCGGCAACTACGTCAACCGGTTCAGCATTGCCGGCCGAAGCTACAAGGTGATTCCGCAGATCACGCAGGCCGGTCGGCTCAATCCCGAGCAGCTCGCGGACATCCATGTGACCGGTCCCAACGGCCAGCTCGTCGCGTTGAGCACGGTCGCGAAGCTGCGCGACTCGGTGACGCCGCGCGCGCTCGAGCGCTTCCAGCAGCTCAACGCGGTCAAGATCAGCGGCGTCGCGATGCGGCCGCTCGATCAGGCCCTGCGCTATCTCGAGGACGAGGCCGCGAAGATCCTGCCGAAGGGCTACAACATTGATTACACAGGAGAATCCCGGCAGCTCCGCACCGAGGGCGACAAGTTCCTGCCGGCGTTCCTGCTGGCCATCGTGCTGATCTTCCTGGTGCTGGCGGCGCAGTTCAACAGCTTCCGCGATCCGTTCGTGATCCTCGCCGGCTCGGTCCCGCTCGGGATGTTCGGGGCGCTGATCATGACCTTCCTCAAGATGCCCAACCCGAACATGCATTTCTTCACCGACGGCTGGACGACGACGCTCAACGTCTATTCGCAGGTCGGCCTCGTCACGCTGGTCGGGCTGGTGTCGAAGAACGGCATCCTGATCGTCGAGTTCGCCAACAAGCTGCAGGAGTCCGGCGTGAACAAGATCGAAGCCATCCGCGAAGCCGCCGTGACCCGGTTGCGGCCGGTGCTGATGACGAGCTTCGCGACCATCTGCGGGCATTTCCCGTTGACGCTGGTCAAAGGGCCGGGCGCCGCCGCGCGCAACAGCATCGGCCTCGTGCTGGTCGCGGGGATGGCCGTCGGCACCGCGTTCACGCTCTTCTTCGTCCCGGCCATCTACATGTTGATCGCGAAGGATCGCCGCGCCGTGCGCGAACCCGAGGGCGCGCTCGCCCTGGAGCCGTCATGACCTATGGTTCGGCTTCGGGATCACGCTCGCCTCCGCGGCCATCGCGCACTCTGCGAGAAGGGCGCGATGGTCACCGAGCGCGACCTGCGGTCGACGCGCTCCTGCACAGGGCGATCTTCCTCAAGTCCTTCCGGGTGGCCATCGCGCGCCAGCATACCGCGCGCGGTTTTGGTAGAAGGGCTTCGAGCCCGAGGGGGCAAGGAGACAACATGGCCAAAAAGTCGATGGAGCCGCTCGTGATCGCCAGCAAAGCCAAGGGCGTCCTCAAGAAGGCCGGCTGCAACACCGCCGGGGACGCCTTCGAGGCGCTCAACGGGTACGTCTACTGGCTGCTCGAACAGGCCGCGAAGCGCGCCAAGTCGAACGGCCGCAAGACGGTTCGCGGCCACGACTTCATGGCCAACTAGCGCAGGGTCTCGATCCTCGAGAGCGGATGGATCTCGTTCCATCCGTTCTCGCGATCTTTCACGTAGACGCCGGTCGCGCGGATGCGGTCGCCGACGGCGGGCGCCGCGATCGCGGACGTATATCCCGCGCACGCGGCCGTCACGTCGGGCAGCGTCGAAGCGTGGTCGCAGACGGCTTCCACGACCAGGCGTCCGCCGCCGTGCATGACGTTGGCGAGGTTGAGGACCGAGGCGTCGTCGGGAATGACGCCCAGGTGCAGGTCGCCATCCGCTTCGCGTCCGACGTCGTGGACGCGGCCTTCGATGATCGTGCAGGGCGTCAGGATGCGCAGCCGCTTCGGTCGATACACGTGGGTCCACAGATCGGCGTTACAGCCGCCGGCCGCGGGCGCCTTTCCCGGGTAGCGAACGATCGCGAACACCGCCAGCGCGGCCAGGACGAGCAGCGAGATCAGGGCGATCCGTCGCAAGGTGGTCCCTATACTGCACCGGATGGACGTCCTTCAGGCGATTGGGAAAACCTCGCTGGTTCAGCTTCGCAAAGTCGTTCCGCACGGCTGCGCGGAGATCTTCGTCAAGCTCGAGTCGGAGAACCCGACCGGCAGCATGAAGGACCGGATGGCTCTCTCGGTCATCGAGCGCGCGGAAGCAGACGGCCGGCTGAAACGCGGCGATACCGTCGTCGAGTACACCGGCGGCAGCACCGGGACTTCGCTCGCGTTGGTCTGCGCGGCGAAGGGATATCCGATCCGGATCGTCACCTCCGATGCTTTCAGCCAGGAGAAGCGCGACCACATGGCTGCTCTCGGCGCCGAGCTGACCCTGGTGCCGAGCGAGGGCGGGCTGACGACGAAGAAATTGATCCTCGACATGATCGAGGTTGCGCGCTCGCTGAGCGAAAAGCCCGGCATGTTCTGGACCGACCAGCTGAACAATCGGGACGCCATCGCCGGGTACTACGCGCTCGGCGAAGAGATCTGGAGCCAGTTGAACGGCGAGGTCGACGCGTTCGTGCACTCGGTCGGCACCGCCGCCTCGTTGCGCGGAGTGGCGACGGTCCTGAAGGAGCGCGGCGTGGAGATCGTCGCGGTCGAGCCGGCGGAGTCGGCGGTGCTCCTCGGCGGCAAACCGGGACCGCACAAGATCGAAGGCGTCGGGATCGGATACACGCCGCCGCTGTGGGACCCTTCGATCCCCGACGGCATCGTCGCCGTGAAGACCGAGGACGCGAAAGAGATGGCTCGGCGGCTGGCGCGGGAGGAGGCGCTCTTCGCTGGGACGTCTTCGGGAGCGAACGTGATCGCGGCGATCGACGTCGGCAAGCGCCTCGGCGCGCGCGCGAAAGTCGTCACGCTGCTCGTCGACTCCGGCCTCAAGTACCTGAGCACCGACGTTTACAGACGGAGATGACGGGCGAGCTGCTCGACCGACTTCCGGAAGCCCTCGAGGTCTTTTCCGGCGTTGGCTTCGACGAGCGCGTTGAGGGTCCGTCGCGCCTCGTCCTTGCGGCCGTTCTTCGCCAGGAGCACGGCACGGCAGCGCTCGCGCATCGCCGAAAAACCCGGTAAATCGGTGCTTTTTTCGAGCTGGCTCAACAGCGCCTGTTCGCTTTCAAAGCGCATGAGAAACGGAAACACGCGCTCTTTCAGCAGACTTTCGACCTCGCCGGCGACGAGCTTCGCGCTCACGCCAGGCTTGAGGCTCCACCAGATCGGCTCGCCGTCCGGCATCAGCTTGCCGATGCCGGCCTGGACGACCGGCTCGGCGCTCGCGGCATTCTTCGGAAACGGCGTCCCCGCGTACGCCTCGTGAAACGTGGTCGAGGTCACGAGGACGTTGAAGGTGAAGCTGGCTTCGTCGGGCTTCTTCAACTGGCTCGACTGGAACTGCACGATCCGCGCGACGCCGTCGGCGAGCGCGACGAAATTCCGGGCCGACTTCCGGTAGCCGGCCTTCTCGAAGACCGGCGCGAGCAGCGCGAGCACTTCGTCGAACGTCTGCGCGGGCAGGGCCATCGACGCGGATTTGCGCATTTCATTGACGGAGCGTCAAACTCTACATATATTGACCAGCACTTGATGGGACGGATTCCCAACACCTCGCCGCAGACGCGGGAGCTGCTCGCCGCCCTCGTGCGGCAGCCGCGAACCTGGCGATACGGGTACGATCTCTCGAAAGAGACCGGGCTGAAATCCGGGACGCTCTATCCGCTGCTGATCCGTCTGAGCGATCAGGGCCTGCTCGAATCCGAATGGCAGGAACCGGCGCGGCCCGGCAAGCCGCCGCGCCACGCGTACCGATTGACGCCGAAGGGGGGCGTCTTCGCGCGGTCGACTGCAGCGCCGGCCCGGCGGCGCCTGGCCGGAGCGACGTCATGATTCGCGGTCTCGCCGTGCGTCTCGTGAAGCACGCCGCGCGCGTCCTCGGCACGTCACCGTGGTCGGAGGCGATGAAGAGCGAGCTCGAGCACATCGACGGCGATTACGAGGCGCTCTGCTGGGCGATCGGATGCGTCGTCGCCAGCTACGTCGAGCGGAGCAGCGTGGCGACCCTCCTTCACACGCCGACGGCGCGCGGGCTGCTCGCAGTCGCGGTTCTCACCCAGGTGCTCGCGTTCCTGTTTGCGACCGCGCTCACGCTCGCGGTTCGACTCGAGCATCTGCGGATCGCCGCGTTCCTCGGCAAGTTCACGCCGGGCGACGACTACCGCCGGTTCATCCCGCTGATCGACGCGACGCCGTGGTGGATCCATGTCCTGTGGATCACGGCGAGCGCGCTGTTCCTCGCCTGCGCGATCGCGCTGCTGCTCGACCGGCGCGCTGCATTTGCCGCCTTTGCCGCGGCCTGGCCGCTCGGGGCGATCGGCAATTGGATCTCGGAATCGACGCCCGTCTATCGCCAGACGTTTTCATTTCCGGCGCCGTCATTTGCGCGCGACGTCGCGATTCCGGCGGCGGCGGCGATCGTGCCGGCGATGATCGCGGTCGCGCTCTGGATCCACGCGCGACGGGTCAGCCGAGCCAATCTTCGTCAGTGAGCGGACGGACGGTGACGCGGACGTCGACGGCGATCGGGCCCCATCCGCGGCGTCGCACGGTCGGACGAGGGCGGCGAGACGCGTCGAGCGCGGCCTCGAACGCCTCCGCGATCTCGCGAAATCGCTCCGCCGCGTCGCTTTCGTGATTCAGGTCTGGATGGAAGGCGCGCGCGAGCCGGCGCCAGGCGCGCTTGACCTGACGCGGGGTCGCATCTTCGGGAAGACCGAGGACCTCATACGGATCGCGCACCAAAAGTAACGTAATTTCAGTTACATACGGCGGCTTGCCTGTTCGGCGCCGGCGGACAGGCGAGCGTCCGGCCGTTGCCTTCCTGAGCGGCAATGCGCACCTCCCGTCGGTGGCGTATATGCGCTGGGTCGGGGTTGTCCTCGTCATCTGCTGCGCGTGTGGGCGGACGCCACCGGACGACCGATCGGGCAGCGTCGCGCCACCTGCGCAAGACGGCGGCGCGGCCGCCGACGCCGGTGTGGCTCTCGACGGCGGAACGGACGCGGGCGTGGTGCAGCTGCCCGCGATCGATCCTTATCGCGAGTTGGTGATCGTCGATTCCTCGGTCGTCCTCGACGCGCGCGCTTCCAACGGCGCCGACGGCGCGTGGAGCTTCCGCCGTACGATCGAGCAGCTCACTCCGGCAGGGATGACGCCCTCTCGGGTCGCGGAAAACTGGCTGCGCTCGTTCCGAGTCAGCGACGTCGCCGGCCGGTCGGTCGACGATCGCCCCGGCGCCGACGGTCTTCTCTCTGCCTGGCCGCGCGCCGCCGACGGCTCCCTCGATCTCTCGCGGGCGCCTTTCCGCCTGATCGCGATCGCCAGCCGACTCGATCTGATCAGCAGCCCCAACGGCGAGGGCCGGCTCGTGTACGGCCTCGTCGATCCCGCGACCGGCGACCCCGGCCTGATGTCGGTCGCCTTCGAATACGCGCTACCCTCGCTCGGCACCGCCAACGACCGCCAGGCTTGGGCCGCGCGGTGGCACGCGCTCGCCGCCCGCCCGTTCGGCGGCGACTACAACGCCGCGCTGCAGGCCCTGACCGACGCGTTCGCCAAACCGGTCGCGCTCGCCCAGGTGCGCACCAACGAGGCATCGTTCGGCTCGCCGTGGGAGCTGCGCGAATGGAAGCTTGCCAGCGACGGGCTGCGGCCGGCCTGGACGGCGCAGAATCCGGATCAATCGCTCGACGGGTCGGAGGCGCTCGCGCAGTTCATCGTCGATCACGCGCAGGACGTGAAGGCCGGCCGCGCCGATCTCCCGAAGGAGATGCTGGCCGGAACCGCGCTCGAGACCGGCGCGTGGCGCTTTCCGGACGACCCGCGGATCGACGAATCGCTGCGGCACGCGTTCGCGATGCAGACCTGCAACGGCTGCCACTCGACCGAGACGTTCTCGGCGCAGGGATTCTTCCACCTGAACCCGCTGCGGCCGATCAAGCCGGGCAGCGACGGGCGCGATCGCCTGAGCGAGTTCCTACGCGGTCCCGAGCTGCAGCGGCGGGCCGACCATCTCGCGCAGCTCGTCGCCGGCGTCACCGGCGAGGGCACGGGGCAGCCGACCGATCTGCCGCCGATGCCGGCCGGCGCGCCGCGTTACGACGTCCTCCGGATTCCTGCTCCCGAAGACGGCTCGCCGGTCGCCATCGATGCCGGCCGCGTGCTCGGGAATTCGGCCGCGAACGGACCGTGGATCTGGGACGGATCGCTGCACTATCTGATGACGGGCGATTCGCGGGCGCCGGTCGCGCAAGGATTCAACTCGCGCGGCGACGTCGTCGGCTACTTCTCTGCCGGGGGCGTCCGGCGCGCGTTCGTGCTCTCCGGCGGCGCGCTCACCCAACCCGGCACGCTCGGCGGCAACGACAGCGCCGCGACGCTGATCAACGACAGCGGCCTCGCCGCGGGCGACTCCACCGTCTCCGACGGCACGCACCACGGCTTCGTCGTCCGCGGCGGAGCGCTCCGAGACATCGGCGGGCTGGGCGGCGGCGAGACGTTCCCGTTCGCCATCTCGCTCTCCGGGTTGATCACCGGCCAGTCGCAGCTCGCCGCGTCGGTCTTCGTCGCGCACTCGTTCATCTGGAACTCGTCGACCGGCGCGATGGCCGACCTGCCCACCCTGGGCGGCAACTACGCCCGCGGCCAGACCATCGACGACCGCGGATTCGTCACCGGCTTCTCGACGCTGGTGCCGAGCGACGAGAAGGTCCACGCCTTCACCTGGGACGGGTCGACGCTGGTCGATCTCGGCTCTTATCCGGGCCTGCCCTGGAGCGCCGTCACCGGACGCAACTCGTCGGGCGCGATGGTGGGCAACATCTACGACGTCCCGTCGCCGACCGCCATGATCTTCGAGATCCACGCCTTCGTCTGGGCGAAGAACGCGATCGTCGACCTCAACACCGTGTCCCAATCGCCGCTCGTGCTTCGGACCGCGCTCGGCATCGACGAGCAGGGCCGCATCCTCTGCACCGACGGCCAGGTCGGCGACGTCCGCGCGCACGGTCTACTGTTGACGCCCCGATAGCCGCGCGTCGAGCTCGGCGGTCCTCGGCGCGGCGAGCGCTCCGCAGCGGGCATCGAGCGACTGCCGGACGCAGGCGCCGAGGAGCAACAGGACCGCGACGCGCTTCACTCGAGCGTTCGTTCGAAGAGATCGAGCAAGGTTCGCCAATGGCGCTCCGCGCACGCCGGGTCGTGCGCCGGCGTGTCGGACGGCACCCATCCGTGGCGCGCAGGATACGTCTCGATCAGGTGATCGACGCGGGCGGCCGTCAGCGATTCCTCGAGGCGTTTCTTCTGTTCCTCGGGAAAGCTCGCGTCCTCGCTCGCGCCGCCGACATACACCCTGGCCTTCATCCTCGGCGCGAGGAGGTGCGGGCTCTCCGGCGCGTCGCTCGCGGGGTTGCCCGGGTGATACGCGGCGGCGGCGGCGATTCGGTCGGGATAGGTCCCGGCGGCGGCGAGCGCGAAACGGCCGCCCATGCAGTAGCCGGTGATGCCGACTTTCGGCGCGCCCAGCCAGTCGAGGAACGCGCGCGTGTCGCGCATCACGTTCGGGACGGTCGTCTTCGACATGAAGCGCGAGAAGAGCTCCGCCCGCTGCGCGGGATCGCTGAAGACGGTCTTCGCGTTCATCGGCTGGTACGGACCCGATCGGTAGAACAGGTCGGGCAACAGCACGCGATACCCGGCTTGGGCGAGCCGCTCGCCGATCTCGAACAGCGCCGGCCGGATGCCGATGCCGTCCATGTAGAAGAGCACGGCGGGTTTGCCGCCCTCGAAGACGTACGCCGGACAATCGCCGTCTTCGGTCTTGATCGAGATGCTGTTCATGCGTGCGCCGGAGGGACGAACGACATCGCGCGCTCGGCCAGCGCGGTGATGGTGAGAGACGGATTGACGCCGGGATTCGCCGACATCGCCGCGCCGTCGACGACGTAGAGGCCGTCGTAGCCGAAGACGCGGTGCTTGTCGTCGATCACGCCCTCCTCGCGCGACTTGCCCATGCATGCCCCGCCGAGGATGTGGGCGGTGGTGGGAATGCCGAGGAGGGTCTCGCTCATCAGGCTGGCGGCGAATCCATCGGTCTTCTTCTCGATGCGGCGGGCGAGATCGGTCGCTTCCGGGATCGCCGCCGTCGGCGCCGGTCCGGCCGCGAGCGCCGTGGTGAGGCCGAGCGGGCCGAGCTTCATCTTGAGGTGGCCGTCGAGCGTGCGCATGTAGAGCAGGATCATCGTGCGCTTCGCCCAGTCGTCGACGAAGTACGCGCGCAGGAAGTTGATCGGATGCCGCACCAGCGCGCCGAGCACGCGGACGAAGCGAATCGCCGCGTTCTCGCCCGGCACGTGCGGCGCCATCAGCAGCCGGAAGAAGCCAGAGCCTTTCGCGTAGCGCACCGGCTCGAGGTGCGAATGCTGGTCGGTGTGCAGCACGCTGGTGATCGCGATCCCTTCCGACATGTCGCGGTCCGCCCGCGTGGTCACGCCGATCAAGGCCTCGGAGTTCGTGCGCACGAAATCGCCGACCCGGTCGGAGAGGGCGGGCAGGCCGTCGCGGCTCGCTTTCAGCTTGAGCAGCAGCGGCACCGTGCCGAGCACCCCGCCGGAAAAGACGACGTTGCGGGCGGTGAACGAGCGCTTGCGCCCGCGGGTGCGCGCGTCGACCCGGTAGCCGCCGCCGTCGAGCGGACGCACCCAGGTGACTTCGGTGTCGGGTTCGATCTCGAGGCCGCGCTTTTCCGCGAGCCAGAGATAGTTCTTGTCGAGCGTGTTCTTGGCCCCGTGGCGGCAACCGGTCATGCACGCGCCGCAGAGCGTGCAGCCGGTGCGGTCGGGGCCTTCGCCGCCGAAATAGGGATCGGAAACCGTCTTGCCCGGCTCGCCGAAGTAGACCGCGACGCGCGCCGGCACGAACTTGTCGCCGCGGCCGATCTCCTGGCCGATCTCCTTGAGGACGCGGTCGGAGTACGTCTCGCCGGGAAACTGCGTGGCGCCGAGCATGCGCAGCGCCGTCTGGTAATGCTTTTGCAATTCCATTTTCCAGTCGGCGAGCCCGCCCCAGGAAGAGAGACTGAAGAACTCGTCCTTCGGCGTCGGGAGCGTGTTGGCGTAGGTGAGCGAGCCGCCGCCGACGCCGACGCCGGAAAGGACGGTGACGTGGCGCAGGAACGTCATCTTGAAGATTCCGTAGCACCCGATCGCCGGGGCCCACAGCCAGCGGCGCAGGTCCCAGTTCGACTTCGGGAAGTCCGCCTGCGCGAAGCGGCGGCCCTTCTCCAGCATGAGGACCTTGTAGCCCTTCTCGACCAGGCGCAGGCCGCTGACGCTGCCGCCGAAGCCCGACCCGATGACGAGGAAATCGCAATCCATGTTCGGCAGACTACTGCGGATCGACGTTAAGATGCGGGGATGCTCGAGCTGCGACCGAATTGTCAGTGCTGCGACAAGGACCTGCCGCCGCAGTCCCGCGACGCGCGCATCTGCTCGTTCGAGTGCACCTTCTGCGCCGCGTGCGCAGAAGCCATGCGCGGCATCTGCCCGAACTGCGGCGGGGAGCTCGTCGTGCGGCCATGCCGAGCGCACGAGAAGCTCGCCCGATACCCGGCCTCGACGAATCGCGTTCGCCAGGCCGCGCCGTGTCCGACGAGCTGACCCTCTACATGAGAAACCAAATCGCACTCGAACAGCGGTAGATTGCGCCAGCCATCACTTCGAACAGGAGAAACGATTGATGCTCTCGATCCTTCTCGCCGCGGGCGCCGCGGCGTCGTCGTTCACGCTGACCAGCCCCGACGTTTCCAGGGAAAAGCCGATCGGCAACAAGTACGTCTTCAACTCCTTCGGCTGCAGCGGCGAGAACGTCTCGCCGGCGCTGCAGTGGAAGGGCGCGCCGAAAAACACCAAGAGCTTCGCGTTGACGGTCTACGATCCCGACGCGCCGACCGGCAGCGGTTGGTGGCACTGGGTCGTCTACAACATTCCCGCCGACACGACCACGCTCCGCGCCGGCGCCGGCGACTCGAAAGGCAGCGGCCTTCCGACCGGCGCCGCGCAGGGCAACACCGATTTCGGCCAGCCCGGCTACGGCGGCCCGTGCCCGCCGCCGGGAAAGCCGCACCACTACGTCTTCACGCTCTACGCGCTCGACACCGACAAGCTCGACATCCCGCCCACCGCGACGGCGGCATTCGTCGGCTTCAACATCCACGGCCACAGCGTCGGCAAAGCGACCTTCACCGCCACCTACGGCCGCAAGTGACCCGGATGGTCGTCGCGGGCCGCTGATGTCGCGGATCGCGATCCTTCGCAACTCCGGGTCGGGCAAGTCGACATTGGCATCGAGGCTCGCGCGAACGGAAAGTCTCGCGCATCTCGATCTCTTTCTCAATCCGGGCGTCGAGGCGTGCATTGCCCATGCGCGCTCTGTTCGATCGGTTCGAGGGCGACAAGGTGGTGACGTGATCAGCGCCGGCGCGACTTCGCGCCCGCCCTCGCCGTGCGCGGGTGGGCGCGTCTCGCCGCCGGATGGCGCGGCGCTGGTTCACGCCTTCGCGCGACGCGCGCCGGAACTTCCACGGCAGGCTCGCGCTCCAACTCCGCGATCATCTCGCGCAAGATCTGCGCCAGCCGCTTCCGCTTCGCGCGCTCGCTCGCGCTCCACGTGTCTTTCCCCGCGCGCTTGTGCGCGAGCTTGTACTTCACGCCCTTCATCTCGGTGGTGTAGCTGTTCGCGTCGCGCTTGGTGACGATCTGATCGGCGAGGATGTACCAGTCGTACGCCGTCCCCACCGGGGCTCCCGAGCCTTCCGGCGCATGCCCCTTCCGCCGCTTGACGACCGAGTACTGGAACTCCCACTTGTCGGGCGTGACCTTCTTCTCGGTCCATTGCCCCGCGTCGTAATTCCAGTTGTGGCCGCGGCCGATCTGCATGCCGGTATAGCGCTTGCCCTGGTATTCCTTGAACCGGTCGTAGGAAGCAGGCATGGAACAACGATGCGCACTCGATTCGCGGTCTTCATCGCCGCCAGCGTGGACGGCTACATCGCGCGCCCCGACGGAGGGCTCGACTGGCTGAAGCCGTTCGAAGGGCAGGAGCACGGGTACACCGCGTTCTACGAGAGCGTCGACGCGGTGGTGATCGGGCGCGGCACGTACGACGTAGTCCTCACGTTTCCCGGCTGGGCGTACGGAAAAAAACGCGTGATCGTCTGCACGCGCCGGCCGGCCAGCCCATCCCATGGCGAAGAGATCACGCGCGAAGAACCGCGCGCGCTGGCCGAGCGGCTGGATCGCGAAGGTGTCCGCCGCGTGTACGTCGACGGCGGCGCGCTGATTCGGAGTTTCTTGCGCGAGGGGCTCGTGCACGAGATGACGATCAGCGTGATCCCCGTCATCCTCGGCGCAGGCATACCGCTGTTCGCGGACGGATTGCCCGAGCGGCGGCTGAGGCTGATCGACGCGCGCACGTACGCATCGGGCCTCGTTCAATTGCGCTATACGCTTTGACGATGGCGCGGCGCGCGGCGCTCGGTTTCAAGTCGCACACCGGGTGGGCGGCCGCCGTGGCGATCGCCGGAGGCGAGGTCGTCCTCAAGCGCCGCATCGACATGGCGCACGATTTCGCAACCGGCGCGGTCTTCCATGCCGGGCAGGAGATGCCGCTCGAGAAAGCGAAAGCGTTGATCGAATCCTCCGAAGAGCGCTTCGTGTCGATCGCGCGCGCTGCGATCGCGGCGATCGTCGCCGAGCTTCGCGGGGCCGGTTGCGAAGTCGCCGCCTGCGGGATCGCCGCGGGCAATCCGAAGCCGCTTCCGCCGCTCGAATCAATCCTCAGATCGCACGCCCTGGTGCACGCCGCCGAGGGCGAGCTCTACCGGCGCGCGATCGGGCGCGCGTGCGCCGCGTGCGGCATTCAGGCGACACGCGTCGCCGCCGGGAACGCAGGCGCGCTGGCGGCGCGCATCGCGACGCTGGGAAGAGCGTCGGGTCGTCCGTGGGCCGCCGATCAAAAGGAAGCCGCGCTCGCCGCGCTGATCGCGCTCGAGAAATGAGTCAGAGCGGCTTCTCCATGTGCACCACCCGGATCTGCCGGCTGAACGCGCTGCTGGCCGACGGCTCGACGGACGTGACCCGGTATCCGAGGCGCTCGTACCAGGGGATCAGCTCCTTGCGGTCCTCGCCGGTGCTGAGCGTCATCTTCATGCAGCCCGCGCGACGGCAGTGACTTTCCGCGGCGTCGAGGAGGGCGCGGCCGATGCCCGACCCCTGCGCCTCGCGGGCGACGGCGAGCATTCCGAAGTAACCGGCGGTCCCGCTCACTCGGACGTGGATCGCGGCGACGATCCGGCCTTCCTGCTCGGTGACGAGAACCGTATCGCGGGCGAGCAGGGCGCCGATCTCGGCGGCCGACGTCCGATCGCCGCGGCGAAATTCACGCTCGACTTCGAAGGCTTCGTTGATCACCGCGACGATCGCGGGCACGTCGGCTTCGGTCGCCGTCCGGATCATGCGATTGAAACAATCGCATCGCCGCGGCGTAAGCAACCGTGTGACCCGCGATCGGTTGCCTTCGGCGCTGCGTGGTTTCGGCCCGATCGGGATCCTCGATCCTCGTCGTTCTCGCGGGTGCCTAAGCCGACGTCGAATCGCAGGTTGCGCACCTGGTCTTCCATTAAGATGCGCTGATGCGATTTCCCGTCACGCTCAAGAAGCTGATCGACGGCAAGCTGCAGGCGCGCTGCATCGGGACCGTCGCCGGCGAGCTGACGGTGGTGGGCAACTCGCGCGAGGAAGTACTCGAGCGCGCGCGGAACGAGATCCGCTACCGGATCGAGCTCTGCCCGTGCAGCACGGTGGCCGACGATTTCGTCGAGCTCGACGTGCTGGACGCCGCGCCGTCGGGCTGGCGCGGCTCCGTGTTCTAGAACGGCGCTTCGAGGCCGACCCGATCGCCGTGGATGCTGATGTGCGGACCGGACTGGGCGTCGGTGACGCCGACCACAGCGCCGGCGACGAGGCCGACCAGCGCACCGATGGCGAGGTCCCGGCCGACGTGGTCGCTGTCCATGGCGAGGCCGACGACGGCGCCGCCGGCGGTGCCGATCAATCCGCCGAAGAGCGAGTCGCGGATGATGATCGTGGTCGGCGACTCGCCGTACGAACCGCTGATGTCGAGCGCGTACGGGCGTTCGGCCGACGGCTGGTTCAGCGTCAGGGAAAGGGGGGCTGCGCGCGCCGGCAGGGCGGCGACGCACAGCGCGGCCAGCGAGCTGAAGATCGCGATGCGAAGGGGCATGATGGTGTCCTCTTGCCCAAAAGCTGGGACGCCGGACTGCCGTCGGCAAGCACGCGTAGCCTGCGGAGCGCTCGCTCGTCAGCCGAGCTCAGAGCGCCTCGTCGAGGATGCGGCGGGTCTCTTCGGTGAAGCCGAGGGTGAGCTTGCCACCGGCGACGATGATCGGGCGCCGCACGCGTCCGCCGTCCGCCGCGAGCCAGGCGATCAGCTTCTTGCCGGTCAGTCCTTCCGCTTCCGCGCGCCGCTTGGGGGCGACGAGGTTCTCCACGCCGCCGGCCTTCGCCGCGAGCGCGGTCAGCTCGTCGGCGGTGAGCGGCTCCTTGAGCAGGTTCCGCTCCTTTACCTCGACCTTCTTTTGCGCGAGAAACTCCCGCGCTTTCTTGCAGCCCACTCAGCCGGGTTTGCCGTAATACTGGATCATGTCGGCATCCTACACCGTGTTCGCCTCGCTGTTGCGCGGAGTCAACGTCGGCGGAAGGACGAACCTCGGCATGCCGGCGCTGGCGAAGGTGTACGAAGATCTCGGTCTCGCCGACGTGCGCACGATCTTGCGCAGCGGAAACGTCGTCTTTCGCGGAAGGAAGACCGCGAAGCAGATCGAGGACGCGATCGAGAAGAGATTCGCATTCCGTCCGAAAGTCTTTCTCCGCAACGGAGCCGAGCTGCGCGAGGCGATCGCCGCGAATCCATTCGCCGACGCCGCGCGCGACGATCCCGGGCATCTGTTGATCATGTTCTTCGA
Source organism: Myxococcales bacterium (assembly GCA_020201435.1). Taxonomy (GTDB): domain Bacteria; phylum Myxococcota; class Myxococcia; order Myxococcales; family 40CM-4-68-19; genus 40CM-4-68-19. The sequence continues at coordinate 18,019 of JAIVGS010000214.1, forward strand.
CCAGAGACCCGACCTGAGCGCGCTCGATGCGTATCGCGGTCCGGAGCGGTTCCGGCTGGTCGGCCGCGATCTCTACGTGCATTACACGCAAGGCATCGGCCGCTCGAAGCTGAACCCCTTGCTCGACCGCAAGGTCGAGGCGCGCGGCACGGCGCGCAACTGGAACACCATCGGCAAGATCATCGGCGCGATGGGATGATGAACGGGTGCGCCTCGGTGTTGAAGACCAGCTTGTGCAGGTCGATCGCGTCCGGGGCGCCGAGCAGCCAGAGATACTTCAGCGTCTCGGCGAGGAAGAAGCTCGGCATCAGGTCGCCCTGCTCCCCCGTCTTCACGTCGTCGAGCACGGTGTAACCGGCCTCGATCCGGCAGCAGGCGTCGATGTCGCGCATGAACCGGTGGCCCATCGCGTTCCAGCGCGGCTCGCGCGTCGCGGCCGCGAGGTAGAACGCCGACTCGGCGATCTCCGGCCGCAGCGGCCAGGTCGGATGCGTCGGCCGCATCGTCGAGTAATCGAAGACGTCCGCTTCGGTCCGCCCGCTCGTCCACATGCGAAAGCTGGACTCCTCGAGCCGCCGCGCGCGATCGAGATCCCCGGCGAGCACGAGGACCGCGGGGAAGAACGCTTCCAGCGCGCCGTATTCGGTGCGGATGCGGCGGCCGGTCTCCATGTCGACGACGCCGTACCAGAGGCCGTCATGGGACTCGTCGGCGACCCAGTGGTTCACCGCCGCGATCGTCTCGTCGAACATCCGCTTGCAATCCTCGTCTCCGAAGAGCAGCCACGCCTTGATCAGGTACTCGTAGAAGGAATCGATTCCGCCGCCGATGTGGCTTTCGCGGGACAGCCAGGCGCCGGTCTCGACGTCGATCTCGTCCCCGAACAGGCCGATCTTCGAGCGTCGCGAAAAGAGCTCGACCAGCGCGGTCTTCGCTTTCCGGTAATAGAGATCGTTTCCGGTGAGCCGCGCGAGCGTCCCGAATTCGAGCAGCAGGGTCCCGATCTCGGCCGGATTGCTCTTCGCGTTCGACGTCTTCCCGGTGCGCAGGTTGATCTTCACGTACGGCATCCGGGTCGGCGAGTCGAACACCGGCAGCAGCCGGCGGCCGAGATCGTCGGCGAGCGCGAGCAACCGCGGATCGCCGGTGAGCTCGTGCGCCGACAACAGGCCGCCGAGCACGCGGATGACGATCTCGAAATTCTTCACCTCGACGTCCTTGTCGAACGAGAGGTGTGCGTCGATGTAAGCGCGGGCCTCTTCGGCCTCCGGTGCGAGGCCGAGCAGGATCAGCGTATCGAGCGCGTCGACCGGCGTGATCAGGAGCGGCTCCGCCGCCCAGTCGCGCGCAGTCCTGGTCAACGGCTTGAGCTCGTCGTGCCCCCACGCGTAGCGGTGATAGCCGTTCCACGCGTGCTGCACCGCCTCGCGCGCCGCCGCGGCGAGATCGACCGGCTCCGCCGGGACCGACCGGGCAGCGGTGCAGCCGAAGGCGAGGGCGATCAAGGCGGTGCGCATCGCGCCAACCTACTTCATCTTTCGAAATCGAACCGTTACACGCCCGCAACATGCGCTCCGCAGACAACGCGCCATGATCTGGCTGATCGCGGCGGTCGTCATCGGCGACCAGGACGTGGCGAAGCAACTCAAGGATGTCGCCGATCGCATGCATGACACGGTGATCGAGGTACGCACTTCGGCGAGCGCAGGCGGGGTCCAGGCTCCGACCTTCGGCGCTGGCGTGCTGATCGGCGGCGGCCTCGCCCTGACGACGCTGCACACGGTCTCCGGCGGCAGCGACGTCGAAGTGCTGGTCCAGGGCAGCGGAGCCGTCGCCGCCAAAGTCGTCGGCGGCTTTCCC
>JAIVGS010000314.1 GCA_020201435.1 Myxococcales bacterium
ACGCATACCAGCCGGGACAGGCGCATGGCGCGCGTGTATACCGCGTCTCGTGCAGCAGCGTCTTTTGGGCGCCACCGGCTTCTCGGTGAGCGCGATCGGGCTCGGCGCAGGCCGCATCGGCGGGCCGGAGACGACCGACGCTGGCGTGGATCGACTCGTCGGCACCGCACTCGACGCCGGAATCACGCTCTTCGACACCGCGCGCAGCTACGGGTTTTCCGAGGAGCGTCTCGGACGCGCCCTCGCGGGACGGCGCGAGCGCGTCGTCCTCTCGACCAAGGTCGGCTACGGCATCGAGGGCGTCCCGGACTGGACCGCGCCGTGCATCACCGCCGGCGTCGAGGCCGCGCTGCGCCGGCTGCGCACCGATCGCATCGACGTCGTCCACCTGCACTCCTGCCCGCTCGAGGTTCTCGAGCACAGCGGCGTCGCCGAAGCGCTCGTCGGCGCGGTAGAGGCCGGGAAGGTGCGTGTCGCCGCCTATTCCGGCGAGGACGAAGCCCTGCTCTGGGCCGTTCGCTCGGGGGCGTTCGGCGCGGTGCAATGCTCGGTCAGCATCGTGGATCAAGGCGCGATCGACTCCGCCGTCGCCGAGGCACACGGCCGCGGCGTCGGCGTCATCGCCAAGCGCGCCCTCGGCAACGTGCCTTGGAGGTTCGACGCGGAGCCTCCGGAGCCCGACGTCGCCGAGGCGTGGCGCCGCTTTCATGCGCTCGCGATCGACCCCGGCGGACTCTCCTTCACCGCGCTGTTCGTGCGCTTCGCCGGGTTTGCGCCCGGCGTCTCCTCCGCGCTCGTCGGCACGAGGGAGCCGGCGCATCTCGCGGCCGCGTGTGTGGCGGCGGAGGCTGGACCGCTCGATCCCGCGGAGATCGCGGCACTGCGCACCGCCTATGCAGGAGCAGCCCGCGCGTGGCGCGGCCGCGTTTGACGCCACGTCGGTTCAGGCTTTATTCGGGGGCATGCCGATCCGCCGTGGAAGAGGACTGCTGCTCTGCTTCGCGCTCGCCGCGGGGTGCAAGAGCGAAACCAAAGTCTCGAACGCCTTCACGCTGCACTACCACCGCGCGCTCGGCGGCTACGACGGTTGGACGGTGCAACCGACCGCGGGCGCCGTCGAGACCAGCGCGACTGCCACGCGGACCGACGGCTTCGGCGCGATCTATTCACTCACCGTGAAACCCGGCGCGACCGCGCTGACCTTCACGCTGAACAACGGGTCGACCGCGGATTCCGCCGGCGCGCTCTCGGTCGACGTGTCCGGCGCGGTGCGCGAGGCGTGGGTATTCTCCGGCTTCGCCCAGGCGATCCCGCGCAAGCCACCGGCGCTGCCCGCGAGCAACAGCCAGGTCGCGCTGTACTACCTGCGCGGCGACGGCAAGTACAGCGGCTGGGGCCTTCACTTGTGGGGCGACCAGGTCACCAATACCCAATGGGGCTCGCCGTTGCAGGCCGCCGGCGCCGACGTGGATCTCGGCGACGGCTTTCTCATCGACATCAAGCCGGGCGCGCCGGCGGGCAACTGCCGGACGGGAAAAATCTGCTTCATCGTCCACAACGGCGACACCAAGGATCCCGGGCCCGACATGTCGTGGGACCGCTCGGCGCTGGGCGACATCGTCTTCGTGACCAGCGGATCGGCGACGATCACTCCCGCCCCGCGCAAGGTCGGCAGCGTCACCATCGAGGGCGCGAGCGCGCACCTGCTCGCGCGCGACACGCTGGCCTGGAACGTGACCGATCCGGCCGCGACGAGCTTCGAGTTGCGCTACTCGGCGACTGCGGAAATCGCCGCAACCAACACCGACATCACCGGCGGTTCGGCGATCGCGCTGACGCCGCGCGCCGGCGGATTGGGGGCGATCGTCGAGGCGGCGATGCCGCAGTTCGCGGGCTGGCGCGCGTTCGACGTCGCCGCGGCCGATCTGCCGAAGTTGCACGACGCTCTCAAGGGCCAGATCGTCGCGGTCGCGCGCAAGGCCGACGGCACTCCGTTCGCGGCGACCCAGGTGCAGATCCCGTACGTGCTCGACGATCTCTACGCGTACGACGGCCCCCTCGGCGTCACATTCGCCACTGTCGCCGGCGCGCCCACCTTCCAACTCTGGGCGCCGACGGCGCAGAGCCTGAAGCTGCACGTCTATGACGCCGGTAAGAGCGAGATCCCGGGCAGCCCGATCGCGATGACCGGGAGCGCGAACGGCGTCTGGACCGCGTCGGGGCCCTCCGGCTGGTACGGCGGCTATTACCGCTACGAGCTCGCCGTCTACCATCCCGCGACCGGGCACGTCGAGACGGTGCTGGTGACCGATCCATACTCGGTGAACCTCTCTCCCAACGGCCTCTACTCGCAGATCGTCGACCTGGCCGATCCGGCGCTGAAGCCCGCCGGGTGGGACTCGCTCGTCAAGCCCGCGCTGGCCCGGCCGGAGGACATCGTCGTCTACGAGGGGCACATCCGCGACTTCAGCGCGACCGACGCGACGGTGCCGGCCGCCGAGCGCGGCAAGTACCTCGCCTTCACCGAATCAGGGTCTGACGGCATGAAGCACCTCACGGCGCTGGCATCGGCCGGGCTCACGCACATGCACCTTCTGCCGGCGTTCGATTTCGCCACCGTCGACGAGGACCCGGCGAATCGCGTCGACCTGACCGACACGTTCGACCGCCTCTGCGCGAAGAACACCGCCGTTCCCGCGGCGCTGTGCACGCAGTTCACCGGCAAGACCATCGCGCAGGCCATCGCGACCTTCGCTGGCGACTCCGATCAGCAGCAGGCCATCTCCGGCTACCTGCGCGCGCTCGACTCGTTCAACTGGGGTTACGATCCATTCCACTACGGCGCGCCGGAGGGTTCCTACGCCTCCACCGCCGAAGGAACCGCGAAGATCGTCGAGTTCCGAAAGATGGTGCAGGGCCTCGCCGCTGCCGGCCTGCGCACCGTCATGGACGTGGTCTACAACCACACCAACGCCGCCGGTCTCTCCGACAAGTCGGTGCTCGACAAGGTCGTGCCGGGTTACTACCACCGCCTCGACACCGTCACCGGCTACGTCGAGAGCTCGAGCTGCTGCGCGAACACCGCCACCGAGCACCACATGATGGGCCGGCTCATGGCCGACACCCTCGTCCGCTGGGCTCGCGACTACAAGGTGGACGGCTTCCGCTTCGACCTGATGGGCCTGCACCTCAAGTCCGACATCCTCGCGGCGCAGGCGGCGCTGCAGGCGCTCACGATCGCGCACGACGGCGTCGACGGCTCCAAGATCTACCTCTACGGCGAAGGCTGGGACATGGGCGAGATGGCCAGGAACGGCCGCGGCGTCAACGCCAACCAGGTGAACATGGCCGGGACGGGCATCGGCACGTTCAACGACCGTTTGCGCGACGCCGCGCGCGGCGGCGGACCGTTCGACAACGGCTGCGACCTGACGAGGACGCCGGTGGCGTGCGACATCCGCAAGAACCAGGGGTTCTCGAGCGGCCTGTTCACCGATCCGAACGAGCTCAACGCGCCGCCCTCACAGGCCGATCAGGACAAGCTCGGCCACGCCCTCGACCTGATCGAGATCGGAATGGCGGGCTCGCTCGCCGATTTCCGCATGCTGACCTTCAGCGGCTCGACGGTAGTCGCGGCCGCAGTCGGCTACAACGGCGCGAGCGCGGGGTACACGCAGCTCCCGCGCGAGTCGATCAACTACGTCTCGTCGCACGACAACCAGATCCTCTGGGACATCGTGCAGTACAAGATGCCGACGGGCCGCACGACGGCCGAGCGCGTGCGCGCCGACGAGCTGGCGATGGACGTGGTCCTGCTCGGCGAGGGCATTCCGTTCTTCCACATGGGCGACGACCTGCTGCGCTCGAAGTCGATGGACAAGAACAGCTACGACTCGGGCGACTGGTTCAACCGCGTCGACTGGACGTTGCAGGGAAACGGCTGGAAGAGCGGGCTGCCGAACCAGCCCGACGACGCGGCGAACTGGACGTTGATCAAGACCATCTTCGGCGACGCCTCGATTGCGCCGGGGCCGTCCGACATCGCGGCCTCGGCGGCGCACTTCCAGGAGATGCTGAAGATCCGCAAGAGCTCGCCGCTGTTCCGGCTGGCCGCGAAGTCCGACGTGCTCGCGCGCGTAGACTTTCCCAACGCCGGCCCCAGCCAGGTTCCGGGCGTGGTCGTGATGACGATCAGCGACGGGACCTGCGCCGGCGCGGACCTCGATCCGGCCCGCGACGGAATCGTCGTCGTCGTCAACGCCGACAAGGCGAGCCACGCAATGGCGGTGCCGGGCGCGACCGGCTTCACGTTGCACAGCGTGCAGCAGGCGTCGGCCGACCCGACGGTCAGGACAGCATCCTTCTCCTCCGGCACGTTCACCGTGCCGGCGCGGACTACGGCCGTGTTCGAGCAGCTCCAGGCCGGCGCCCAGGGCACGGGCCTTCCCTGCAACACGCGCTAAGGGATCGTGATCGGCGGCACGTCGTCCATGATCAACGGGTCGCCGGGCTGGCCGCCGCCCATTTCCCACTGGCCGCCTCCCGGCGAGAGCGGACGGAAGACGCCCTTGATCCCGTCGAAGTCCCAGCTCGTCACGTAGACCTTGATGCCGGACCAGGACGAGACGCCGAATGCCTTGAGCACGTACGTGAAGGTCACCGTCTTCGAGACCGGATCCGCATTCACCGTCGGCGCGGGCGCCGGAGAGCCGTACGCCGACGCCGACGCGCCGCTGGTCCCATACATCACGTTCTGCCAGCCGTAGCTGAACTGATCGTAGTTCCAGGTGAACCCCGCCGGCGTCGACCCCTGGAGCAGCGGCATCGCGGTCATGCCGGTCTGCCCGGGCACCGAGAAGAAGATGTTGAACGCCACGTGATCGAACTTGAGCGGCGGGTTCCAGACGGTGCTCCAGTCCGCCATCGTGATCTTGACGTCCATCGTCGCCTTGCAGACGTCCAGCTCGACGCCGGTGATGTCCATCTGGTGGTGGAACGTCGAGTCCTGGGGATAGGCGTACGTTCCGGCCGGACCTTTGTCGTCGCCGGTCGGGTCGATGCGGGTGATGACCGTCGGCGTGCAGGTCACGTTGCTGGTGAAATGGAACGGCGCCGTCGCGACCTGCGCGTCCGGCGTGTAGAACGTGACCGTGTGCGCCTGCGCGCCGGGCGGGAAGTTCGAGACGGGCAGGGTAGTGCTCCAACTCCCGTCGCCCGCCACCGTCACCACCGTCGCCTGCTCGATGTAGCTGTCGAGGATCATCCACACTTTGTCGCTGGCGGGCGTGATGGTGCCGGACACGGTGACGTCATCGGCGAACTTCTGCCCCTCGAGCGCCGTCGTCACCGTGATCGTGGCCGCGGGAACGGGAGGCGTCACCACCTGGGACGTCGCCTTCGCGATCACGACGCCGCGCTTCGGCAGCGTGATCTGCAGCGCTCCTCCGGCGCCGACCGTCGGCGTCGGCGGCGAGCCTTCCGAGTACGCCATGTCGACCACCGTCCCCGCCGGCAGCCCGGTCGCGAGACCCGAAACGATCACGTTCTCCTCCGCGGTGTTCATCAGCACCAGAACCGTCTCGCCGTTGAAGCTGCGCCGGTATGCCAGCGCGCCGGCGCCGCCGGGGTTGTCGTAGACGACCTGCAGGTCGCCGTGGGTCAACGCCTTGCTGTTCTTGCGCAGTTCGGAGAGCTTCTTGATCTTCGTGTAAAAAGCCGATCCGGTGACGAAATGGTCGATCGGGCTCTTGTAGCCGCCGGCGAACATCGCGCCGCGCGTCTCGGTGTAGGCCTGCTCGGTGCCGTAATAGACGATCGGAATACCCGGGATGGTGAAGATGAACGCGAGCGCCTGGGCCAGCCC
>JAIVGS010000141.1 GCA_020201435.1 Myxococcales bacterium
GTTCTCGAGTGCTTTCGCGAGGGCCACGACCATGCCGCGGTCCTTGAACGACCCAGTCGGGTTCATCCCCTCGAACTTGAGCCACAGCTCCTTGCACCCGACGTCGCGGGCGAGGGTGCGCGCTTCGATCAAGGGTGTGTCTCCCTCGCCGAGGGTGAGGCGGGGTGTGCGTTCGGTGAGCGGCAAATGAGATGCCCAGCGCGAGAGGACGCCGCGCCTCATTTCGAGGCCTCGACGCGGATCCGCGCCAGCACCGCGCGGGTCGAGGGCAATTTCGCCAGCTCTGCTTCCGCCGCCGCGAGCGCGGATTCGGGGGCGGCGTAGGTGAAGAGGACGACTTCGGCCGAGCCGAGCTTGCCCGGCTCGCGCTGGATCACGCTGGCGAGCCCGATCTCGTGCGCGGCGAGAACCTTCGTCACCTGCGCGAACACGCCGGGCACGTCGTCGACCGAGAGGCGGAAGTAGCAGCGCGTCTTCACTTCCGACATCGGGATCAGCGGCGCCTCGGGGCCGGAATCGCGCGGCGGCGGCACGGGATCGCCGAGCGCAAGCCGGCGCGCGACGTGGACGACGTCGGCCAGCACCGCGCTCGCGGTCGCGTCGCCGCCCGCGCCGAGGCCGCTGAACATCACCGGGCCGCAGAGATCGCCGACCACGTGCACCGCGTTCTGCGCGCCGTCGACGCGCGCGAGCGGATGATCGGCGGGCAGGAACGCCGGGTGCACGCGCGCCTCGACGCCGCCGCCGGGCGCGCGCCGGGCGATGGCGAGCAGCTTGAGCACGTACCCGAGCTCGCGGCCGTAGGCGAGATCGCGCGGATCGAGCCCGCGGATCCCCTGGCGATGGATCTGCTGCGGCGTGCACGAGGCGTTGAACGCGAGCCGCACCAGGACGCAGAGCTTGTCGAGCGCGTCGACGCCGTCGACGTCGTCGCGCGGATCGGCCTCGGCGTAGCCCGCTTCCTGCGCCTTCCCGAGCGCCGCGTCGAGGGTCTCGCCCTGCGCCATCCGGGTGAGGACATAGTTGCAGGTGCCGTTGATGATCGCGCGCAATTCGAGCACCCGATTGGCGGCGAGGTCGTCGGTGAGCGGCGCGATCAACGGGATGCCGCCGCCGACCGCGGCTTCGTAGCGCAGCTCGACTCCTTTCGACGCCGCGAGCGCGGCGAGCTGCGGACCGTGCCATGCCAGGACCCGCTTGTTTGCGGTCACCACCGGCTTGCCGCGCTCGAGCGCCGCCACCATCAGTGCGCGCGCGGGCTCCTCGCCGCCCATCAGCTCGACGACCAGATCGACGTCGTCGGCGCGCGCGACGACCGCGGGATCGGCCGTCAGCTGCTCGCGCGGCAGCGGGCGCGGCCGCGACAGATCGCGCACGGCCGCGCGCTGGAGGACCACCGACGCGCCCGCCGCGCGCGACAGCACGTCGCGCCGCTCGATGAGCGCCCGCGCGACGGCGTGGCCGACGGTGCCGACGCCCAACAGGCCGATCCGCACGCTTTTCACGGCCCGACTCTATCAATCTTCGACACGGCGGTCCGAACTCCTTGCGCAACGGCCTCGCTTGAACCTACAAGCACGGTCGTGACCGGGGAGATCCCCCTCAGCCAGAAGCTGGGGATCAAGGAGGGGCGCCGCGTGCTCCTGCTCGATCCCCCGCAGGGCTTCGCGCGCAAGCTCGATCCGCTGCCGCCGGGCGTGGGCGTGACGACGAAGATCGTCAGCCTCAACGACATCATCGTCGTCTTCTCCTCGTCGCGCGCGGTGCTCGGCGAGCTGTTTCCCAAGGCGAAGCACGTGCTCGCGCCGCGGGGCGCGCTGTGGGTCGCGTGGCCGCGCAAGAGCAGCGGGTTCTTCACCGATCTCGACGAGTCGCTGGTCCGCGCGGTCGGGCTCGCCGGCGGGTTGACCGACAACAAGATCATCGCCGTCGACGAGATCTGGTCGGCGCTGCGCTTCGTCGAGAAGGAGAGCGGCCGGCTCCCGCTGCCGCGTGGCGCAGAGATCTCGATGCCCGAGGCGTGAGCCGGCTCGATTTCACTGCCCGTGAAAACGCCGTGGCGCGCGCTCTCGCGGCGCGGCGCGAGCCGTACGTCGATCTGACGGTGAGCAATCCGACGGTGGTGGGTTTGCCGATCGGCGACGTGACGTTGCCGCCCGCGCCGACCTACGCGCCCGATCCGCGCGGCAGTTACCAGGCCCGCGAAGCGGTCGCGCAGTACCACCGCGTCTCGGCGGAGCAGGTGATCCTCACCGCGTCGACCAGCGAAGCGTATTCGTGGCTGTTCAAGCTGCTCTGCGATCCCGGCGACGAGGTGCTCGTTCCGCAGCCGAGCTATCCGCTGTTCGATTACCTCACGGCGCTGGAGTCGGTGCGCGCGTCGCCGTACGACCTGCGCTGGGACGGCGAGTGGCACATCGATGTGATGCCGATCACACCGCGCACGCGCGCGATTTTGATCGTGAGTCCGGGAAACCCGACGGGGGCGTATCTCAAGAAGGAGGAGCGCGCGGCGTTGGCGCGGCTGGGCGTTCCCTTGATCTGCGACGAGGTGTTCGCGGACTTTCCTGCGTTCGAGGATTCGCGCCGGGCGGGGACGATCGCGGCGTACGACGACGTCCTGGCGTTCGCGCTCAGCGGCCTGTCGAAAGTGGCTGGCCTGCCGCAGCTCAAGCTGGGGTGGATCGTCGCCGGCGGACCGGGATCGCGCGAGATGCTGCAGCGCCTCGAGTTGATCGCGGACACGTACCTGTCGGTGAGCACGCCGGTGCAGCTCGCCGCGCCGCGCCTGCTCGAGGGGCGCGGTGAATTCCAACGGGCGCTGAATTCCCGGCTCGCACAGAACCGCGCCGCGCTCGACGCAGTGCGTGGCGTTGCCGCGCCGTGGAACGTGCTGCGCACGGAGGGCGGCTGGAGCGCCGTGCTGTCGGTGCCGCGGTCGCGCAGCGAAGAGGAATGGGCCCTCGCGCTGTTGCAGGCGGGAGTGCTGGTTCATCCCGGATATTTTTTCGACTTCACCTCCGGCGCCCATCTCGTCCTCAGCTTGCTGCCCGAACCGCGCGAATTCGTCCGCGGCGTGGAGATCCTCGCCCGCGTCATCGGGTCCGCTGAGGGTGGATCCATCCGCTGACGCCGGTCCCTGCGCCGCCCCGCTCGCCGCGCGATCGGCTGACGCATCGGCGAAAATCGTTCCGTTCATCGTTCGAGCAAAAGAACGCTGGCGATCGCGAAGGCGATGAAGAGGACGCCGGCCACCTTGCGCAGGGCGCGCTTGGGGATGCGGGCGCCGACGCGGTTGCCGATGGTGACGGCGAGACCCGCGACCGCCCAGAGCGCGAGGGTGGAGCCGGCGAAGACGGACCAGCGTTGGCCGAGGCGCGCGACCAGGGCCGCGGTGCCGATCTGCGTCGCGTCGCCGATCTCGGCAGCGAAGACGAGCAGGAACGACTGGACGAACGCGCGCTGCTGCGACTGCGGCGTCTCGGCGCTTTCGGCTCGATCCTGTCGCAGCAGCAGGAGCAGGCCGAAGACGAGAAAGACCAGCGCGGCGGTCCAGCGGATGATCTCGGGGGAAGTCCGCGCGAGGAGCGAGCCGAGCGCGACGGCGACGAGGTTCTGCAGCAGGAACGCGAGCCACGACCCGAGCAGCACCGGCAGCGGCTTCTTGCGGGCGGCGAGGAGCAGGACCGTGTAGGCGGTCTTGTCGGGGAGCTCGGCGATGAAGATCAGGCCGAACGCGGTGACGAGCGGACCGAAGTGCACGAAGCCTTCTAGCGCCGCCGATCACTGGATGCAACAGTGTTGCATCTGTGTTACACCACTGCGCAATGAAGTTCGCTGCGCGAGCGGAGGCGGCCTTGCGGCGCGACCGGCGGCCGATCACGCGCCCCCGTCGGGCGCTGCTCGAGTTGATCGAGCGATCTCCCAAGCCGCTCGGACCGCGCGAGCTGCACCGCGAGCTGCGGCGGGCCGGCGTCCGCATCGACCGCGTCTCCGTCTATCGCAACGTCGCCGCGCTCCTCGAGCTCGGCCTGCTCCACCGCGTGCTCGGCTCGACCGCGGTCCGGCCGTGCGTCGAACGCGCACAAAAGTGTCACCACGCCATCGTCTGCACCGCCTGCGGCAGCGCCCGCGAGTTCCACTCGGTGGCGCTGGAGAAAGCGCTCGGCGACGTCCGGCGCAGCACCCGTTACCGCGTCCTCGGCCACCTGCTCGAATTGCGCGGCCTCTGCGAGAGCTGTCGATGATCCGCGCCGCGTCCCTCGCGGCGTTTTCCGCCCTGCTCGGCGGCGCGATCGCGCTGGTCGCGCGCAAGCATCCGGCGGTGCTCGAGCGGACGCGTACGTTCGCGTTCGCCGCGGCGGCGGGCGTCGTCGCTTTCCACCTGCTGCCCGAGGTGCTCTCCTCGCAGGGCCTGGTCGCGCTGCTCTGGATGGCGGTCGGGTTCGCGCTGCCCTGGGCGCTCGAGGCCGGGGCGCGGGCGATGGGCCCCGGGATCCTGCAGTCGCGCGGGATCACCGGATTGCGCGTCGCCGCCGAGGTCGGATTCGCGGCGCTCGTCTTCCACTCGGTCGCCGAGGGCCTCGCGCTCGTCGCCGCGCTCGCGCAGCCGCAGGGCCAGCTGGATCTCGAGGTCGCGCTGGTGGCCCATCACGCGCCGCTCACCGCCGCCGTCGTGCTGCCGTTCCTCGATCTGCGCGGGCCGCGGACGGTCGCAACGCGGGCGGTGGCGATCGGCGCCGCGGGAGCGGCCGGCGCGGTGGTCAGCGTGTTCGTGCCCGGCTTCACCGAGGGAGCGTTCCTCGACACCGCGACCGCGGTCACCGCCGGCGCGCTGCTCCACGTGGTCTCCGACGAGATCCGCGCCCAGCGGTTCGTCTCCCGCTGGGAGCGCGCCGCCGACATCGGCGCCTGCGTCGCCGGCCTGCTCGTCGCGGGCTTGTCGGCGGTGCTCCATGTCCGCGAGCAGCAGGCCGCCGGGCCGCTGCTCGAGTTCCTCCGCGTCTTCGGCGGAATCGCGATCCTCTCCGCCCCGGCGGTGCTCTTCGGCGCGATCGCCGGCGCGTTGCTCGCGATCCGCACGCGGTTCTTCCGCTGGGACGCGTTCCTGCTCGCGCTGGTGCTGCTCGGGCCGCTGTTCGCCGTCGCGTTCGGCGCGCTGACGGTGCTGTTCGCGATCCCCGGCGCCCCGGATTTCACTGCGGGTGAACCGGGGGGCGGCGTCCTCCAGGAGCTGGTCGGCGCGATCCGCCGGCGCGCTCCGCCTCTGCTCGCGTTGTCGTTCGTCGCCGCCGGACTCGAGGTCGCGAGCTCACCGCTTCCGACCGCGGTCGTCCCGCTCCTGCCCGTGACCGTGGGACTCGTCCTCTGTTCGCGCCTCGACGAAGCCGGGGCGGTGGCCGTCGCCGCCGTCCTCATCCACAAAGGGCTCGACCCGGGCATCGCGGTGGCGGTGCTGGCGATCGGACCGTTCACCCGCGGCTTGCGGGTGCGAACCGCCGCCATCTGGGCCGGTGCGCTCGCGCTCCTCTGGAGATCCGGCGTGCTCGCCCGCGCGATCGTCGCCGCGCAGGTCGCGCTCGCGGGCGTGCGCCATCCGATCCCGTTGCAGGCCTCCGCCTCGCCGCTCGGCGCGGCGTCAGCGGCGGTGGTGATCGCGATCGCGCTCGCCACGCTGTGGACCGCGGGCGTGCGCGGCTGGTTCGCGCCGCTCCGCCACGGCCCGCGCACCGCATGACCGGGCGGCGCCGCGAAAGCGCGTTATGATCGGCGCATGCGGACGCTCGCTGGCGCCTTGTTGCTCTCGTTTGCAGCGCAGGCTGCCGACCAGTCGCTGAGCCTTCGCGTCGAGGGCTGGC
>JAIVGS010000315.1 GCA_020201435.1 Myxococcales bacterium
GATCATCACCGCCGCGGCGGTCACCCTGGCCGGCGGCGTCTGGGCGTTCAGCCATCTGCCGGTCGACGCGTACCCCGACCTCTCCGCGCCGACCGTGGAGGTCATCACCCAGTGGCCGGGGCACGCCGCCGAAGAGGTCGAGCGGCTGCTCACCATCCCGCTGGAGATCGCCTTCAACGGCGCGCCGCGGCTCACCGTGCTGCGCTCGGTTTCGCTCTACGGCCTATCGGAGATCCGCCTCACCTTCGAGGATGCGGCGGACCCCTACTTCGCCCGCGAACAGATTCACCAGCGCATCGGCGACGCCGAGTTGCCCGCGGGCGTCTCCTCTTCGATGGCTCCGCTCTTCTCGCCCTCCGGCCTCATCTACCGCTACGTGGTGCAGAGCCCGGACCGCTCGCCGGAGGAGCTGAAGGTCCTCCAGGACTGGGTGCTCTTCCGCCACTACCGCTCGGTGCCTGGCGTCGCCGACGACTCGGGCCTGGGCGGCACCACCCGGCAGTACCACGTGGTCCTCGATCCGGCGCTGCTCAACACCTACAAGGTCTCGGTGCAGGACGTGGTCGACGCGCTCGGCAACGACAACCAGAACGCGGGCGGCGGCTTCTACCAGCTGGGTGGGCAGTTCTATTACGTGCGCGGGCTGGGCCGGCTCACCGACCTGACCGACATCGGCGAGGTGGTGGTGGCCACGCGCAAGGGCGTGCCGGTGCGGGTGAAGAACCTCGGGCAGGTCGCCATCGGGCATGCGCCGCGGCTGGGCAAGTTCGGCTACATGAAAGACGACGACGCGGTAGAGGGAGTGATCTTCCTGCGCACCGGCGACGCGGCCCAGGTCGTGCTGGCGCGGGTGGAACAGATGACCGACTACCTGAACGCGCACCTGCTGCCGCGCGACGTGAAGATCCACGCCTTCTACGACCGCAGCGATCTGATCGAGCTCACCACCCGCACCGTCGAGCGAAATCTCCTCCTCGGCGTGTTCCTGGTGACGCTCATCCTGGTGCTTTTCCTGCGCTCGGTGCGCGCCGGGCTGATCGTCGCCGCGACCATTCCGCTGGCGCTCGCCACGGCGTTCCTCCTGCTCAGGGCGCGGCACGTGCCGGTGAATCTGTTGTCGCTCGGCGCGGTGGACTTCGGCATCCTCGTCGATGCCGCGGTGATCATGGTGGAGAACATCTTCCGCGAGGTGGGCGCGCGGCGCGAGTCGGCGGAAGCGGTCCCTGTCCACCAGCTGGTGCTGGCCGCGGCGCGCGACGTGGGCCGGCCGATCTTCTACTCCACCGCGGTGATCATCGCTGCCTACCTGCCCATCTACGCCTTGAGCGGGCCGTCGGCGCGGCTCTTCTCGCCGATGGCGGACACGGTGGTGTTCGCGCTCCTCGGCACGCTGATCTTCAGCCTGACGCTCTTGCCGGTGCTCTGCGATCTCTTCCTGCGCAAGGGCGTGCGCGACGACGAAGGGCGCTGGATGACCCGTTTCAAGGCCTGGTACGCGCGGACGCTCGAGCGCTGTTTCGAGTGGCCGCGCGCCACCCTCCTCGTCTCGGTCGCGGTGTTTGTCGTCAGCCTGCTGACCCTCTTCGGAATCGGCGCCGAATTCATGCCCAAGCTCGACGAGGGCGCGCTCTGGGTGCGCGCCACCATGCCGTACACCATCAGCCTCGACGCGGCGGAGAAAATCGCCCCCCGGATCCGCGACGTGCTCCTCTCCTTCCCCGAGGTGACCACCGTCGCATCCGAGCTGGGCCGCCCCGATGACGGCACCGACCCCACCGGCTTCTACAATTGCGAGTTCTACGTGGGACTCAAGCCCTACGGCGAGTGGCCCGCGGAGATGTCCGACAAGAACCAGCTGATTCAGGCGCTGGCGGCGAAGCTGGCCAGCTTCCCGGGGATCATCTTCAACTACACACAGCCGGCCGAGGACGCGGTGGACGAGGCCGCCACCGGCCTCAAGAGCTCGCTCGCGGTCAAGGTCTTCGGGCCCGACCTGCACCAGCTCGAGGACCTGGCCGGGAAGATCAAGCGCAGCATCTCGAAGGTGCGCGGCATCGGGGAGATCACCATCGTGCGCGAGCTGGGGCAACCCAGCCTGGACGTGAAGATCGACCGGCGCAAGGTAGCGCGCTACGGTCTCAACGTGGCAACGGTCAACCGATTGATCGAGGCGGCGGTGGGCGGCGTGACCGCGACGCAGGTGATCGAGGGCGAGCGCAGCTTCGATTTGGTGGTGCGGATGAACCAGGCCTGGCGCGACAATCCGGAGGCCATCGGGCGGCTGCTCGTCGTCACTCCCGGCGGGCAGCGCATTCCGCTCGCCAGCATCGCGAGCCTCGAGGTCGGGCAGGGGGCCGCGTTCATCTACCGCGAGGGCGCGGCGCGCTACATCGGCGTCCAGTATTCGGTGACCGGCCGCGACCTCGGGTCGGCGGTGGCCGAGGCGCGCGCGGTGGTGGACCGCGAGGTGCGCCTGCCGATCGGCTACGAGATGCAGTGGGGCGGCGAGTACACCGACTACCTCACCGCGCGGCGCGAGATGGCATTCATCATCCCGCTCACGCTGCTGCTCATCTGCTTCATCATTTTCGGGCTCTACGGAAACATCAAGTACCCGATGATGATCGCGTTCAGCGCGGTGCTCAACGAGACCCCTGGCGCGCTGGTCGCGATCTGGGCGTTCGGCACCAACCTCTCGGTCAGCTCGGTGCTGGGGTTCCTCGCCCTCTTCGGCATCTCGATGCAGACCGGCGTGATCTTCATCAGCCACGCCAACAAGCTGCGGCTCGCGGGCGCCTCGATCGACGAGGCGGCGCACCAGAGCGCGCTGGTCCGGCTGCGGCCGATCCTCATCACCGGGCTGGTCGCCTGCGTGGGCCTGCTGCCGGCGGCTTTCTCGCATGCCATTGGCAGCGACAGCCAGCGGCCCTTCGCGCAGGTGGTGGTGGGCGGGCTGATCTCCCGGGTCGGACTCTCCATCTTCCTGTTGCCGGTGCTCTACCGCTGGTACGCGGGCCGCGACGACCGCCTCGAGGTCTGACGCCGCCCTGCACTTCTAGGGCCCCGGTTTTTCTTGAGCGCGAAGGCCGATCGGGTCCGCATCTCCAAGGTCAGGTCCGAACCGGCGAAAGCCCGTCAGGGGCTGACGTTCACCTTCGACTCGTCGAAGAGCTGCGTGCTCGAGTCGAACACGCTGGCGCCGTCGGGCGTGTCGCAGACGGTCGCGGCGCCGGTCGAGGCGCCGGGTGGAATGAGGCGATCGGGGCACTCCTGCGCGATGCGCGGGTCGAGCGTCGCCCAGCGTTCCTTCGAGAGGCAGACGGCACCGTAGGTGCTCCATCCCGCCTCGAATGCGAAAGCCGGGTCGGTCGGGCCGTGGGCCTGGAACGGCCCCGGCGCCGGCGCTGTGTCCCAGACGTTGATGGTGGTGCCGTTTTTCGTCCAGGAATGGCCGTTCCCGCAGTAGTCCGCCCGGGCCATCCGCGTGCACGCCCAGTGCAGGTTGGCGAATGCCGCCGATGAACCCGAGGCATCGGTGAGCCACGGCCGGTACCCCCAGCGGTAGCACTTGGCGAGGGCGCCCGCCGTGCACGCGAAGGTGAACTCGGTCGTCGATTCCACCCGGTTGCCCGAGGTGTCGAAGGTCGCCGCGATCGGGATCGCGGCCGCGACTCCGTTCGCGTCGGTCGCGCAGAGGGGAGAAAAGGCGCCCGCCGCCGGGTCATACACGTCTACCGCGTAAAGCCACGTGCTTCCGTCGGAATACGTGGGGTCCTGCCAGGCGCTGCGCACCACCGTCCGGATCGACGTGTCGCCCGCCTTCGCCGGAATCCAGGTCCCGGCGAGCGCGGCGCCGGCGAGCGCGTCGCCGTCGCCCAGCAGCTGGCCACCGACGAGCCTCGCCGGCTTGAGCGGGTGCCGGTTCCACCATCCCGTGTAGGAGTGATTGATCGGCGTCTCGACGGGCGCGCCCAGAAGCCCCGTACCCTGCTGCTGACATCCCTGCTGCAGTTGCCCTTGCTGCAACTGCCCCTGCTGCTCGACCAAGGCCGTCGAGCAAGTCGCGGCCGAGAGGCGAGTGCGCAGCTTGCCCTCGCCGATCGCGTCGTTGCAGGCGGCGATCGCCAGCGAGCACAGGAGCGCGACTTTCCGCCGATCGGGCATGGGCGGGTGAGAGAGCACAGGTGGCGGGGTTCGATCAAGAAGGACTAGCGTACATTCGTACAAAGTCGAAAACCGACGAGGATGCCGCGGGCGGTGGGCTCGTACGGCTCCCGGTTCACCGACCGCGCCGTGAGGGCGCCCTGGTACCAGCTTCCGCCGCGGAGCGACGGCGTCCCGGAGGAGGTGACGGTCATCTCCCAGGCGTTCCCGGCCATGTCGACCGCCTCGACCGGGCTCGTCGACCTCGGGTGGGCGCCGACCGGATCGGGGCCGAACGCGAGCGGCTCCCGGCCGTACGTCTCGTCGATGTTCGCGTCGTCGCCCGCGAGCGTATCGCCGCCGGGGAACGCGCGCCCGTCGGCGCCCCGGGCCGCGCGCTCCCACTCCTCTTCCCGGCAGAGGCGTGCGCCGGCCCATGACGCGTACGCCCGCGCGTCGTCGAACGAGATGCCGGTGACGGGGAACTGCAGCCAGTCGACCGCGCGGTTGCGGGTCCGTCCGGGGTAGACGATCGGGCTGCCCTCGGCCGCCTCGTACAACCGCGCCGCCGGCTGGAGGTGCAGCACGTAGCGGCCGTCGCGCCGATCGGTCAGGCGGATCCGCTCCGCCGCAGGGGCCCGCCGCCCGCGCTCGGCTGCCGGAAGCGCGCGCAGGTACGCGATCCACTGCGCGAACGTCACCTCGGTGCGCCCGATGGCGAATGCGCCGGACGTCCGCTCGTGCATCGGCGGCGCCCCGAAGAAGCCGCGCCGGACGTCTTCGTCGCCGTCGAAACCGTAGAGGAATCTTCCCGCGGGAACCGCGACGAAACCGTCGGGAGGCGGCGGCGTGTCGCGGAGCTTCAGGTCCTGCCGGTCGCCGGCGCGCAACAGGATGGGCAACTTGATATCGCGAGCAATTTCAAGCACATACGACCCGGGCTGCAGCTCCGCGTCTTTTCCGGGCTCGAGCGCCGCGCCGTTTTGCAGCTTTGCGGGAACGTCCACGCGCAGGCGCGCCGGCCGCTCGAAACGCGCCCGCAGGGCCGGATCGAGCTGCGCGACCAGTGCGGCCCGCTCGCGCG
Organism: Myxococcales bacterium; assembly: GCA_020201435.1. GTDB lineage: Bacteria > Myxococcota > Myxococcia > Myxococcales > 40CM-4-68-19 > 40CM-4-68-19. The sequence continues at coordinate 5,228 of JAIVGS010000315.1, forward strand.
AGAGCGGATCGTCTCGCAGCCGCTCGATCCGGAACACCAGCAGGTCGTCGAGGAGACGCCGCGCCTCCTCTCCGGGCCAGAGCAACAGCGCGCTCTCGACGGCGGCCCGGGCCGGCGCGAGGTCGCGATCGATCCCGGCCGCGAGCGCGCGGACTTTCGCCCACTGCTGCTCGGCCGCCACGGTCTCACCCGCGTCGAACTGCGCGAACGATCCGGTCCGCAACGTCGATTCCCGCTCGGCGGCCTCGCGGCCCGCCTGCAGCGCGGCCGACGCGTCGCGGAGCTTCTCCGCCGCCAGCTCGCGGCTCGCCGCCTGCGCCCGCGCGCGAATGGCGAAGGCGGCGAGCGCGAGCAGCAGCGGTACCAACGCGAGGAGCAGGCGATTGCGCAGCGCGGCGCGTCGCGAGGCGGCGAGGAAGCGCCGCTCCTTGTCGCCGAGCGGAAGATCGGGAAACGGCTGCAGCTCCCGCAGCAGCCGGCGCGACCAGAGGCCTTCTCCGGTCCGCTGCCACTCGTCGGCGGCCCGTTCGATGCGCTGCGAGAGCGCCCGCTTCTGCTCGTCCTGCCCGATCCAGGCGCGGAGCTGGCT
>JAIVGS010000030.1 GCA_020201435.1 Myxococcales bacterium
TACTGTCCGCTGCGCTGCGGCCTTGAGCTCGGCCGGATTGGCGCGGCCGAGGAAGCTGCGGACGAGCTTGCCCGAGGCGTCGTAGACGAACGTCGATGGAAGCGTTCCGTCCCATTTCGGCTCGCCCACGGCCTTCGCCACCGGGTCCGGGTCCGGCGCATCGAGGAGCAGCGACCGCAGCGACGTCAGCTTGTACCGCTTCAGCATTTCTTCAGCTTTTTGAATATCTTCCGGTCGATCGATGGTGACCAGCACGACCTCCGCCGGCCCCTTCAGGTCGAGCAGCACCTGCCGGATGTGGGGGAATTCCACGCGACATGCCCCACACCAGCTGGCGAAGAAATGAAGGACCAGCGGCTTGCCGTGGCCGAGCTCGGCGACGAGACCGGGTGCATCGGCCAGCGGCCGTACCGGCATCAACAGCAGCGCTGCGAGGAGGGCGCTCATGTCATCTCATTCGATCTCGATCAGCTCGAAGCGATCGCGCTTGGGCGACTCGTCGCGCCGGGTCCCGGTGCAGGCGAGGAGCGTCGACCGCCCCTGCCCGCAGTACGTGCAGATCCCTTGCGGCGTGAAATCGTGCTCGCCCGGCTTCAGCACCCGCGGCGGCGGCGGCGGCGGCGGCGGCAGCCGGACGAGCAGATCCTCGAGCTGCCGCACGACGTGATCCTCGCGCGCCCGGATCTCGTCGCCTCGCGGATCGGGCCGCCCGTCCAGCGTCGTGAACCCGCGCTCCTCGAAGAACAGCTCGATCAACGCCACCGGCTGCTTCTGCCGCAGCACGACGCCGGTCCGTCCTTTTCCCTCGTCGTGGAGCACGCGATGCCGCGCCGCCGGCGCGAGGCCGAGCTGCCGGAACAGGACCTCCCCGTCCCGCTCGCGGTCCTCCTGTTCCCACTCGGCGGCGAGGATCACGTGCAGCCGATCGCCGAATCGCTCGGCCACCGGCGCAAAAGGCCTGACGTGCGCCTCCTGTGTGTATTTGTCCGACACGACCGCCAGCAGCGTGGGCTTATCGGTCAGCGCCCGCGCCACCCACTCGTGGAGCTGCCGCCGCGACCTGCGCGCGGCGTACCAGGAGATGACGGTCAGCACGTGGCACAGGATAATCGGTCCTCCATGCACCTGACCATCCTGTCGCGGAAAGCCGCCATCTATACGACGCGGCGGCTGGCGCAGTCCGCGCGGCTGCGCGGCGCGAGAGTGCGGGTGCTGGATCCGGTGCAGGTCGAGATGCACCTCGGCGACGACGCGCCGGGACTCTATTACCAGCGCCGCAAGCTGGTCCGCACCGACGTCGTGATCCCGCGGGTCGCGCCCTCGGTCCAGGCGTACGGGCTCGCGGTCGTCAACCACTTCGCGATGCTGGGCGTGCCGACGCTGAACGACGCCAACGGCATCGCCGTGAGCCGCAACAAGATGCGCGCGCTGCAGCTCCTCGCCGCGCACGGCGTGCCGGTGCCTCCGACGGTGATGGCGGCGAGCGCGGGAGATCTTCGCGAGCTGGTCGACCTGGTCGGCGGCGTACCGGTCCTGATCAAGCTGCTCACGCCCAGCGAAAAGCCGGGTGTGATGGTGTGCGAGACGCTGCAGTCGATGGAGGCCGCGCTCGAGGCGGTCCTCTCGATGGGCCACAACCTGCTCGTCCAGCGCTACGTGCGCCGCAAGCGGGAGCGCGACCTGCGGGCGCTGGTCGTCGGCGACGAGGTGATCGCCTGGGTCGAGCGCCGTCCGCGCCCGGGTCGCCTGCTCCATACGCTGGCGCGCGGCGCGAAGCTGAAAGCGGTCCGGGTGCCGGCAGCGCTCGACGCCCTCGCGGTCAAGGCCGCGCGGGTCGTCGGTCTCGACGTGGCGGCCGTCGATCTGCTCGAGGCCGGCACCGCGCCGATGGTGTTCGACGTCAATTCGAGCCCTGGTCTCAAAGGGTTGGAAGCGGCGACCGGCAAGGACCTGGCGCTGCCGATCATCGGGCGGGCGGAGGAGCTCGTTCGTCTCGCGACCGGGGGCCGCAAGGCAAAGCCATGAGGTGCTGATCGCAACCTGACGAAGCAGTCCCAAGGCCGATCGACCGTTATATTTGGACGACCATGCTCACCCTCCTCCTCGCGCTGCTGGTCGGTTCGCCTGATGTTTCGAATACTTACCGGATCGAGACGCCGAAGGTCGTGAAGGTGAAGAAGGGCGAGACGGCGTCCGCGAAGGTCGAGGTCGTGCCGCGGTCGGACGCGCACGTCTCGCCGGATGCGCCGATCTCGCTGACGGTCAGCGCGGGTCCGGCGGTCTCGCTGGCGAAGACGAAGCTCGGGCGGGCCGAAGCGCGCGAGACCAAGGCTCACGGGGTCGAGTTCGACGTGCCGTTCACGGCGTCGGCGCGCGACGAGGTGAAAGGAACGCTCAGCTTCTTCATCTGCACCGAGAAGCTCTGCGAGAAGCAGAAGCGCGAGATCGCGCTGGCGGTCGAGGTTGAGTAGGTTCGTCTACGGCGTCAACCCGGTGCTCGAGGCGCTTCGCGCGCATCCATCAGACGTAGTGCGGGTCCTGGTCGAGAAATCGCGCGGAGCCGACCGCGTCGCTGCGGCGGCTTCCGAGGCCGGCGTCCGGGTCGAATCGGTTCCGCCAGGGCAGCTCGCGCGCCGGGCGCGGGGCGGCGTGCACCAGGGCGTCGGCGCCGAGCTGGCCGAGTTCAAATACGCCGAGCTCGAGGATCTGCTCACCGCGACCGGGCCGGCATTTCTGCTCGTCCTCGACGGCGTGACCGATCCGCAGAATCTCGGGGCGCTCGTCCGCAGCGCGCATGCGCTCGGCGCGGGAGGCGTCGTGCTCCCGAAGGATCGCGCGGCGGGTGTGACGCCGGCCGTGTTCAAGGCGGCAGCGGGCGCCCTCGAGCACTGCCCGATCGCGCGGGTGACGAACCTCGCGCGGACCATCGATCAGATGAAGGAAGCCGGCGTCTGGACGGTCGCTCTCGCCGCCGACGGAGATAAAGACTTGGAATCGCTGGATCTTTCCGGCCCGATCGCGCTCGTTCTCGGGAGCGAAGGGTCGGGGGTGCGACCGCTGGTGCGAAAGACCTGCGATCACGTCGCGCGCATCTGGATGTCGGGCAAGGTCGGATCGCTCAACGTCGCCGCCGCCGGCGCGATCGCGCTTTACGAAGTCGCTCGCCAACGAAAAGAATGATTTTCTCGGGACCGGGCCGTGACCGACGCGATGCGTCATCGGTCAGGCGGACATGAAGCGACTGCTGGTTGCGATCTTCCTTTGTTCCGCCGGCGTCAGCGCCGAGGATACGCTCAGCGGCCACGTCGGGCTGTTCGGAATCGGCGCGCTCGCCGGCAACGGCGCGGGCTTCCAGATCACCCCGATCGAGGTCGAGTTCGAAAAAGGCGAGTGGATGTTCGGCGGCGGAGGCGTCGTCGGCGCGATCGGCAACGGCGTCCTGATCGGCTCGATCGGGCTGCGCGGCGACCGCTTCCTGCACGACGGCTGGTACGGCGGTGCACGCGCGGGCTGGCTGATCGCGGAGGATACCGAGAGCTACGGCGGGCAGGGCGCATTCATCGGCGCACAGGCGGGTTACCTGTTTGGCCGCACCGCGACCTGGGGGCGCGTCGGCATCGAAGTGCAGGGCGCGCTGCCGCTATTCAAGCCGCGCGCCGACAAGCCCGGCAGCGTCGTCTTTCCACTCGGCGGCCTGGCGGTGCGCTTCCTCCTCTGAGCGCGTTATCCTCCAGCCATGCAGCGCGCGCGGCCGCCGGCAGTCGCGGGAACCTTTTATCCCGGCGATCCTGCCGACCTTCGGGAGGAAGTCTCGCGGCTTCTTGCCGCCGCAAAGCCGGGCCGCGCGCCGAAAGCGCTGATCGCGCCACACGCCGGCTACATCTATTCCGGGCCGATCGCCGCCTCCGCGTTCCGGCGGGCGCCGAAGGTCGACCGCGTCGTGCTGCTCGGCCCGTCGCACTACGCGTGGCTCGACGGGGTCGCGCTGCCCGAGGCGCAGGCGTTCGCGACGCCGCTCGGGGAAGTGCCGATCGACGCGCCCGCCGACCTGCCGCGCAACCGCGCCGCGCACGAGCGGGAGCACTCGCTCGAGGTCGAAGTGCCGTTCCTGCAGGTCGCGATCGGACCCGGGTTCCGCCTGGTGCCACTCGCGGTCGGCTCCGGCGGCGCGGACGTCCTGGACCGGCTGTGGGGCGGTCCCGAAACGCTGATCGTCGTCAGCTCGGACCTCTCGCACTATCTATCGTACGCGGCGGCAAAGCGGGCCGACGCCGCGACGGCGGAAGAGATCGTCGCCCTGAGAGCGGTCGAATCGGATTCGGCATGCGGCGCCGCGCCGGTCAACGCCTTGCTCGCGGTCGCCCGCAAGCGCAAGCTGACCGCCGAGTTGCTCGACCTGCGCAATTCCGGCGATACCGCCGGAGACAAATCACGCGTCGTCGGATACGGCGCTTTCGCTTTCTACGAATGACGCATCCCGGCCGCTACTGGCACGCTCTCGACGACGGACGCATCCAGTGCGACGTCTGCCCGCGCTACTGCGCGCTCCACGAGGGGCAGCGCGGGTTCTGCTTCGTGCGCGCGAGAGAGAACGATCAAATCGTCCTGACGACGTACGGCCGGTCGAGCGGGTTCTGCGTCGATCCGATCGAGAAGAAGCCGCTCAACCATTTCCTGCCGGGGACGTCGGTCCTCAGCTTCGGCACCGCCGGCTGCAATCTCGGCTGCCGGTTCTGCCAGAACTGGGACATGTCGAAGTCGCGCGAGATGGACACCCTGGCCGACGCCGCCGGCCCCGACAGGATCGCGGCGGAAGCCGAACGGCTCGGCTGCCGCAGCGTCGCCTTCACGTACAACGACCCGGTCATCTTCCTCGAGTACGCGGTCGACGTCGCCGACGCCTGCCGCGCGCGAGGCATCAAGACGGTGGCGGTCACCGCCGGCTACATCTGCGACGAGCCGCGGCGCGAGATGTACCGGCACATGGACGCGGCGAACGTCGATCTGAAGGGCTTCACCGAGGACTTCTACCGGAAGATCTGCTTCGGCCACCTCCAGCCGGTGCTGGATACCCTCGTGTACTTGAAGAACACCGGGGTGTGGTTCGAGATCACCACGCTGCTGATCCCGGGTGAAAACGACTCGGACGCCGAGATCGACGCGATGACGCGCTGGATCCGCGCCAACCTGGGCCCCGACCGCCCGCTGCACTTCACGGCATTCCACCCTGATTTCAAGATGTTGGACAAGCCGCCCACGCCGCCTTCGACGCTGACGCGGGCGCGGGAGATCGGCCTGGGCAACGGCCTCCACTACATCTATACCGGCAACGTCCACGACGAATCGGGCGGCACGACGTACTGCCCGACGTGCGGCGAGCCCTTGATCGGCCGCGACTGGTATCGACTTACGAAGTGGTCGATCACGAGCGGCGGCTGCCGCAAATGCGGGACGAAAATCCCCGGTGTGTTCGAGTCGCACCCGGGCTCGTGGGGCCCCCGCCGGCTCCCGGTCCGGATGCGCCCGCCGTCGGCTTGACAAGTCGCGGCAGATGCCCTAGAACGCTGCCTCCCTGCGGCGGGGAGGTGTCGGTTCACGCTCGAGAAATCAACGAAATCAAGAGGTTAGGCTGGCGTAGCTCAGCCGGCAGAGCAACGGTTTTGTAAACCGTAGGTCGTGGGTTCGATCCCCACCGCCAGCTCCACCGGCCGGGCCCGGGTTCGGCCGCCGCAGTTGGGGGGTCCAGGGGGGAGCGAGTTCCACCCTGGTGTGATCAGAAAGCTTCGCATCACGGAGGCGAGGGTTCGGCGGTTGGAGTGACCGAGCAGACTACGGAGGGATGCCCGAGCGGCCAAAGGGAGCAGACTGTAAATCTGCCGGCTCACGCCTTCGAAGGTTCGAATCCTTCTCCCTCCACCATAAGGAACCGCGCGGGAATAGCTCAGCTGGTAGAGCGTCAGCCTTCCAAGCTGAATGTCACGGGTTCGAATCCCGTTTCCCGCTCCAAGAGCTCGAACGCAGTGAAAACGAAAGGCCCACATAGCTCAGTCGGCAGAGCACTTCCTTGGTAAGGAAGAGGTCACCAGTTCGATTCTGGTTGTGGGCTCCAAGAGGAGCAGCAAATGAACCGCACGATCATCACGCTCGAGTGCCCGGTGTGCAAGAACCGGAATTACACGACGACGAAGAACAAGCGGACGATGACCGACAAGCTCGTCCTCCCGAAGTTCTGCCCGACGTGCCGCAAGCACACCGAACACAAGGAGACGAAGTAGGCCGACAGGCCTTAGGCCAGTAGCTCCAATGGTAGAGCGGCGGTCTCCAAAACCGCATGTTCCAGGTTCGAGTCCTGGCTGGCCTGCCAATCGCTACGCGGAAAGACAATGACGAATACCCGTCTCGTCGCCATCGGTTACGTCCTCCTCGCCCTCGCGGCCGGGCTGTTCCTCGAGCACGTCCTGTTCCTGGCCTTCGGCGCGTTCGGCGCGACGCAGCCGCTCACCCGCGAGCTCGCCGGCGCCTGGACGTGGTGCACGTTCATCGGCCTCGGCCTCGCCGCCGCCGCCGCGCTGTGGCTCTGGCTGACGCCGAAGACGCACGACGTCTCGCTCGAGATCGCCGCGGAGCTGCGCAAGGTCTCGTGGCCGAGCTTCCCTGAAACGCGCGCCGCCACCATCGCCGTCATCGTCGCCAGCGTCATCGCCGCGGTCCTGCTCGGGCTCTTCGACGTGCTCTGGCAGTTCGTCACCGACAAAATCCAGAACCCGACCCTGTGAACACGCAAATGGCAGACGAGAAGAAGATCGACAAGAAGTGGTACGTGGTCCACACGTACTCGGGCTTCGAGAACAAGGCGAAGAAGTCGCTCGAGGAGAAGATCAAGCAGAACCAGCTCGAGGAGTACTTCGGCGACATCCTGATCCCGATGGAGAACGTCGTCGAGATGGTGAAGGGCGAGAAGCGCGCGTCGAAGCGCAAGTTCTTCCCCGGCTACATCCTGGTGCAGATGGAGCTCAACGACCGCACCTGGCACCTGGTGAAGAACACGCCGAAGATCACCGGCTTCGTCGGCAACGCCACCAAGCCCCCGGCGGTCAGCGAGCACGAGATCGCCCGGCTGACGACGCAGCTTTCCGAAGGTGCGCTCAAGCCGAAGCCGAAGGTCGAGTTCGAAGAAGGCGACAACGTCAGGGTCGTCGACGGGCCGTTCAGCAATTTCAACGGGACCGTCGAGGAAGTGAATCCGGACAAGGGCCGCGTCCGCGTGCTGGTCTCGATCTTCGGCCGCGCGACTCCGGTCGAGCTCGACTTCATGCAGGTGGAGAAAACTTAGGATTCCGTGGGAGGCCGCTCAAACGGCCGTTTGCACCACTGAAGGAGCAGTTCAATGGCGAAGAAAATCACAGGAATGGTGAAGCTCCAGCTTCCCGCCGGAAAGGCGAACCCCTCGCCGCCGGTCGGGCCGGCGCTGGGTCAGCACGGCGTCAACATCATGGGCTTCTGCAAGGAGTTCAACGCGCAGACCCAGGCGCAGGCCAAGGAGGGCCTGATCGTCCCGGTGCTGATCACCATCTACTCCGACCGCTCGTTCACCTTCATCGTCAAGACGCCGCCCGCGGCGATTTTGATCAAGAAGGCGCTCGGCCTGCACACCGAGAAGAAGAAGGGCTCCGGCGCGCACAAGCCGGGCAAGGAAAAGGTCGGGACGCTCAAGAAGAAGCAGCTCGAGCAGATCGCGAAGACCAAGATGCAGGACATGACCGCCGGAACGCTCGAGGCGGCGATGAACTCGATCGCCGGGACCGCGCGCTCGATGGGCGTCGACGTGGAGGGCCGCGACAATGCCTAGGCATGGGAAGAAGTTCCTCGCGGCCTCCAAGCTGATCGACGTCAACAAGCGCTATTCGGTCGACGAGGCCTGCGCGCTGGTGGGCCAGACTGCCGCGATGACCAAGCGGAAGTTCGATGAGACCGTCGACGTCGCGATCAAGCTCGGCGTCGATCCCAAGCACGCCGACCAGATGGTCCGCGGCGCGGTCGTGCTGCCCCACGGAATCGGCAAGACCGTGAAGGTCGCCGTCTTCGCCAAGGGCGACAAGGCCCGCGACGCGCAGGACGCCGGGGCGGACATCGTCGGCGCCGAGGACCTCGCCGCCAAGGTCCAGGAAGGATTCATGGATTTCGACGTCGCCATCGCGACGCCGGACATGATGGGCGTGGTCGGCCGGCTCGGCAAGGTGCTCGGTCCCCGCGGCCTGATGCCGAACCCGAAGGTCGGAACCGTCACCGCCGACGTGGCCAAAGCGGTCCGCGAGTCGAAGGCCGGCAAGGTCGAATTCCGGGTCGAGAAGGCCGGAATCGTCCACGTGCCGGTGGGCAAGGCCTCGTTCGAGGCCAAGAAGCTGCAAGACAACGTCAACGCGATCCTCGACACCATCATGCGGGCCAAGCCGGCGACGGCGAAGGGCACCTATCTCAAGGGAGTTTCGGTGAGCACCACGATGGGCCCGGGCATCAAGCTGGATACAGGGGTCATTACCGCTGCTCACAAGTAGTCGGGGGGTCCAGGGGGGAGCGAGCTCCACCCTGGTGGAGGCCCGGAGGGCCGGATCGAAGAGGGTTTCTTCAGCGGCAGAGCGGGAATGGCTGGGAGACTGAACTGACACTTTCGCAAGTCCTGGTCGCAGACAGCGGGTGGAGTGCGATTCCTTAATCTCCCGCCGAGACCTGAGCTGGGCCAGGGACGACACAGCGCAGAAAAGGAGGTGAAGGCATGCAGCGCAACGAGAAGCAGGATCTGATCGGCGCACTCCGCGCCAAGATGGAGAAGTCCGTCATCGCCATCGCGGTGGGGTACAAGAACATCAACGCCGAAGCCACCGTGAAGCTCCGGAAGACCTTCCGGGAAAACAAGGTGGACTACAAGGTCGTCAAGAACACCCTGGCGCGGCTCGCGGCGAAGGGAACACCGCTCGAGAAATTCACTGAAAGTCTCGACGGCCCCAACGCCATCATCCTTGGTTACGACGACGTCGTGGCACCCGCCAAGGTGCTGCGCGACGTTCTCAGGGAGCAGGGCGAGAAGATGACCGTCAAGGCCGGCGTCGTCCAGGGCAACCTGGTGGACGCCAAGGGCCTCGCAGCGCTCGCGAACATGCCCGGTCTGCCGGAGCTTCGCGGGATGCTCGTCGGCATGATCGCCGCTCCTGCATCGCGGCTGGTTCGCCTGCTCAACACGCCGGGCGGACAGCTCGCTCGAGTGCTGAAGGCGAAGTCCGAGAAGGCGGCCTAGCGGCTGTCACGTCGTTTCCCGAGGAAGTGTGCGGTTTTCAACAATTTCATGCGCCGTCAACGGCGTCACGTTAGAAGGAAGAACCTTTCATGGCTGACCTGAACGCAATCGCTGAATCGCTGTCGTCGCTCACCGTCATGCAGGCGGCTGAGCTGGTGAAGATGCTCGAGGAGAAGTGGGGCGTCTCCGCCGCTGCTCCCGTCGCCGTGGCCGGACCGGCCGCCGGCGGTGGGGCCGCCGCAGCCGCCAAGCCGGCCGAGGAGAAGACGGAGTTCGCGCTCCATCTCCAGGCGGCAGGCGAGAAGAAGATCAACGTCATCAAGGAGGTCCGCACGATCACGGGCCTCGGCCTGAAGGAGGCCAAGGACCTCGTCGAAGGCGCCCCGAAGCTGGTCAAGGAGGGCCTCTCGAAGGAGGACGCAAACAAATTCGCCGAGATGTTGAAGGCGGCGGGTGCCACGGTCGAAATCAAGTAACCGGGCGCCTTTTGAACCAGACCGGCCGGCGCGGAGATGATCCTCCGCGCCGCGCCGGAATTGTCGCTTCGCAAGTTGCCTGCGGCCCGGCGAGGGCCGCGTTGTGATGAAGGATGTCCTAGGGCTTTTCACGGGGAGCTATCAATTGGCGGCTACGATCCAGAACAACTTCCGAATCCGTAAGAACTTCGCGAAGATCCAGAAGATCATCGAGATCCCGAACCTGATCGACATCCAGAAGCACAGCTACGACAAATTCCTGCAAGCCGACAAGGCTCCCGAACAGCGCGAGGACTCCGGTCTTCAGGGCGTGTTCAAGTCGGTCTTTCCGATCAAGGATTTCAACGAGACGAGCTCGCTCGAGTTCGTCAGCTACCACCTCGAGAAGCCCAAGTACGACGTCGACGAGTGCCACCAGCGCGGCATGACGTACTCGGCTCCGATCAAGGTCGTAGTCCGCCTCGTCGTGTGGGACAAGGACCCCGACACCGGCGCGCAGTCGATCCGCGACGTGAAGGAGCAGGAGGTCTACTTCGGCGAGATCCCGCTGATGACCGACAACGGGACGTTCATCATCAACGGGACCGAGCGCGTGGTCGTCAGCCAGCTCCACCGCAGCCCGGGCGCGTTCTTCGATCACGACAAGGGAAAGAGCCACTCCTCCGGCAAGCTGCTCTACAACGCGCGCATCATCCCGTACCGCGGGTCGTGGATCGACTTCGAGTTCGACCACAAGGACATCCTCTACGTGCGCATCGACCGGCGCCGTAAGCTCCCGGCAACCGTACTGATTCGCGCGCTGGGCGCGGTCCCGGATACCGCCAAGAAGAACCCGCTCGAGTTCAAGGGGACGCCGGAAGAGATCCTGAATTACTTCTACGCGACCGAGACGATCACCATCAACGAGAAGGGCAAGTACGAGAAGTCGGTCGAGCTCGAGCTCTTGCCCGGACAGCGCGCGACGCGCGACATCAAGCACCCGAAGACGGGCGAGATCATCGTCAAGAAGAACCGCAAGTTCACCCGCGCGGCGATCAAGAAGCTCGAGCAGGCGAAGATCAAGACGCTGCCGCTCGACGCGGAAGAGCTGGTGACGAAGATCTCCGCGCGGGACGTGGTCGACGAGAACACCGGCGAAGTGATCCTCGAGTGCAACCAGGAAGTCACCGAGGAGCTGGTCGAGACGCTGCGCGAGCGCGGGATCAACCAGTTCGCGGTGCTGTTCATCGACAACCTGAACGTCGGGCCGTTCCTCCGCGAGACGCTGAACATCGACAAGATCTCGTCGCCGGAAGAGGCGATCATGGAGATCTACCGCCGCCTGCGGCCCGGGGATCCGCCGACCCTCGAGACGGCGACGAACCTGTTCATCAACCTGTTCTTCAATCCGGAGCGGTACGACCTGAGCAAGGTCGGCCGGCTCAAGCTGAACTACAAGTTCGGCATCGACGAGCCGCTCGAGCAGGCGGTGGTGACCAAGAAGGATGTCCTCGAGGTCGTGCGGTATCTGATCGACCTGAAGAACGGCAAGGGCGCGATCGACGACATCGACCACCTCGGCAACCGCCGCGTCCGCGCGGTGGGCGAGCTCCTCGAGAACCAGTACCGCATCGGCCTGGTGCGCATGGAGCGGGCGATCAAGGAGCGGATGTCGCTCCAGGAGATCGAGACGCTGATGCCGCACGACTTGATCAACGCGAAACCTGTAACGGCGGTGATCAAGGAGTTCTTCGGTAGCTCTCAACTCTCGCAGTTCATGGACCAGACGAATCCTTTGAGCGAAGTCACGCACAAGCGGCGGCTCTCGGCTCTGGGACCCGGTGGCCTGACGCGTGAGCGCGCGGGCTTCGAAGTGCGCGACGTCCACCCGACGCACTACGGCCGCATCTGCCCGATCGAGACGCCGGAAGGGCCGAACATCGGCCTGATCGCGTCGCTTTCGACGTTCGCCCGCGTCAACGAGTACGGCTTCGTCGAGACGCCGTACCGCCAGGTCGCCGAGGGCAAGGTCACCGACGAGGTGAAGTTCTACTCCGCGCTCGAGGAGGAGAAGCACGTCATCGCGCAGGCGAACGCGGCCTTCGACAAGAAGGGGCACTTCCTCACGCCGCTCGTCTCGTGCCGGAAGGCCGGCGAGTTCCCGCAGGCGCGGCCCGAGGACATCTCGCTGATGGACGTCTCGCCGAACCAGCTGGTTTCCGTGGCGGCCTCGCTGATTCCGTTCCTCGAGAATGACGACGCGAACCGCGCCCTCATGGGCTCGAACATGCAGCGGCAGGCGGTTCCGCTGCTGCGCACGAACGCGCCGCTGGTCGGCACCGGCATCGAAGGCACGGTCGCGCGCGACTCGGGCGTGTGCATGGTCGCGCGGCGCGACGGCCTGGTCGATCAGGTGGACGCGGGCCGCATCGTCGTCCGCGCCGACGTGAAGGAGTCCTCCCTCGACGTGGCTTCCGAGGTCGACATCTACAACCTCGTCAAGTACCAGCGGTCGAACCAGAACACCTGCATCAACCAGAAGCCGATCGTGAAGGCGGGCGACCGCGTCCACAAGGGCGACGTCATCGCCGACGGTCCGGCCACCGAGACCGGCGAGCTCGCGCTCGGCCAGAACGTGATCGTCGCGTTCATGCCGTGGCAGGGGTACAATTTCGAAGACTCGATCCTGGTCTCCGAGCGCATCCTGCGCGACGACGTCTTCACCTCGATCCACATCGAGGAATTCGAGTGCATCGCGCGCGACACCAAGCTCGGGAAGGAAGAGATCACGCGCGACATCCCGAACGTCGGCGAGGAGGCCCTCAAGGACCTCGACGACTCCGGAATCATCCGCATCGGCGCGGAAGTCGGGCCGGGCTCGATCCTCGTCGGCAAGATCACGCCGAAGGGCGAGACGCAGCTCTCGCCTGAAGAGAAACTGCTGCGCGCGATCTTCGGCGAGAAGGCCGGCGACGTGCGCGACAGCTCCCTGCGCGTCCCGCCGGGCGTGACCGGCACGGTCATCAACGCGAAAGTCTTCTCCCGCAAGGGCGTCGACAAGGACGAGCGCGCCAAGGACATCGAGAACCAGGAAGAAGCCAAGCTCCTCAAGGATCAGAACGACGAGATCAAGATCCTCAAGGACTCGTCCTACAAGCGGATCAAGCGGCTGCTGCACGGCAAGCAGACCTCGAACAAGCTCGTCGACGACAAGGGCAAGGTCCTTCTGAACAAGGGCCAGGACATCACCGACGCGCTCCTCGACGAGATCCCGGAGAAGTACTGGCCCGAGATCGCCGTCGGCGGCGCGGAGGAGAAGGTCGCGAAGATCCTCGAGAACTTCAACGAGCAGAAGGAGCTGGTGAAGCTCGTCTTCGGCGAGAAGATCTCGCGGCTCAAGAAGGGCGACGAGCTGCCCCCGGGCGTGATCAAGATGGTCAAGGTCTACGTGGCCATCAAGCGCAAGCTCGCGGTCGGCGACAAGATGGCCGGACGCCACGGCAACAAGGGCGTCGTCAGCCGCGTCCTCGCCGCCGAGGACATGCCGTACCTCGAGGACGGCCGGCCGGTCGACCTGGTTTTGAACCCGCTCGGCGTGCCTTCGCGTATGAACATCGGCCAGATTCTGGAGACCCACCTCGGCTGGGCCGCGCGCGGGTTGGGCGAGCAGATCCAGAAGATGATCGACGACAAGGCGAGCCCGGAAGCGATCCGTCGCGATCTCAAGAAGATCTACGACACCAAGGAGCTCCAGGAGCTGCTCGACGGTCTCGCGGAGAAGGAAGTCGTGAAGCTCGCGCAGAAGCTCACCAAGGGCGTCCACTTCGCGTCCCCGGTGTTCGACGGCGCGCGCGAGACGGAGATCCTCGAGAAGCTCGACCACGCGGAGCTGCCGCGGACCGGCCAGATGATCCTCTTCGACGGCCGCACCGGTGAAGCCTTCGACCAGGACGTCACCGTCGGCATCATGTACATGCTCAAGCTGCACCACCTGGTGGACGAGAAGATCCACGCCCGCAGCATCGGGCCGTACTCGCTGGTGACGCAGCAGCCGCTGGGCGGCAAGGCGCAGTTCGGCGGGCAGCGGCTGGGCGAGATGGAAGTCTGGGCGATGGAAGCCTACGGAGCCGCGTATTCACTGCAGGAATTCCTGACGGTGAAGTCGGACGACGTGGTCGGACGTACGCGGATGTACGAGAGCATCGTCAAGGGCGAGTACGCGCTGGAGTCGGGACTGCCCGAGTCCTTCAACGTCTTGATCAAGGAGCTGCAGTCGCTCGGTCTCGACGTCGAGTTGATGGAGAACGCTCCCGCAGCCGGAGCCGCCGAAGTCGTTCCCCCGAAGAAGCCGGCCGCTGCCTAGCCCCGGCCGCCCGAAGGCGGCTTAGGGGCTACGCTTTTTAGATTGGAGAGAGACAAAGTGAAGGACATTTTCAATTTCTTCGAGAAGCCGAAGGATCCGCTCTCGTTCAACGCGATCCGCATCTCGCTCGCGTCGCCCGAGAAGATCCGCCAGTGGTCGCACGGCGAAGTGAAGAAGCCCGAGACGATCAACTACCGCACCTTCAAGCCGGAACGCGACGGCTTGTTCTGCGCGAAGATCTTCGGCCCGGTGAAGGACTACGAGTGCAACTGCGGCAAGTACAAGCGGATGAAGCACCGCGGCGTCGTCTGCGAGAAGTGCGGCGTCGAGGTGATCCAGAGCAAGGTGCGGCGTGAGCGGCTCGGCCACATCAACCTGGCCACGCCGGTCGCGCACATCTGGTTCCTCAAGTCGCTGCCGAGCCGCATCGGCAACCTGCTCGACATCACGCTCAAGGACCTCGAGAAGGTCCTCTACTGCGAGAGCTACGTCGTCATCGATCCGAAGGAGAGCCCGTTCGTCCGCGGCGAGCTCCTCTCCGAAGAGAAGATGCACAAGGCGTTCGAGGAGCTCGGCGAGGAGAGCTTCACCGCCGGCATGGGCGGCGAGGCGGTCGTGCAGCTGCTCAAGGCCATCGACGTGAACCAGCTCTCCGACCAGCTCCGCAAGGAGATGAAGGAAGCCACGTCCGACGCCAAGCGGAAGAAGCTCGCCAAGCGGCTCAAGGTCGTCGACAGCTTCCGCGAGAGCGGCAACAGCCCGCAGTGGATGATGCTGGACGTGATCCCGGTGATTCCGCCGGACCTGCGCCCGCTGGTTCCCCTCGACGGCGGCCGGTTCGCGACGTCCGACCTGAACGATCTGTACCGCCGCGTGATCAACCGCAACAACCGTCTCAAGCGGCTCCAGGAATTGAACGCGCCGGACATCATCATCCGGAACGAGAAGCGCATGCTGCAGGAGGCCGTCGATGCGCTGTTCGACAACGGCCGCCGCGGAAAGACGATCACGGGCCCGAACAAGCGGCCTTTGAAAAGCCTCAGCGACATGTTGAAGGGCAAGCAGGGCCGGTTCCGTCAAAATCTCCTAGGCAAGCGCGTCGACTACTCGGGCCGGTCAGTCATCGTCGTCGGCCCGGAGCTGAAGCTGCACCAGTGCGGCTTGCCGAAGATCATGGCGCTCGAGCTGTTCAAGCCGTTCATCTACAACAAGCTCGAGGAGCGCGGCCACGTCACGACCATCAAGTCGGCCAAGAAGATGGTCGAGAAGGAGCGGCCGGAAGTCTGGGACATCCTCGAGGAAGTCATCCGCGAGCACCCCGTCCTTCTGAACCGCGCCCCGACGCTGCACCGGCTCGGCATCCAGGCGTTCGAGCCGGTCCTGATCGAGGGCAAGGCGATCCAGCTGCATCCGCTCGTCTGCTCCGCGTTCAACGCGGACTTCGACGGCGACCAGATGGCGGTGCACGTGCCGCTGTCGATCGAAGCGCAGATGGAAGCGCGCGTTCTCATGATGAGCACCAACAACATCTTGAGCCCCGCGCACGGCAAGCCGATCATCGTCCCGACGCAGGACATCGTGCTCGGCCTCTACTACCTGACCCGCGAGCGCGTCCTGGCGCACGGCGAGGGCCGCATCTTCAGCTCCCCGGCTGAAGTGCGCAGCGCGTACGACCACGGAGAGGTCGATCTGCAGGCGAAGATCACCTGCCGCATGGACCAGTTCGACGCCGAGGGCAAGGTGACGGGCCGCGCGCGCGTCGAGACCACCGTCGGCCGCGTCATCCTGTCCGACATCCTTCCGCGCAAGATCCCGTTCAGCACCATCAACAAGGTGATGGACAAGAAGACGCTCGGGAACCTGATCGACATCTGCTACCGCCTCTCCGGCGAGAAGGAGACGGTGCTCCTCGCCGACCGGCTGCGCAGCCTCGGATACGGCTACGCGACCAAGGCGGGCATCTCGATCGCGATCAAGGACATGGTCATCCCGTCGAAGAAGACCGAGTTCCTCGAGCGCGCGCAGAAGGAAGTGGCGGAGATCGAGAACCAGTACCTCGAGGGCCTGATTACCGACGGCGAGCGCTACAACAAGGTGATCGACATCTGGGCGCAGGTCACCGAAGAGGTGGCCGGCGAGATGATGGGCGAGATCGGCACCGAGACCGTGCATCGCGGCGGCAAGGAGAAGAAGCAGCCGAGCTTCAACCCGATCTTCATCATGGCCGACTCCGGCGCGCGCGGTTCTGCCCAGCAGATCCGTCAGCTCGCCGGCATGCGCGGACTGATGGCGAAGCCGTCGGGCGAAATCATCGAAACGCCGATCACCGCGAACTTCCGCGAGGGGCTGACCGTCCTGCAGTACTTCATCTCGACCCACGGCGCGCGCAAAGGTCTGGCGGACACGGCCCTCAAGACGGCCAACTCCGGCTACCTGACGCGGCGTCTGGTCGACGTGGCGCAGGACGCGATCATCACCGAGTACGACTGCGGGACGATGGACGGCATCGCGCTCGGCGCGCTGGTCGAGGGCGGCGAGATCATCGAGCCGATGGGCGAGCGCATCCTTGGACGCGTCGCGCTCGACGACGTCGAAGATCCGTTCAACCACGAGATCATCGTCAAGGCGAACGAGGAGATCGACGAGAACAAGGTCAAGGACATCGAGGAAGCCGGCATCGAGAAGGTCAAGATCCGCTCGGTGCTGACCTGCCAGGCCCGGCGCGGCATCTGCGTCGAGTGCTACGGCCGCGACCTCGCCCGCGGGCGGAAGGTGAACATCGGTGAAGCGGTCGGCGTGATCGCTGCGCAGTCGATCGGCGAGCCTGGCACGCAGCTGACGATGCGCACCTTCCACATCGGCGGCACCGCGACCCGGCGGGCCGAGGCGTCGACGATCGAGAACCGGCACGCCGGCGTGGTCCACTTCCACGGCCTCAAGACCGTCAAGCGCAAGGACGGCGCGCTGATCGCGATGAACCGCAACGGCGAGGTCGTGATCGCGGACGAAAACGGCCGCGAGCGCGAGCGGTACCAGGTCGTGTACGGCGCGAAGCTCAACGTGAAGGAAGGGCAGAAGGTCGAGATCGGCACCCAACTCGCCGAGTGGGACCCGTTCGCCCAGCCGATCATCGCCGAGGTCTCGGGCGTGGTGCGCTTCTACGACGTCGTCGAAGGCGTGACCATGAACGAGCAGCTCGACGAGGTCACCGGTCTCTCGCGCAAGAGCATCATCGAGAGCCGCGACGCCGAGGCCCAGCCGCGCATCGCCATCGAGGACGACAAGGGTGAGCCGCGGTTCCTGCCGAACTCGGAGCAGCCCGCGCGCTACATGCTGCCGGTCGGCGCGAACATCACCGTCAACGACGGCGACAACATCGAGCAGGGCGAGATCATCGCCCGCATCCCGCGCGAGACCACCAAGACCAAGGACATCACCGGCGGTCTGCCGCGCGTGGCCGAGCTGTTCGAGGCGCGCAAGCCGAAGGAGCATGCGGTCATCAGCGAGATCGAGGGCGTGGTCTCGTTCGGCAAGGACACCAAGGGCAAGCGGAAGGTGGTGGTGACGCCGGAGATCGACGGCAAGCTGCGCACCGACCTGGCCAAGGAGTACCTGATCGCCAAGGGCAAGCACATCAACGTGCACGCCGGCGACCGGGTCAAGGCGGGCGACCCGTTGATGGACGGCGCGGCGAACCCGCACGACATCCTCAAGGTCCTCGGCGAGAAGGAGCTGGCGCGCTACATGGTGGACGAAGTCCAGGAGGTCTACCGGCTGCAGGGCGTCAAGATCAACGACAAGCACATCGAGACGATCGTGCGGCAGATGCTGCGGCGGGTTCGCGTGCAGGACGTCGGCGACACCAGCTGGCTGGTCGACGAGCAGGTCGAGAAGCAGATGTTCGACGCCGAGAACGAGCGGGTGATGAAGGACGGTGGCAAGCCCGCGGTGGGCGAGCCGTTGCTGCTCGGCATCACCAAGGCGTCGCTCTCGACCGAGTCGTTCATCTCGGCGTCGTCGTTCCAGGAGACCACCAAGGTGCTCACCGAGGCGGCCATCTCCGGCCGGGTCGACTACCTGCGCGGCCTGAAGGAGAACGTGATCATGGGCCGGCTGATCCCGGCGGGCACGGGCCTCACGGCGTACAAGCACCTCGACATCGAGGTCGAAACGCCGGTCGACGAGGTCGAGGCCGCCGAAGAGGCGCTCGCGATCGCAGCGGGCGGCGAAGGCGCGACGGCGATGGGCGCGGAAGAGTAGAAAGGGGGACACGGAGCGCGCCTTCGCGCAGCACCATGTCCCCGACTCGGTACGGCGGGCGTCGCGGGAAAACCGCGGCGCCCGTCTCGTTTTTCGGTACGATGTTCGGATGAGGCTCCTTCTGCTGTCGGTGCTGCTCGCCTGTGCTCACATGAAGGACGACAAGACCGTCTGTGCCGAGTCGCGGAACGTGCGCTGCATCACGAGGACGACCTGCGCCATGGACCGGGATCGAGGCTGCCAGGTGTGCCGTTGCGAAGCATTCCCGCTGGAATCTCGCGGCGACGGCAGGATGCCGCCTCCGATCCCGCCGGACCCGGACGATCGCCGCTGAAGGCGCGTCACTCCGCTCGAAGTGATACGGCGGGATCGACTCGCGTGGCCCGGCGCGCCGGGAGCCAGCTCGCGAGCAGCGCGGCGACGACGAGCACCCCCGCAGTCGCAGCGAACGTCAGCGGATCGGTCGTGCTCACCTGGTACACGAGCGAGGCGAGCAGCCGCGTCCCCGCGAACGCGCCCGCCACGCCCAGCGCGACGCCGGCCGCCGCGAGCCGCAGGCCGTACCCGACCACCATCCGCACCACCAGCGACGCATCCGCGCCGAGCGCCATCCGAATCCCGATCTCGCGCGAGCGCTGTACGACCGAGTACGCCATCACCCCATAGATCCCCACCGCTGACAGCGCCAGCGCCAAGGCCGCGAAAAGACTGAGTAAAGTCATCTGGAACCGCTGCGCTCCGAGCGAATCGTCCACCACCTGCAGGAGCGTCCGCGGGGCCGAGACCGGCACGTCCTTGTCGATCGCCGCGACCTCCGCGTGGATCGGCTGGAGCAGCGCGAACGGATCGCCGCTCGCGGCCCGCGCGGTGAGCCGCAGCGATTGCACCGGGTACTGCATGAGCGGCACCGCGATCAGCGGTCCGGGCGCACGGTCGAGCCCCGCGGTCCGCACGTCGCCGACCACGCCCACGATCGTCCACGGCCAGTCGCTGTTGCCGACCAGGTTCTTGACGCGGCGGCCGATCGGCTCGCCCTGCGGGATGAACCTCTGGACGAACGCCTCGTTGACCACCACCGAGTGCGGCGACTTGTCGGTGTCGGTCCACGCCACGTCGCGGCCGCGCAAGAGGGCAACCCCGAGCGTCTCGATCCAGCCCGGCGTGGTGAAGAGGGCGGATCATCAGCCCCGCTCCCGCCGCCAGCACGAACGCGAGCGCCGTCTCGGTGACCACCAGCGCGGTCCGCGCCCGCGAGCGTGAGCTGGTCGCGCCGGCGCCGTTCTTGAGCACGTCCATCAGCGCGGGCCGCGTCAGCTGCAGCGCCGGCGCGAGCCCCGCGAGCACGCCGGCGGCGATGGTCGCGACCGCCGCGAACGCGAGCACCCCCGAGTCGAGTCGCACCTCGTCGAGCCGCGGCAGCCCCGCCGGCGCGAGCGCAAGCAGCGCGTTCAGCATCCACGGCGCGGTCAGAACGCCGATCCCGCCGCCGATCAGCGCCAGCGCCATCGCCTCGACCAGCAGATGGCGCACCAGCTCGGCGCGGCCGGCGCCGAGCGCGGCCCGGATCGCCAGCTCACGCTGCCGCGCCATCCCGCGCGCGAGCAGCAGGCCTGCCACGTTGGCGCAGGCGATCAACAGCGCGAGCAGCACCGCCCCGAAGAGCGCGGTCAGCGCCGGCTTGACCGGACCCACCAGGTCGTCGAGCAGCGGCTGGGCTTCCATCTTCCAGCCGGCGTGCTCTTCGACCCGTTCGTCGATGCGGGGCGTGAGCAGATCGAGGTCCGCCTGCGCCTGCCGGAGGCCCGCGCCGGGCTTGAGGCGCGCGACGGCCGTCACCCAGCTCATCCCGCGGAAGTCCTTCTCCTTGCCTTCGAGGGCGAAGGGGACCAGCACTTCCGCCTGGCGCAGCAGCGGAAACCGGAAGTCGGGCGGCATCACGCCGCCGATCTCGTAGGTGCGGCCGTCGAGCTCGAGCGTCTTGCCGATGACGCCCCGGTCGCCGCCGAACTCGCGCCGCCAGAACCCGTCGGTGAGAACCGCCGTCCGGGGGCCGCCGGCGAAATCCTCGCCGGCCGAGAGGCCGTGTCCGAACGACGGCTGCACCCGCAGCGTGTCGAAAAAGCTGACCGTCACCCGGGCGACCCGCAGCGGCACCGGCGAGCCGCGTCCGGTCATCGTGTACCGCTCTGCCCGGATGCCTGCGGTGGATACGAACGAGCTGTTCTCGCGCGCCACGTCGAAGAAGTCCGGCCCGGAAAAGTTCCAGCGCGTGTCGACGCCGGCCGGCCGCTCGTAGATCCGCACCAGCTCGCCGGGATTCGGCAAGCCGAGTGGCCGCAGCACGACGCTGCGCAGCACGCTGAAGACCGCGGTGCTGCCGCCGACGCCGAGAGCCAGGACGATGACCGCCGCCGCGGTGAAACCGGGAGCGCGCGAAAGCGAGCGCAACGCGAGACGAAGGTCGTTCATGGAGCCCATGAGAGGCAAGGTGGGTGCCAGTGAGAACGCCAGTTAAATCAGGTCTTGCGCTGCGCGATGTGCGATTCCGGGATCGCCTGTCCCGCAGCCGCACACACCATTTTTTTGGTGCCTTCGCGAGCGCCCCGGGTGTCTTGGACGGAAGGAGGTTCCACCGCATGAAAAAGCTCATCCCGCTCGTTCTCATGGCCGCCGCTTGTAGCGGCTCGAACCTGTCGCTCAGCGTCCGAGCCGGGTCCTCGGCCGCCAGCAGTGCGAGCTCGCTGACGCTCTCCAACGGCATCGCCGTCAGCCGCATCCGCATCGTCGTGCGCGACATCAAGCTCGAGCGCGCCCGGTCGGCCGACGCCGGCAACGACGAGCTCGAGGAGCACGAGATGCAGGCCGGCCCGTTCCTCGTCGACCTCTCGGGCACCACGCTCGACAGCGGCGCGCCGGCGCAGCTCGCCGCCGCCTCGCTCCCGGCGGGCACCTACCGGGAGATCAAGTTCAAGATCCACCGGCCCGAAAGCAGCGAGAGCAGCGACGCCGGCATCCAGGCGATGGCGACCGCGGGGGCATCGATCGTCGCCGACGGGACCATCGACGGCGCGGCGTTCAGCTTCTCGACGCCGATGGACGTCGAGCAGGAAGTCGAGGGCAGCTTCGACCTCGCCTCGGGGAGCAACCTGACGCTCAACGTCGACCCGAGCGGCTGGTTCGGCGGCAGCGTCCGTCTCGATCCGCGCGACGCCTCGGTCCGCGGCCAGATCGAGAGCAACATCCAGCACTCGTTCAAGGCCTTCAAGGACGACAACCACGACGGCCACGACGACGGCGACTAGTCGCGGCCGGCGTCAGCCGGCTTAGCGAATACGTTTTTATTTGATCACGTGGAACTCGACGCGGCGGTTCTTCTCGCGGCCGGCCCGGGTCTTGTTCGGCGCTACGGGCTGCGACGGGCCGTAACCGCGGGCCTCGAGGCGGTCGGCCTTCACGCCGCGGCGGATGAGCGCGCCGACCACCGCTTCGGCGCGCGCCTGCGAGAGCGCGGTATTGGTGACCGCGCTGCCTCTGTCGTCGGTGTGGCCCTGCACCTCGACCAGCAGCCCGGGATGCTCGCGCAGCACGCGCGCGACCTGGTCGAGCAGCTTGTCCGATCGCTTCTCGATCCTGGCGCGTGCCGTCGCGAAGTATACTTTATCTAAAATATCGATGCGGTCCTCGCGCAGCACGACGATCTGCTTCTGCGCCGGCGGGCAGCCGTGGTTCGACGCCGGGCCTTTCTCGTGCGGGCAGTTGTCGATCCGGTCGGGGATTCCGTCGCCGTCGCTGTCGCGGGTGTCGTCGTCGGCCCACGCCTTGACCCGGGCGAGCGCGTCGGCCTCGGACGCCTCCACCAGATCGGCGGCCTCGGCGCGCAGGACCGCGTCGCGCGCGTTCGACTCGGACGGCCCGAGCAGCGCGAGCGTATTTTCCAGCGCCTGCGCCGCTTCCCGCGCCGCCCGTTCCTGCGCGATCTTCGCGACCAGCTCCTGCAAGCCGGGCTCGGGTCCTTCACGCTTCGGCGGATGGCACATCGAGGGCGTATAGCGGACCGCCGCGACAAGCCGCGCCGACGGCGCGCCCAAGGCCTCATCGAGCCGCGTTCCGAAGGCAGCGTCGAACGCGAGCACGCCGTTCGCGCAGACCGTCGCGCCGGCGCGCCACTCGATCGGCAGGGTCGCCTGCGAAAGGTCGCGAAAGGACGACTGAATTTCGAGCTCCCCGTACGCGCGCGCCCGCGGGCTGTACGAAAACGCCGTCCCGAACCGGAGGCCAAGCTCGTTCCCGAGGCGCGCTCCCGCGAAATCCCGCGGCGGCCGAAAGCGCAGATACGCGTTCTCGAGAAGCTGCCACTGCCCGCGGCGCTGCTCGGCAGATACCAGCGCCTCGCCCACCAGCCGATCGTCGCCGGTGAGCGAGTCCGGCTGAGCGGTCGGGATCTCGATCGAGAGCTGTCCGGCGACCTGCGACGAGAAGCCGTGCCGTACGCCGAGCCGGATGTCTCCGACGCCGAACCCGGTCGCCGTCACCTGGCCGGCCTCGCGCAGCGTCCCGGGCAACTGCGCGAAGAGCTGGAAGTCGTCGTTCAGGCGCGCCGCGAGCTGGACCCATCCACCGAGCCGCCGATCGACCCGCGGCGCCCGCCGCACCGGCAGCCACGCTGCGTCGAAGCCGACCTGCAGCTCGAGGGGAAAATCGGGCGACGTCAACGGATGCGCGCCCTCGACGCCCAGGAAACCGTCGCTCCCGCTCGCAGGCCGCAACAGCGACAGGTTCACCTGCGCCAGCAGCGCTGCGACGAGAAACGTCACCGCGGCTGGAGCACCAGGCCGCGCAGCCGCCAGAGGCCGTGCAGCGCGAGGCCGGCCGCGAGCGTCCAGAGCGAAAAGATGGCGTCGTCGCGGTTGATGCCGTTCAAGAACAGAAGGCACCCGACGGTCGCGAGCACCGGGATCACCGGGCCCCCCGGCAGCACGAACCCGCTCGCCGCGCGAGTACGCCGCAGCACGAGGACCGCCACGCAGGTCGGCACGTACTGCGCGAAGACGGCCGCGTTGTTCAGGTCGGAGAGCCGGTCGAAATCGGCGAACACCGCCAGCCCGACGCAGATCAGCGCGGTCGCGGCGATCGCGATCGACGGCGTCTGGAACCGCGGATGCACGCGCGCGAAGACCGGCGGCAGCTCGCCTTCCTCGCCGAGCGCCGACAAGTACCGCGGCGAGACCAGCGCGACCGCCGAAAGATAGCCGAACGACGAGATCACCGATCCCGCGGCGATGAACCTTCCCGCCCACGGTCCGAGGAACGCGCCGGCCGCCTCCGCGAGCGGCTTGTCGGCCGCCGCCGGATTCGGGTGCGTGCCCATGAAGACGACCTGCACCAGGACGTAGAGCATGATCGAACCGAACAGCGCGCCGAACAGCGCGAGCGGCACGTTTCTGCGAGGGTTGTCGGTCTCGCCCGCGGGTACGGGAACGTATTCGAATCCCGTACACGCAAAAAGCGCTGCAAGTCCGCCCACTTTCAACGCGCCGAAGGTCGAAACGCCCGCCGGCGGCGGCGTCGCCAGGCGGCCCCAGTCGACGAAGAAGAGCCCGGCCGCGACGAAGAGCGCGATCGGGATCAGCTTTGCGCCGCTGAAAAAATCGCTCACCAGCGCGCCGGGCTTGATCCCGCGATAGTTCAGCGCAGCCAGCCCGAGGATGACCACGATCGCCAGCGCGATCTGCGGCCCCGGCTGCGACAAGGGCGGGACCAGATACGAGAGGTTGCGCCCGAATCCGCGCGCGACAGCGCCGTAGGCGAAGAGGTTGGCCGCGAGCGCCATCCAGCCGACGCCGACGCCGACCCATCGGCCGAACGCGTCGCGCGCGTAGAGGTACGGGCCGCCGTTCTTGTCGGCGCGGCCCGCCGCCTCGCAGAAACAGAGGCCGACCAGCAGGCAGACGACGCCGATCGCGACCCACGCCGCCCACGACAGCCCGCCCGCCGCGGAGAACACCTTGGCGGGCAGGAGGAAGATGCCGGTGCCGATGATGCCGTTGATCCCCAGCCCGACGCAGTCGAGCAGGGTCATCCGCCGAACAGTGCCGGGGACATGGCGCTCGCGCCGGAGGCGCGGCTCCGTGTCCCCCTTCACATCCGTGTCTGTCACTTCCGGCCGAAGAACGCCGAGTACCAGCTCTTCTTGCCGGCGAGGAGCTGCTCGTCGTGGTGCTTCATGACCGCCTCGAGCTCGCCGTTGTCGAAGAAGATGCCGTGGCACTTCTCGCACCGTTCGGCGCGGACCACGTCGTGCTGGTACTCGATCATCTTCCCGCCGCACTTCGGGCAGGTCTTCATCGAGATCGGCGGCGGCTTCGACGCGCGCGCGACCGCCTCGCGAAGGTTGTCGCCCTCGGCGCGACTGGCTTCGAGCTCGGCCTGGCGGGTGGTCAACCGCGCCTGCATCTCGCGAAGCTGGGTCTCCAGCTCGGCAGTCTTGGTGCCGGCGGCCTTCGCTTCGGCGAGCTGCTTCTCGAGCGCCGCGATATGGTCCCAGGCGGCCGCCAGGTCGCTCTGCGCCTTCTGGTGCTCGGCTTCGAGCGCCAGCCTGGCCGCATCGCTGGCGCCATTGCCGTTCTTCGCGCCGTTCTTGTGTGGCGTGGTGGACTTCTTGGCCGCGGGCTTTTTCGCGGCGGAGGCTTTTTTGGAAGGGGTCTTGGCGGGCATGGGCGGATAGAATGCCCGAAATCCCGGCTTGAAGCCAAATCGGAACGCTTGACAGGCCGGACTTCGTCAGTATGATGCAGCGCCTTTTCGGCCGGGACTTTTACGGCCGCAGAAGACAAGTGATTGATTTTCCTGAATGTCGAAAGGCATCGATGCCGACGATTAGCCAGTTGATCCGAAAAGGGCGCGACAAGGTCATCTACAAGGGCAAGGCCCCCGCGATGACGCGCTGCCCCCAGAAGCGCGGCGTGTGCACACGCGTCTACACCACCACCCCGAAGAAGCCGAACTCCGCGCTGCGCAAGGTCGCCCGCGTGCGACTGACCAACGGCATGGAAGTCACCAGCTACATCCCGGGCGTCGGCCACAACCTCCAGGAGCACTCGGTGGTCATGATCCGCGGCGGCCGCGTCAAGGACCTCCCCGGCGTCCGCTACCACATCATCCGCGGCACCCTCGACAGCGTCGGCGTCGCCGGCCGCAAGCAGGGCCGCAGCAAGTACGGCGCGAAGAGGCCAAGCTAATGCCGCGTAGACGAGAAGTCGCCAAGCGCAGGATCCTCCCCGATCCGAAGTTCCAGGACCGGCTGCTGGCCAAGTTCATCAACGACATGATGCGCAAGGGCGAGAAGTCGGTCGCCGAGCGCGTCTGCTATCGCGCGATGGACCGCGTGCAGCAGGTCACCAACGACGATCCGTTGAAGACCTTCAAGAAGGCGCTCGACAACGTGAAGCCGGTGCTCGAGGTGAAGAGCCGGCGCGTCGGCGGCGCGACGTACCAGGTGCCGGTCGAAGTGCGGCAGGAGCGCCGGGTGGCGCTCGCGATGCGCTGGATCATCGACTACGCCAAGGAGCGCGGCGAGAAGACGATGGACCAGAAGCTCGCCGCCGAGCTGATGGACGCGGCGAACAACCGCGGCAATGCCGTCAAGAAGCGCGAAGACACGCACAAGATGGCCGAGGCCAACAAGGCGTTTGCCCACTACCGCTGGTAGCGGCCCGAAGGGGCGCTACCACGCTCTTGCTTTTGCAGTCAGCGGGCCGTCCATCCTGCGGGCCACAGCGCGGGCCGCAGCGGTTCGCGAAATCGCGCCTGATATCGGACACTTAGATCGCGCGCCGCATTCGAATGGCCAAGCCGCAACTCGACCGCGGCGAGGCTCATCCAGACTTGCGGCGTACCACCGTCGATCTCGATCGCGCGCCGCATGGCTGCGCCCGCGTCCGTCCAGCGCGACTCCGCGCTCGCGACCAGGCCGAGGATGTACTGCGGATAGAATGCCAGCGGCGCGGCCTGCGCTGCGGCGGTGCACGCCGACCGAGTCAGCGACAGCGCGCGGCCGCGGCTTCGAGCCCGACACTCGATCACCGCCGCGGCGGGAGTTCCCGGATACGCCGCGGCCATCTCCTGCGCGCGCGCGAGGGCGCGATCGTACCGGCGCTCGTCGATGTCCTCGTGCGCGGCGAGCGCGGCCTTCACGTACTCGGCCTCGCGCGCGGGCGGCAGCGGGGTCGCCGGGAAGCCGACGAAGCTCTTCATCCGCGCGCACTCGGCCGCGACCTGATCGGCGGCGCCGTGCGCTTTTGCGGCGGCGCGCTCGGCTTCGGACCAGAGACCGGCTTCGAAATCGAGCTGCGCGAGCGCGGCCCACGCTTCCCGCGCGTTCGCCTTTTCTTCGGCGCGGACGAGCAGCGCGATGGCTGCCGTCCGATCTCCGCCGGCGAGCAGTCGGCGCGCGACGTAGAGGATCAACTGCGCCGGCGCCCCCGGCAGCGCCGCCGCCCGCCGGCAAGTTGCCGAAACTTCAGCGGATTCCGGCGCGATCGAGCACGCGAGGCTCTGCACACCGTCGGAGCGCGGGTACTTTTCGACCAGCGGCGCGAGCAGGGCGGCGGCCCTGGTCGGGTCCTTTTCACGGACCGCGAGGGCGTCGTTGAACCGCTTCACGTCGTCCGGCGCGAGCGCGTCGGCGGGGTCGTCGCCCCCGCTGAAGAACCGGTCGGCGAGGGCGCGGCTCTGCTCGCGCGTCTCGGCATCCCACGCCACCGCGGCCGACTTCTCCAACTCGGCCCGGTAGGCCTTTCCCCACGTCTCGCGGCTGGCCGGCGACTTCCGGTACTCGAGCCCGAGCCCGACGATCCGCGCCGACTCGGGCGAGAACGCCGACTGCGACTTGTCGTAGATCGGCGACATCAGCCACTGCGGCGACCGCTCGTGGAATGCGCCCATCGTGTGCGCCCACTCGTGCAGCAGCACCGCCGTCTGCTTGTGCTGCCGCCGCTCGCGGGCGAGCTCGGTGCGCTCCTTTTCGGAGAGCAGGTAGAGGGCGCGGTTGATCTCGTCCGTCTCGGCGGCCGAGAACATCCCGCGCAGGACGAAGTGGCGCCCGAAGTACGGCCCCATCCCGAGCTGTTCCTGGGCGGCGGAGAAGACGTCGAGCGAGGAGACGAACCCGATCACCCAGTCGACGTCGTCGCCCTTGTCGAGCGCGATCAGCTGATCCAGCGGCCCCGTCAGGCTCGCCGAAGATCCCGTGCGATTCCAAGATCTTACCGCATCGAGCTCGAACCGCACCCCGAACTGCGCGGTGAGGATCTGGTTGGCCCGGTCGATCTGCTCGGCGACCGACTGCTCCCACCGCGGCGTCTGCGCCTGGTAATCGCGGTCAGCCCAGGCTCGAACCTTGAAGATGCGGATGTGCGCCGGCGGCGGCGTTTCCGCTGAAGGCTTCACCTCGGCAGGCTTGAGCGACTCGGCATACGAGTGCTGCGCCTGCCACGGGTTGGGGATCGAGCAGCCGGCGAGCAGCAAGATGAGAAACACACGCGGCACGGAGCCGCGAGCATCAGCCCGCGGGGCCGCTCGGATCAAGCGCTGGCTTCGCCCGCCACCGACCGACGCGGAGAAGCCACGACACCGGCGTCGCGAGCAGGGCCTCCCGGTCGCATCGCGCAGACGAGTACGGGTCTCTCGCGCCCTTTCCGAAGTGGTGCGCGAAATTCTCGAGGACGTAACGAATCGCGTTGACGAGCTCCGTCGGCGTCCTGAGCAGCCGCGAATGGTAATGGTCGGCGAACACGCGTCCTGACAAATTCATCAGTGTATTCAACGTCTTAGCAATGCGGATGCAGAGCCCCTGCATGCCGCGCGACAGCGCCTCGTTCGAGTCCGCTTCGACGATCAGATGCAGGTGGTTCCCGAGCACGCTGAACTCGATCACGCGCAGACCCAGACGGCCTCGGGCCTTTTCGAAGCAGCGCGTGATCCGCTTGAAGCTCCGGCCGCTCCGCAGGTTCCAGACGTGCTGCCCAACCCGCAGCGTCACGTGGATCGGCGTCGGCTTCTCGAATCGCGGCCGCGGCGCGTGAGAAACGAGCGGTCTCCGGCCGTTGGGCTTGCGGCCAGCGCCGCGCCGCTTTCCACCCCGCTGTGGCAACGCGAACGCGAGCTGTTCCATTGATTCGGGATATAACGTATCGAGCGAGGCTCGTCAACGCCGTTTCGCAAAAATATTCCACGTCCCTTTTCGCCCCAGCGCGGCGGCCGCCCATGAAACCAACTCCGTTTCAGGGCCGTTGAACGTCTTGCCGGCTCGTGCGATCCCGGCTTTGAGCACAGCGCGGAGTTCTTCCGGGTGCGCCACCGGTGGTACTAGCGGGCGGAGAGTGACCGCCGTTAACTCAATCGCTTGCCACCACCCGCGGCCACTCCGCCTGGTCGGAACCGCAACGTGGAGTTCGAGGCGCAAACCGTCGGCATCGTAGGCGGCGGCGTACTCGCCGTCCTCCACATCGATCGACTCGACCGCGGTTTCCATCGATCGACTCGACCGCGGTTTCGCCGGCACGAACCGACGAGTACGCGGTTACGTCGCCGTTTCGCTCGACGATGAAGATGGGGGGCCGCATGATCGTCATGAGGCAGTAGCCAAGCGGTTGGACACCTTCCCGTCGGTCGCGCACTCGATCTTGACGCGGAGCATCCACGAGTGTAAAACCCCGCGTTCCCTGGTCTTTGGCAGGTACTCCTTCATCCAGTCGCGCCGCCGTAAGGTGGCGCTTTTTCAGAGGTTTCTGAAGCCGTGGCCCGCACCTTTCCGCTCGAGCGCTGCCGAAACATCGGCATCATGGCGCACATCGATGCGGGCAAGACGACCACGACCGAGCGCATCCTTTTTTATACCGGGGTGAGCTACAAGATCGGCGAGGTCCACGAAGGCACCGCCGTGATGGACTGGATGGAGCAGGAGCAGGAGCGCGGCATCACCATCACCGCCGCGGCCACCACCTGTTATTGGCGGGACGCCAAGATCAACATCATCGACACGCCCGGGCACGTCGACTTTACGATCGAGGTGGAACGATCCCTTCGAGTCCTCGACGGCGCAGTCGCGGTCTTCGACGGCGTGAACGGCGTCGAGCCGCAGAGCGAGACCGTCTGGCACCAGGCCGACAAGTACAAGGTCCCGCGGGTCTGCTTCATCAACAAGATGGACCGCGTCGGCGCCGACTTTTTCATGTCGGTCCGGACGATCGTCGATCGGCTCAACGCGAAACCGGTCTGCATCCAGGTACCGATGGGCGCGGAGGAGAAGTTCGAGGGCGTCATCGACCTCGTCACGATGCAGGCCGTGCGGTTCGAGGGCGAGAAGGGCGAGAAGGTCGTCGAGAGCCAGATTCCGCCCGAATTTCACGATCTTGCCGTCGAGTGGCACCACAAGCTGGTCGAGGAAGTCGCCGAGCACGACGACGACGCGCTCCACGCCTACGTCGAGAAGGGCGACGTCCCCGCAGATCTCCTGAAAAAAGCGCTCCGCAAAGGCACGATCGCGATGAAGTGCTTCCCGGTCTTCTGCGGCTCGGCGTTCAAGAACAAGGGCGTCCAGCGCCTGCTCGACGCGGTCGTGGATTACCTGCCGACCCCGCTCGACATTCCGCCGGTGAAGGGCGTCACGCCCGACGGCAAGGAAGAAACCAGGGAGACGAGCGACAAGGCGCCGTTCGCCGCGCTTGCGTTCAAGATCATGGCCGACCCGTTCGTCGGCCAACTCACGTACATCCGCGTCTACTCGGGCACCGTGAAGACCGGCCAGGCCGTCTACAACTCGGCCAAGTCGCGCCGCGAGCGAATCGGACGCCTGCTGCGGATGCACGCCAACAAGCGCGAAGAGATCGACGAAATTCTCGCCGGCGACATCGCCGCCGTGGTCGGGATGAAGAACGCGACCACCGGCGACACTTTGAGCGACGCTGACAAGCCGATCATCCTCGAGAAGATGGAGTTCCCCGACCCGGTGATGCACATCGCGGTCGAGCCGAAGTCCACCGCCGATCAGGAAAAGATGATCACCGCGCTGCAGAAGCTCGCCGTCGAGGACCCGTCCTTCCGCATGCGGACCGACGAGGAGACGGGGCAGACCATCATCTCAGGCATGGGCGAGCTGCACCTCGACATCATCGTCGACCGCATGCGGCGCGAGTACAAGGTCGACGCCAACGTCGGCAAGCCGCAGGTCGCGTACCGCGAGACGATCACCAGAGAGGTCGAGGCCGAGGGCAAGTACATCCGCCAGACCGGCGGCCGCGGCCAGTACGGCCACGTGTGGCTCAAAGTCCGGCCGAACGAGCAGGGGAAGGGCTTCAGCTTCAAGAACGCGCTCGTCGGCGGCGTGATCCCCAAGGAGTACGTGCACCCGATCGAAAAGGGCGTCCGCGAAGCGATGGACGGCGGCGTCCTCGGCGGCTACCCGCTCGTCGACGTGGCGGTCGAGCTCTTCGACGGCAGCTACCACGACGTGGACTCGAACGAAATGGCGTTCAAGATCGCCGCGTCGCTGGGCTTCAAGGAAGCAGCCAGGAAGGCAGGCCCCATCCTGCTCGAGCCGATCATGGCCACCGAAGTGATCACTCCCGAGCAGTTCATGGGGAACGTGATCGGCGACCTTTCGGCGCGCCGCGGCAAGATCCTCCACATGGAAAAGCGGGCGGGAATGCAGGTGGTCAGCGCACACGTTCCCCTTGCGGAGATGTTCGGCTACTCGACGTCCCTGCGGTCGGCGACCGAGGGCCGGGCCATCTACACCATGCAGTTCCACCACTATGCGCCGGTGCCCGGGCACATCGGCGAGCAACTCATTGCAAAGTCGCGCGGATTAGCGTAAACACCCGCGCCCCACTCTGAAGAAGGACAACTTTCAAAGCAGGACCCAGCGAGGAGCAGGACCATGGCCAAGGAAAAGTTCGAGCGAAAGAAGCCGCACGTCAACGTCGGGACCATCGGCCACGTCGACCACGGCAAGACAACGTTGACGGCAGCCTTGACCAAGGTGTCGGCGGACAACGGCTGGTCGAAGTTCGTGTCGTACGACGAAGTGGCCAAGGCCTCGGCCTCGCAGGGCCGCCGCGACGCGACCAAGATCCTCACCATCGCGACCTCGCACGTCGAGTACGAGTCGGCGAAGCGGCACTATGCGCACGTCGACTGCCCGGGACACGCCGACTACGTGAAGAACATGATCACCGGCGCCGCGCAGATGGACGGCGCGATCCTGGTGGTCAGCGCGGTCGACGGCCCGATGCCGCAGACCCGCGAGCACGTCCTGCTGGCGTCGCAGGTCAACGTGCAGCGCATCGTGGTCTTCTTGAACAAGGTGGACCTCGTCGACGACCCCGAGCTGCTCGATCTGGTCGAGATGGAGATCCGCGACCTGCTCAAGCAGTACAAGTTCGACGGGGACAACACGCCGATCGTGCGCGGCGCGGCCTACAAGGCGCTGACCGGCGACACCGGCCCGCAGGGCAGCCAGAGCATCATCAAGCTGCTCGAGGCGATGGACACCTACATCCCCGAGCCGGTGCGCGAGACCGACAAGCCGTTCCTGATGCCGGTCGAGGACGTGTTTTCGATCGCCGGCCGCGGCACGGTCGCGACCGGCCGCATCGAGCGCGGCAAGATCAAGGTCGGCGAGGAAGTCGAGATCATCGGCCTGCGCCCGACGACCAAGACGGTCGTGACCGGCGTCGAGTCGTTCCGCAAGCTGCTCGACGAGGGCCTCGCGGGCGACAACGTCGGCTGCCTCCTCCGCGGCATCAAGCGGGAGGAGATCGAGCGCGGCCAGGTGCTCGCGAAGCCGAACTCGGTCACGCCGCACACCAAGTTCAAGGCCAACGTCTACGTGTTGACCAAGGACGAGGGCGGGCGCCACACGCCGTTCCTCAACGGCTACAAGCCGCAGTTCTACTTCCGCACCACCGACGTGACCGGCACCGTCAAGCTGCCGCAGGGCGTGGAGATGGTCATGCCCGGCGACAACATCGAGATGGAAGTCGAGCTGATGATGCCGATCGCGATGGAGAAGGAAGTCCGGTTCGCCATCCGCGAGGGCGGCCGAACGGTCGGCGCAGGAGTTGTGACTCAGGTTATCGCTTAGAAGCGGCCACCGGTGGCCGGCAGCCGGTAGCCGGTGGCCGAAGTTTCGTTCTTTGAGATTCTCGAGAGGTACTGATGGCGACCCAGAAGATCCGGATCCGGCTGAAGGCGTACGACTACAAGCTGCTCGATCAGTCGGCCGGCGAGATCGTCGAGACCGCGAAGCGCACCGGCGCCAAGGTGGTGGGACCGATCCCGCTGCCGACGCGCATCAACAAGTTCACCGTGCTGCGAAGCCCGCACGTGGACAAGAAGTCGCGCGAGCAGTTCGAGATCCGGACGCACAAGCGGCTCCTCGACATCCTCGAGCCCACCCAGCAGACGCTCGACGCCCTGATGAAGCTCGACCTGAGCGCGGGCGTCGACGTGGAAATCAAGAGCTAAGCCATGGCCACTCTGGACGTCATCAACCTCGAGAAGCAGAAGGTCGGCACCATCGACCTTCCCGACGAGATCGTGAACGCGCCGGTCGACGAGCACCTCTTCTACGAGGTGGTCAAGGCGCAGCTTGCGTCGCGCCGCGCCGGAACGGTCGGCGTGAAGAACCGCTCGCTGGTCTCCGGCGGCGGGAAGAAGCCGTACAAGCAGAAGGGGACCGGCCGCGCCCGGCAGGGATCGATCCGCGCTTCGCAGTGGGTAGGCGGAGGTAAGGCGATGGCGCCAAAGATGCGCGACCACGAGTACCACGTGCCGAAGAAGGTGCGTAAGGCCGCGATTCGCGCCGCGATTTCGAAGCGGAACGCGGACAAGGCGCTGTTCGTCGTCGACGCCTGGGCGCCGGCGAAGCCGAGCACCAAAGAGGTGGTCAACACCTTCGGCAAGCTCGGCCTCGAGAGCGCGCTCGTTCTTGGCATCAGGGGCAACGAGAGCCTCTTCAAGTCGATCCGGAATACCAAAAGCTACAAGTTCCTGCCGGTCGAGGGCGCGAACGTCTACGACATCCTCAAGCACCCGTCTCTGGTGCTGACCAAGGACGCAGCCCAGGCGCTGCAGGGGGTGCTGGCGTGAATCGCTTCGAGATCATCAAGCGCCCGCTCGACACCGAGAAGCTCGACCGGATGCGCGACCGCGAGAACAAGTTCGCCTTCG
This sequence comes from Myxococcales bacterium, assembly GCA_020201435.1. GTDB lineage: Bacteria > Myxococcota > Myxococcia > Myxococcales > 40CM-4-68-19 > 40CM-4-68-19. The sequence goes on from JAIVGS010000030.1 coordinate 33,602, forward strand.
AGATCGACATGAAGGCCAACAAGACCGAGGTCAAACAGGCCATCGAAGGGCTCTTCAAGGTCAAGGTCGTGGACGTGAAGACCAGCATCGTGCGCGGCAAGTTCCGCCGCATCGGCCGCAGCGAGGGGAAGCGGCCCAACTGGAAGAAGGCGATCGTGACGCTCAAAGAGGGCGACGCGATCTCGCTCTTCGAGGGGAAGTAAG
>JAIVGS010000031.1 GCA_020201435.1 Myxococcales bacterium
TTTCACCACAATGGACGAGCCCCGTCTCATCAACAGAGTCCTTCGGGAGAATGCTCTCCTAAGGTAGCGGTCCGTTCTCTATGCCAAAGCACCAGGTCATCCGCGACGTCGGTCAGAGCCTTCTCGGGGTGCTGCGCGCAGAGCTGCAGGCCGCGCGCTCGAAGGCGAAGGCGCACCTCGCCACGCCGAACGCCGAGTTCCTGCGCAAGAACTCTCCCTGCCTGGTGCTCTACCTCTACGACCTGCGCCCCTCGTTCGAAGTGCGCACCAACGAGAACTGGCACCTCGAGGAAGAGATCACCGACGACAAGGGCGAGACCTACGTCGTCCGGTACGGCCGGCCTTTGGACATGAGCCTGCACTACCTCCTCACCGCCAGCTCCGACGAGCTCGGCGAGGAGCACGAAATTCTCGCGCTGGGGATGAAGGCGTTCCTCGACAGGCCGAAGCTCTCAGGGGACGGCCTGATCGGCGATTCCTTCATGAAGGGCGACGTCCTGCCGATCGCCAACGACGACGCGTACGACCTCCAGGTCGCATCGACCGTCTTCGGCGGATTCGGCCAGGGTCCGCGCCTTTCGGTCGGCTACCGTGCCGAAGCGCGGCTCTTCTCCGGCAAGGAACTGGGACGCTCCCGCCGCGTGCGCGAGCGCCACATCGACGTGTTCGACCAACTTCGTCCGCCCCCAGGCAGCGTGAGCGCCAAGGAGCTGGGGGTGGAGGCGAAGCCACCGAAGATCGTGGCTCCGCCGAAGCGGTAGCTCCTTGGAGGGGTGCAACCAGTAGTCGTTCGTCATGTGGTCATCATGAAGAGGAAGCAAACGCAATCTCCCACGCGGGACCGCCTCCCTTGTGCGGCCCCCAACCACCGAACGTAGAGGAGTAGTTCAATGGCAACGTCTTATCTGTCCCCAGGCGTGTACATCGAGGAGGTCGACCGCGGCTCGAAGCCCATCGAAGCAGTGGGCACTTCGACCGCGGCGTTCATTGGCGAGTCGTCCGTCGGCCCGACCAACGAGGCAGTGCTCGTCACCAATTGGGCGCAGTACACGCGCACCTTTGGCGACTTCTCGCACTCGACCCACCTGGCGCACGCTGTCTACGGGTTCTTCAACAACGGCGGCACCAAGGCCTTCGTCTGCAACGTCAGCACCAAGACGGTGACGGCGGAGCAGGCGGCGAAGGAGGCCGAGAAGAAGGAGGCCGAGGCGAAGAAGGAGACGACGGCGGGCAAGCCCGCTGCCGCCGCCGCTGCCCCGGCTGCTGCATCGAGCGCCGTGAACCCGGGTCTGTACATCGGCAAGGACGAGGGTCCTGGCCGTCGCACCGGTCTGAACGTGTTCAACGACATCCCCGAGATCTCGCTGGTGCTCGCACCGGGCCAGTCGGATCCGGCGATCCAGGATGCGGTCATCTCGCACTGCGAGAACAACAAGTACCGCTTCGCGATCCTCGACTCGGCGGAGGAGCTGGGCAAGGATGGCATCGCAAAGATGCCCAAGCCGCGCGACTCGCAGTATGCGGCGTACTACTTCCCCTGGATCCAGGTGTACGACCCCGAGAAGGGCAACATCTTCGTCCCGCCCTCGGGGCACGTGGCCGGCATCTACGCCCGTTCGGACAGCGAGCGCGGCGTGCACAAGGCTCCGGCGAACGAAATCGTTCGCGGCGCTCTTGGCCTCAAGTACAACATCTCGCGCCCGGAGCAGGACTTCATGAACCCGCGCGGGATCAACTGCATCCGGAACATGGGCGACCGCGGCATCCGCGTCTGGGGGGCCCGGACGGTGTCGTCTGACCCGTCGTGGCGCTACATCAACGTTCGCCGCCTGTTCCTGATGATCGAGCAGTCGATCGAAATCGGCACGCAGTGGGTGGTGTTCGAGCCGAACGACGAGACGCTCTGGAAGCGGGTCACCCGCAACATCAGCGCCTTCTTGCTCCGCATCTACAACTCGGGAGCGCTGATGGGCAAGACGCCGGAAGAGGCGTTCTACGTGAAGTGCGACGCCGAAACCAACCCGCCGGAAGTCGTCGACGCGGGCCAGATGGTTTGCGAGATCGGCATCGCTCCGGTGAAGCCGGCGGAATTCGTGATCTTCCGCATCGGCCAGATGGCGGGCCAGGCCAAGTAGTCACTCGCGGTATCGGGGCGGGGGCACCTTCGGGTGCCCCCCCTCCACGGGCGGCGGGAAGGGCGGCAACGAGTGTAGTAGCGGAAGCCCCGGACAATTCCGTCCGGACAGCAGTGCACACAAGGCCCTTCAAGGGGGGCCGCATAAACCCGGAGATGCAGCATGCCAGTGAAGTGGACACGTGACAGCCTGAAGGGCAGCACCAAGACCCAGGGCGACTTCAACCTCGCCCACCGGTTCACCATCGAGATCGACGGCGTCGCCATCGGCGGCGTCCACACCATCGAGGGCCTCGAGCACGAGCACGAAGTGGTCGAGTACCACGACGGCGACGAGGGCGTGACCCGGTTCCGCCCGGGCCGCCAGAAGCCGGGCACCATCAAGATCACCCGCGACTTCTCCGCCACCAAGGAGTTCTTCACCTGGCGGAAGTCGGTCCTCGACGGCAAGGTCGACCGCAAGTCGATCTCGATCGTGCTGTTGAACGACGCCGGCGAAGAGGCGATGCGCTACAACCTGTACGAGTGCTGGCCGAAGAAGTATCACGGCCCGGCCTTGAACGCGCGCAACAGCGCCCACGCGACCGAGGCGCTCGAGATCGCGTTCGAAACCTTCGAAATGAAGTAGCGATTCGGGGACATGATGGGGCGCCCCTGGGGCGCCCATCTTCGTGTCCCCCTTTCGCGGCCTTCTGTACCGACCCTTCGCCCCGAGGGTTCCCCGGTTGAAGCGGGAGCGCCCTCGGGGCTAAGGTTCTGAAGGGACTTCGGAAAAACCAAGGGAGACCGGTTCCAAAATGGCTTTCAAGACCGAGTTCGAGTTCACGCTGCCCAAGGGCTTCGTCGACGAGCAGGGCAACCTCCACCGCAAGGGCGTGATGCGGCTGGCGACCGCCAAGGACGAGATCATCCCGCTCCAGGACTTCCGCGTGAAGAACAACCGCGCGTACCTGGTGATCATCCTGCTCTCGCGCGTGATCACCAGGCTCGGCGAGCTGAAAGAGGGCGAGGTCAACCCCGGCATCGTCGAGGGGCTGTTCTCGGCCGACCTCTCGTACCTGCAGGAGTTCTACCGGCAGATCAACGAGAGCGGCACCGCCAACGTCGGGGCCAAGTGTCCGAGCTGCGGACAGGAGTTCCAGGTCGACATCGGCACGGGGGCGACGGCGCTGGGGGAATCGTAAGCTACCCGTTGGAGAAGATCGCCGGCGAGGTAGCGTATATCGCGTACCACTTTCACTGGTCCCTCGACGACATCCTCATGATGGAACACAAGGAACGCCACAACTGGATCCAGGAAATCTCCGAGATCAACAAGCGCATCAACGAGGCGTCCAAAGGTAGCGGCGGCGGCGGCGAGTCTTTCTGAGAGGCATCCATGAGCAGTCTCTACAAGAGCCCTGGCGTTCACATCGAATCGGCGGGCGATCGGTACATCCCGCTCGAGAAAGTCGAAACCGGCGTCACGGCTTTCCTCGGCGTGACCGACAAGGGGCCTTCGAACGAGCCCACCCGCGTCGGGTCGTACGAGCAGTACGCCAGGGTCTTCGGCGAGGCCGAAGGGTTCATGACCGGCGCCATCCGCGGGTTCTTCGACAACGGCGGAAAGACCGCGTACATCCTGAACGTCGGCCCCGAAGGGGGCCTCGATCCGACCCCTGACGATTACATCGGCCAGCAGGGGACGATGCCGCGCGGACTGCAGGCGCTCGAGCGGATCGACGACGTCGACCTCGTCGTCGCGCCGGATCTCATGTGGCAGTACAAGCGCTCGGTCGGGTTCCAGGAGGAGTCGCACGTCCTCGCCGTCCAGCGCGCGATGGTCGAGCACTGCGAGAAGATGCACGACCGGTTCTGCATCCTCGACTCGATGCCGGGCCACAACCTGCAGGAAGCGGTCGACTGGCGCGGCCGCTTCGACTCTTCGCACGCGGCGTTCTATTTCCCGTGGATCAAGGTGCGCAAGGGCGAGGAAGTGCTCGCGCCGATGCCGCCCTCGGGGCACATAGCCGGCTCGATCGCGCGCGCCGACTCGATCGAAGGCGTGCACCGCGCGCCGGCCAACCAGCCGATCCAGGGACTCGTCGACGTGGCGCAGCGGGTCCGCAAGCGCGAGCGCGACTACTGCTTCGACCACCGCATCAACACGCTGATCGCGTTCCCGGGCCGCGGCATCCGCATCTGGGGAGCGCGGACGCTGAGCTCCGACCCGGCGTTCGTGCAGATCAACGTGCGCCGGCTCTTCATCCTCATCCGCAAGAGCGTCGAGAAGTACGCGCAGTGGGTCGTGTTCGAACCCAACGAGCCCTCGCTGTGGAAGAAGATCATCCGCTCCTGCGAGGATTTCCTGAACGATCTCTGGCGGGTGGGGGCGCTCGTCGGCGCCGACAAGGACCAGGCCTTCTACGTCAAGTGCGACGACGAGACCAACCCGCCCGAGGCCCGGGACGTCGGCGAGCTGGTCACGGAGATCGGGATTTCTCCCGTCAAACCGGCCGAGTTCATCGTCGTGCGGATCCACCAGTGGACCCGCGAGCGGACCGACGCCGACAAGGAAGCACCGCCGGCGGCAGCCGCGGCCGCCGCCGGTTAACCGCCTGAAGTCAGGGACTTGCACGCCCCCCTAGGCAGCCAGCCGGATTTCTGGTAAGCTGCTCCGCGCTAGAAGTCTATCCAGAAATCCAGCGCTTCCGGAGGGCGGGCATGGCAGGAGCAAGCCGCAAGGACCACCACGCGATCGGCTTCTTCAAGGTCGAGCTCGACGGCATCGACTCGGGATCGTTCAGGAAATGCGGCGGCCTCAAGACCGAGACCGAGGTCTTCGAGTACCAGGAGGGCGGCGACAACGAGGCCACCCACAAGCTGATGGGCCCGACCAAGGCCTCGAACATCGTCCTGACCAAGGGCTATGTCTCCGACCCGGCCCTGTTCAAGTGGCGCGACGAGATCCAGGCCAGCGGCACCAAGGCGATCAAGCGCCGCAACGGCTCGATCGTCGCCCTCGGCCTCGACGGCAAGACCGAAGTCGGCCGCTGGAACTTCCAGAAAGCCTGGCCGGTCCGCTGGGAGATGAGCGAGTTCGACGCCTCGAGCGGCGAGGCCGCCTGCGAGATCCTCGAGCTGGCAGTGCACGCAGTGACCAAGGGCTAGACAATGCCCGAGACCGCCGCCACCACGACCGGACCCTCGCTGGAGCAGATCCTCTGGCGCGCGATGGACCGCTGGGAAGAGCGGCCCGCGCTGGTCGACGCCGACGAGTTCGCCGAGCACATCGAGCACGCGTTCGACGGCGACGTGCCGGCCGAGACGTGGGTGGCGAAGTTCTTCGAGGGCGAAGCGAAGCTGCACGGCAGCGCGCCCGCCGACATGGCCGAAGCCATCGTCCGCGCGACCAAGGACCGCCTCCACGTCTACGAGTTCGACCTCAACAAGCTCGAGTACGTGATCGTCGAGGACGAGAAGAAGGTCGTCGTCGTCTCCGACTTCGGCCAGTTCGCGTTGCAGAACGACGACATGGTCTCGCGCGCGATCGAGTCGGCGGTGCTGCCCAAGGGCGACGATCGCCGCGGAGAGCCGAAAGCGTACTTCGTCCGCGCGAGCGGCGAGGTGGTCGCGGTCGACGCCAACAAGGTCGCGCGCTCGCTGGAGCGGCTCCTCGTCAAGCAGGTCTCGATGCCGGCGGTGGACAAGCCGGGCGCGCGGCTGATGCCGTTCGCGCCGGCTCGCCGCAAGCTGACCGAGGCCCGCGAGGCCCAGGCGCTGCGGCAGGACGCGCGCGCGCTCAAGCCGGTCCCGGCGGCGCCGCGGCTCGAGCGGAACCGCGCTTCCGACGCGCCCGCCGCCCCGCAGACGGCCATCTTCGTGGTGATGCCCGACGGCTCGCTGGCGCGGCCCGAGATCGGGTCGGCCACCCGCTGGGAGGAGATGCTCGGCCTGTACGCGCGGCAGGCGGCCTCGGCGGCGCCGGTCACGCAGCGGATGTTCCTGCAGACCGGCAAAGTCGTCGCCGTCATCGACGGCAAGGCGTCGACGCCGGGCGAGCGGGCGATGGCGCGGGGCGAGAGCCTCTCGGCGGTCCGGGGCGGGATGGCGCTGCCGGTCAAGATCCTCGCCGACGACGACCTGGCCAAGGCGATCGCCCAGGGCGCGAAGGTGGTGCCGGGCTTCGGCGCCGGCGACCGGTTCTGGGTCCAGCCGGAAGCCGCCTTCAAGCCCGACGTCAGCAAGCTGCCGGAGCTGGCGCCGAAGAACCCGGCGCTGGCCGCGACGCCGCTGCAACTCGGTGAAATCACTGGTGATCCCTGGGCGGACTGGGCTCTGACCGGCGGCGGCGAGATGCCGCTCAACATGGCGCTGAACAGCCGGACCCGCGGCGCGCTGCGAGCCGCGCTCGACCGGCCCGACGAGATGTCGGTCGCGCCCGAGCTGGCCGAGAAGCTGCGCGGCGTGCGCGGCAAGGAATTGATGCTCGCGGGCGCCCCGGTGGTCGGCTTCCGCGCCGCCGACGGCAGCATCGTGATGCAGAGCGCGCGCGGCGCGATCCGGCTGGCGGCAGTCGATCGTCCCGACGCGCCGCTCGAGCTCCCGCTGTCCGGCGCGCCGATCGCGGGCCGATCGGGCGCGCTCCCCGTGACCGCGCTCGCGGCGCTGCAGATGGCGCTGGAGCAGACCGCGAACGCCAACGGCTTCCAGCTCCCGATGATGCGCCTCGTCTCCGCGCCCGACGCGCTCGACGTCGGCGCGGCGATGGACCTGGCGAGCTTCGACGACCGCCGCAGATACGTCGCGCTGGCGGCCGCGCCCTCGCTCTACGACGCCGGCGCCGGAAACCAGGTCGCGCAGCTGGTGCTCTCGATGCCGTTCCCCAACCAGGGCGAGCTGCACGTCGGGTCGGATTTGACCGAAGCCCTGCAGGCGTACCTCGGCGGCCGCGTCCAGCCGGCGAGCCTGTTCGCGCCGACGGTCGCAGCGGGAGGCGCGGCCGGCGCGGGCGGCGTGATGCTCAAGCTCCGCGGCGGCGACGGCGACGACCTGCCCCTCGACTGGAGCGGGTTGCACCTCCAGGCCTCGCAGAAAGCGCAAGACGCGATCATCACACTGGATTTGCCGACGGTTCAGCCGCTGATCGCCGGGTCCTCGTCGGTCTCGGGGCTGCCGGTGTTGCTCCAGAAGGCGCTCGCCCAGAGCGGCGACTGGACGCCTGGACCGGGCGCGGCGATGCCGGTCGCGATCCGCGAGCTGGCGCTGCGGGGCCCGTTCGACGGGACCTCCGGACCGGACCTGGTGAGTCTCGGACCGGCGGCGCGGCCGCTCAATCCTGGCGAGGAAGAGATCGTCATCCCGATGCCGCTGTGGGCCCAGATGGGCCGCGGGCGACTCTCGGAGACCGACCAGATCATGGCCTCGCCGCTCGCGTCCGCGGGCTACTCGCCGCCGATGGGCGTCTACCGGCTGGTGGTGCCCCCGGGCGGGCCGTACGACATGACCGGCGGCGCGCCTCCGGGGACGTCCGGCATCATCGAGCTGGCCGGGCCGAGCGGGCTCGAGGTCGGGCTCGACCGGAAGACGAGCACGGTTCTCGCGACTTCGCTGGGCGGACGGCAGCTGATCGCCCGCGTCGCGCTCGACGACGGCGACTCGGTGGTCACGCGCCGCGGCCGAATCCGGGTTGGCGCACCCCTCAGCGCCTCGGAGATGCCGCCGCCGGCTTCTTCGGAAAGCGTTCTGTCGCAGGGCGGCGGCGCGCCGGATTCGGCGCCGACGGTGGTGGCGAGCACGCCGCCGAGCGTGCCGAGCGTGGACGTTCCGTCTTCGGGCACGTTCGTCGACGGGTCGTTCACCGGCGCGGACAGCGCGGCCGGTTCGAGCGGCGGCTCGTCGATGGCGGGGGCGCTCAGCTCGGCGATGCAGATGGCGGGCGACGTCGACGCGCGTACCGGCGTGCCGGGCCGGCCGGCCATCGGCCAGGGTCCGACCAGCTCGCCGGCGCTGACCTCGGACTCGAGCGGCTTCTCGGCGCGCGCGCAGTCGGCGGGACAGCAGCAGGCGGCGGGTTCCACGCCGCCGGCGTCGTCGAGCACCGCCAGCGCACCTTCGCCCACCCTGAGCACCTCCGGCGGCAGCGATCAGACGCTGGTCGCCACCGCCGTCGAAGGCTCGATCGTCGGCGCGCAGGCGGGATCGGCGATCGCCGACATGAGCAGCGCGACGTCGAGCGCCGCCCGGGCGTCGAGCGAGGCTTCGAGCAGCTCCTCGGGCACCCCTTCGTTCATCACCGGCCTGCAGCCGGGCATGTGGAGCGGCCACCGCCGGAACGACACCTCCGGCTACCAGACCTGGAGCTACGGGTCGAATCGCGAGGACCGGGCGCAGTCGGTCGGCGGCGTCGACTTGTCCAGCCTCTCGCGGCCGGTGTACCCCTCGCTGCCCACCTCGCTGCGCTTCCGGTACGTCGGCGCGCCGCTGTGGTGGTCGGGCTCGACCGCAGCAGGCGGCCTCGCCGCTTCCGAGGAAGACGACGCCGACACGTCGACCACCGCCACCCGCGCGATGCGGGCGGGCCTCCGGGCCGCGAACTCGGCGGCCTCGATCTGGCGGTCGATCCTGGTGGCCAGCCCGAAGTGGGGCGGCTCGGACGACGACCTGAGCGGCGGGATGGACTCCGGCCGCGACGCGAACGCGGACGAAATGTCGAGTCTTTCCCGCAAGTTCGACGCGCTGACCGCGGCCTCGCTGGTGGCCGGCGGCGGCGTCGCGGGAGCAGCCGGCGGCGGTGCGGCCTACGTCGGGGTCAGCGGCTCGGGCTCGGCCGGAACGCTTTCGAAAGGCCAGGCGGCGCGAGCGCGGGCGAACGCGGTCGAGATGTCGATCGTCGCGGCCATCCCGCCCGCTCCGCCCCCGCTCGAGACGATGGGCTCCGGCGCCACCGGCGGCGACGCGCCGCACGCGCGCGGCAAGGGCCACGGCGGCCATCACGCCCACAAGGGCAAGGAAAACGAGGACGCGGTCAGCCACTCGAAGATCGAGGGCTCGGTCGACGCCATCGCCCAGCGCATCTATCACCGCATCCGCCGCCGGATCCAGAGTGACCGCGAGCGGTTCGGCGGCTAAAAAGCATTTCACGGAGAAACGATGGCGACGCTCGAAAAAGCCAAACTGATGAACGTCGACAAGGGCACCTCGCAGGACGTGCTCTTCAACCCGAAGGAGTACTCGGTCCAGAAGAGCGTCCAGTGGGAGCCGCACAAGGCCCCGGGCCTCGACACGCCCGAGCAGGAGTTCACCTCCGGCAACCCGGCGGTGCTCTCGGTCGAGCTGTTCTTCGACACCTACGAGGACAAGAAAGACGTCCGCACCGAGCACACCGAGAAGATCATGACCCTCGCGCTGCGCGATGCGGACAAGCATCGGCCGCCGCTGGTGATGTTCAGCTGGGGCGGGTTCCAGTTCAAAGGCGTCGTGGAGAGCCTGAACCTCCGGTACACGATGTTTCTCCCCGACGGAAAGCCGTGCCGTGCGACCGCGAGCATCTCGATCAAGGAAGCGCAGACCGCGAAGGAGCAACTGGAGAAGAACCCCAACAACTCGCCGGACCACACCAAGCGGCGCACGGTGAAGATGGGCGAGACGCTCGCGCTGATCGCGCACGAGGAGTACGACGACCCGGCGGAGTGGCGCCGCATCGCCGACGCCAACGGCATCAACGACCCGAAGGACGTAAAGCCCGGCACGGTTCTCACGCTCCCGCCCATCCTCTAGACGCTGTGCTGAGGCCCGAGGCCTGAGGCCCGAGGCCGGAGTATCGAATGGCCGAGAACCTGTTCGCGATGCTGCAGAAGGCCCAGGAGACCGCCTCGACGGCGGACTCCAAGATGTTCGGGGTCGAGGTCGGCATCGTGACCAACGTGAAGGACCCGGACAAGCTCGGCCGCGTCAAGGTCTGCTTTCCGCGCCTGCCGGGGAAGCCCGAGTCGGACTGGGTGCGCGTGGCGCAGCCGGCGGCGGGAGCGGGGCGCGGGTTCTACTGGCTGCCGCACGTGAACGACGAGGTGCTGGTCGCGTTCGAGCGGGGAGAGGCGCACCGGCCGTACGTGATCGGGAGCCTCTGGAACGGCAAGGACAAGCCGATCAAGGGCGCATACGAGGATGAAAACACTACGATTTTCATCCAGACCAAGTCCGGCCACCAGATCATCCTCGACGACAAGAGCGGGCAGGAAAAGATCGTCATCGCCGACAAGTCGGGGAACCGGACGCTGACTTTCGACGTGAAGAACAAGAAGTTCCTCGTCGAGGCCAAGGAAGGCGACGTCGAGATCCACGCCGAGAAGAAGATCATCCTCGAGTGCGAGGACCTCGAGATCAAGACCAAGAAGACGGGCAAGATCGACATCGGCTCGACGTTCGACCTGAACGTGAAGGACAAGGCGAACTTCAAGGCCGGGCCGCAGCTGAACATCAAGGCGAGCAGGGTCAATATCAACTGACGGCTGCCGGCTACCGGCTGCCGGCCACCGGCTACCGGCCACCGGCAAAAACTGCTACCTGTAGATCGGTGCGAATCGCGCTGATCATCTGCCTGGCCTCGTCGGCGGCTTCGGCGGACGACAACGACCTGCAGTTGTGGAAGCTCGGGCATCCGGACCCGATCGGTTGCACGCGGTGCGACGGGAGCATCGGGGATGCGGCGGAGCCGGGCGACCTGAACGCGCAGGCACGGTTCCACAAGCTCGCCAGCACGCTCGGGCTCGCGTTCGTGCCGCCGTTCCAGGAGACGGCCGGCACCGTCGGGCAGGCGGGGTTCGAGGTCGGCGTCTCGTCGTCCGAGGCGTTCCTGCGCATCTCGGGGGACGCGTGGCCGACGCGGGCCGCCTCGCCGCCCAAGGTCCTCTCGATGCCGACGGTGACGCTGCGCAAGGGTCTGGGCGGCTCGGTCGAGCTCGGAGCGGCGGTCTCATGGCTGACGAGCTCGCAGATGATGGCGCTCTCGGCCGAATTGCGCTGGGCGGTCGTCGACGGGCTGGCTTCCGCGCCCGACATCGCGCTGCGCGCGTGGGCGACGCGGGTGATCGGCACGCAGGAGCTCGACCTGACGGTGGGCGGCGCGGATCTCATGATCTCACGCGGTTTTGCCGTCGCCGGCATGATCAAGCTGCAGCCGTACCTGCAGGGCGGCGTCGCGTTCGTCAATGCGCTCTCGAGCGTGGTGGATTTCAAGCCGGCCGCGGAGAGCACGTCGAACCCGACCGCGGACGACGGGATCTTCCGGAACGTCCGGTTCATCGACAACCGCTACCTGCGCGGCGCGCTCGGCCTGCGGATGGTGGCCGGCGTGGTCGTGCTCGGCGCGGAGGTTTCGCTCGCGCAGGGGAAAAACCCGATCCAGAGCGATTCGGCGGCCGGAGGGGCGGCGCTGTCGGAGAACTTCATCCGGCTGTGGAGCGCGTCGGGGCGCCTCGGATTCTCTTTCTAGGGATCGCGGGCTTCGGAACGGAAAGGGAAAGCGAACGTTCAGGTCGAGGGTTGAGGACAGGGTTTCTCCCTCGCCCCTCGCCCTCGTCCGAAACCTTTCCTTTTCCCTTTCCGAACTCCCGCCCGTCAAGGCCAGCGTGCGCGCATTCGGTCGGGGCGGTTGGTGATGATTCCGGTGACGCCGCTGTCGACCAGGCCCGAGGCGGTGTCGGGGTCGTCGACGGTCCAGCAGGCGACGAGGTACCCGCGGCGGCGCCAGCGGCGGACGCGGTCGGGCGTGGCGAGGACGTGCTCGGGATGAAGCGCGCCGGCGGCGAGAACCGGAGCGGCGAGCGCGGAGCGCAGCCACCACTCCTGCTCCGACTCGAAGAGCAGCGCACGCGGAGTCTCCGCCGCCAGAAGGCGCGCCCGCAACAGGCAGAGCGGGTTGAACGAGCTCAAGAGCACGCGGTCGGCGGCCCCCGCCGCGCGGACGAGCTTCACGACCCCGGCGGTGAGACCGCGATCGTCCGCCCGGTCGCACTTGAGCTCGACGTTGATCCGCAGCGGCAGTTCCTCGAGGACCTCGGAGAGGAGCGGCACCCGCTCGCCGCGGCCGGCGTCGAGCGCGCGGATCACCGGATACGGCGTCTCGGTGACCAGGCCCGCGAAGCCGGTCGTGCGAGCGAGCGAATCGTCGTGGATCACGACGATCTCGCCCGACGCGCACCTCTGTGCATCGAGCTCGACGCCGTCGGCGCCCATCTCGCGCGCGAGGCGGAACGCCGCCAGCGTATTCTCGGGCGCGGCGAACGACGCTCCACGATGTCCCCAGATGAGCGGTCGTGCTAAGGTCACCGGTCGATGAACCTCGGATTCGGCGAGCTGCTCCTCATCTTCCTCGTCATCATGCTCATCTTCGGCGCGAGCAAGCTACCCGCGCTCGGCGACGCGCTCGGGAAGGGCCTCAAGAACTTCAAGCGATCGGTCTCGGGCGACGACGAGATCGACGTGACGCCGAAGAAGGAAGCCATCCCGCCCGGCGAGCCGGCGAAGACGCCCGCCGAAAAGAAATAAAGCTCACCACGGAGACACGGAGAGCGCGGAGGTTTTTGGTCAAACCTTCTCCGTGCCCTCCGTGCCTCCGTGGTGATCAGTTGTTCGGTTGCCGAGGAGACGCCGGGCCTGGACGCGCACTTCCGGCGCGATGGTGAGATTTCCTGCCACCTCGCGCAGATCGGGCGCGGTGAGCAGCGCGAGCGCGGCGCTGGCCAGCGAGGGTGGGCTGTAGGGATTGAGCGCGAGCGCGCGGCGGACGCGGCGGTTGGCCGACCAGCGCCGGGAGCGGAAGATCTCCTCCAGCACCTCGGCGCGCTGCGGCCGGCGCGAGGCCGCGAGCAGCACCTCGCGCTCGGTGCAGCGCGGGTTCTGCAAAATGTGCTTGACCACCATCGGGTCCGGGTCGGAAGCGAGTCGGGCGAGAAGATCGCGATCATGGGTGCGCGCAAGTGCGCGTCGCTCCCCCAATGTGCGTGCGCGCATCTCACGGTCGATCCACTCCTCGCGATCGTGATCGAACGACCGCGAAGCCTCGGTGCGGGCGAACAGCGCCTGCACCTCGAGGTCCGCCTCGGCGGCCTGGAAGAGCTGGTCGACGCGCTCTTCGGGCAACAGGTCGCGGACCGCGCGGAGGAGGCCCTCGAGCGCGGCAGCCTCGGGATCGGTCCGCCGATCGGCGCGGCGGATCAATTCGGAGAGCAGGTCGACCGCGAGCTCCGGCTCGAGATCGACGAGCAGCTCGGCGGCCTTGCGGGCGCGCAGGTCGCCCGCCTCGAGCGAGGCGAGCGCGCGGGCCAGCTCCGCCGCGTCCACGCTACTTTCCCTTCCTCGGCGCCTGCGGAACCCACGCGTCCACCGACTCGACCTTGACGTGCAGCCGGTGGCGCTGCAGGTCGGGCGGCGGATCGGCGATGACCGCGAAGAACGGCAGGCTCTTTCCCGGCTCGACCTTGCGCTCGGTCCGGCTGATCTCGAGCGCGTGGTTGAGCTTGTCGACGTCGGCCGCCGAGCGCAGCGACCAGACCTCTTCCGCGGTCGGCTCGGCGCCGGCGATCGCCTCGGCCTTGGCCTCGGCGGCGCCATCGGAGACGAGCTCGGCGGTGACGCGGATGGGGCCGCGCGGCGTCTGGCTGCGGTTTTCGACGCGGCCGCGGATGTAGAAGACGGGCTTGCCGGAGGCGGTGTCGTAGAGGCCGCTGACGACGCGGGTGGCGACGATCTCGCTGCCGCGGCCGAAGCCGAACCAGCCGGCGGACGACTCGTCGGAGAGCGCCGCGACGATCACCACCGCGATGGCGAGCGCCGCGCCGACGAGGCCGGTCAGGGCGCTCGAGACCAGATCGCGGCCGGAGGAAATCTCCGGCGCCGGCGGCGGCGGGGCCGGTTCCGAGGCTTTGGCCGCGACCTCGGCGGCGGCCGCATCGCCCAGGTTGTCCTTCTTCGCCTGGGTCGCGATGTCGATCGCGCCGGTGCCCGGCTGCCCGAGGTTCATGCCCTCGAACGGATCCTTCATCGGGTCCTTGAAGGCGCCGATCGTCGCTGCGCCATCGCCGCCAGCGGGCTCATCGGGAGTGGGAGACGGCGGCTCGTCCTCCGCGAGCGGCGGCGGGGGCGGCTCCACCTTCCCCGTCGGCGGACGGCTCGCCTTGACCGGCCCGGTCGACGGCTTGGGCGGCGGCGGGCCCGACGGCTCGTCTGGCACCTCGAGGTCGATGTCGTCGAAATTCGGCATCGGCTTCGCGGCGGGCTTGACCGGTCCGGTCGGCGGCCTCGACGCCGGCGGCGCGACGTCTCCGAGCGGAGCGTCGCCGGTCAGCTCGGCCATGCCGAAAAGGTCGTCGGCGTCGAGCCGGCGCGCGGTGCCGTTCGGGCTGCGCGCGGAAGCGGCGGGTGCCGGACGGGAAGGCGCCGGACGCGACGGCGCGGGCTTCGACGCACCTGGACGAGCTGCCGCCGGCCGCGATGCCGCACCCGGTCGTGACCCCCCGCCGCGAGCGACTGCGGCCGCGCCGAGCGACGAGAGGTCCATCGTGTTGCCCGGCCCCGGCGCAGCCTCGCTCGCCGACGCGCCGGGCTTGCGGACCTGGAACACGTTCTTGCAAGAAGTACAGCGCACACGCACGCCGCGGTCCGTCACCTTGTCATCGGCGATCCGGAACTTGGACTGGCATGTCGGGCATTGAACGACCACGATGCCATTCTCGCTTGCAGGCCGTCTCCGTGACAAGGAATTGTCCGAAGAAATCCGGGCTCAGGGTGCCGCCTTGACACACACCGTCACCTGTGGGGGAATGACGGACGCTTCGCGTCATTTCCTCGGCAAAACCGGTGGAGTTTCCAGCATGAGCGAGCACGAGCCGAATTCATCCCCCGAGAACGGGACCCCTGCTCCGCCGGCCGACAAGAGGGAACCGAAGGTCATCAAGCGGTACACCAACCGCAAGCTGTACGACACCGTCGAGAGTCGGTACGTCACGCTCGACGAGATCGCCCAGATGATCAAGGGCGGCGCCGAGGTGAAGATCATCGACAACCGCACCAAGGAAGACCTGACCTCGGTCACGCTCGCGCAGATCATCTTCGAGGAAGAAAAGAAGCGGTCGCAGATGCCGCTCGGCGTCTTGCGGGAGATCATCCGGCATGGCGGCGAGGCGGTTGCGGGTTTCTACGCAGAGAAGGCCGGGACCCTGGTCGGGAAGGTCGCGGAGCTGAAGAGCAAGACCGAGAGCATCCGCGAGGACTTGTCGGCGCGCGTCACCGGGATGTTCCGCAAGCCGGAAGAGATGGTCGACGAGGTGCGCGGGAAGGTCGATTCGGCGGTGAAGCAAGCGCTGGACGCGCTCGGGCCCGGCGCGAAGGCGGAGATCGAGCGGCTGCAGAGGCGCATCCAGGAGCTGGAGCAGAAGATCGAGCAGCTCACGAAGGGATGACGTTAGCTGAAGCTTTAGAACCCCTGTATCGAAGCTATTTGCGCCGGCTCGACGAGATGGCCGCGCGGCTTCCGTCGGAAGCGCTGTTGACCGAGAGGACTACCCGCGGCGACGACGGGCGGCTGGTCGCGGGCGAGGACGGGCTCGCGCTGCGGTTCGACGTGGCCGACGCGCGAGACGGGCACACCTACGAAGTGCACGGCGCGCACCCGGACGCGCCGGCGGCGACGGAGATACGGGTCGGACTCGTCGAGGTGCGGCTCGAGGCGGGCAACTGGGAAGATCTGCCGGTCGTCTGCGCCTTCGACGGGGAGCCGCTGGCCGAGGACGCGGCGGACCTCGCCGGGCTTTTGCGCGGGTTCGCCGCGTTCGCGTGGTACGGCGGATTCGCCGGGTCGCGACCGGCGCGGGGGACGCCTGGCGCCGACCGCTGGACGGGCCGGGCGCACTCGGTGAAGGTCGAGATGCGCGAGAACGAGGTGTGGGGCGTCTTCGACCTCGGCACGTGTCCGCCGGCGGCGGTGGAGGCCCTCTGCGCTGCGCTCTCCGGGTTCTCGGAAGAGCGAGTCCCGATGGCGTACGTGCGGATCGGTGGGAAGCCGGTGCGTTGAGGGCCTCGGAACGGAAAGGGAAAGGGAACGGACAGGGCGAGGGTTCACGGCCCTTTCCGTTGCTTGATTCCCACCCCTGTCCCTCGCCCTCAACCTTTCCCTTTCCGTTCCCTTTCCCTTGCCTTCGCCCCTTGTTGATCTGAAGGCATGTTCAGGTCATAGATTCGCGTCCCATGTTTCATCCTGCCGTCCAGCGATGGTTCGAAGCGAAGTTCGGGACGCCGACAGAGCCGCAGCTCCTCGGGTGGCCGCGGATTCAGGCCGGAGAGGACACGCTCATCGCGGCGCCGACCGGGTCGGGCAAGACGCTGGCGGCGTTCCTGGCGTGCCTCGACTCGATGATCCGCGAGGGCGCGGCCCTGCGCGACGAGACGCAGGTCCTGTACGTGTCGCCCTTGAAGGCGCTCGCCAACGACGTGCGCAAGAACCTGCTCGAGCCGCTGGCCGAGCTGCGCGGCTTTCCCGACGTGCCCGAGATCCGCGCTGCGGTGCGGACCGGGGACACGCCCCAGAGCGAGCGGCAGGCGATGCTGCGGCAGCCTCCGCACGTGCTGGTGACGACGCCGGAGTCGTTCTACCTGCTGCTGACTTCCAACAGCGGCCGCAAGCTGCTGAGCACGGTTCGGACGGTCGTGGTCGACGAGATCCACGCCGTCGCGCGGGACAAGCGCGGCGCGCACCTCGCGCTGTCGCTGGAACGCCTCGACGCGCTGTGTGGGCGGCGGTGTGTGCGGGTGGGCCTCTCGGCGACGCAGCGGCCGATCGAGGAGATCGGGCGCTTTCTCACCGGCGGGCGGCAGTGCGCGATCGTCGAGAGCGGGTCGCGGCGCGCGCTGGACGTCTTCGTCGAAGTCCCGCGGGACGAGCTGTCGGCGGTCGCGTCGAAGGAGCAGCGCGAGGAGATGTACGACCGCGTCGCGGAGCTCGTCCGAGAGCACCGGACGACGCTGGTGTTCACCAATACGCGGCGGATGGTCGAGCGGGTCGCGCACGCGCTCGGGCAGCGGCTCGGCGAGGACCAGGTCGTCGCGCACCACGGATCGCTGGCGCGGCCGGTGCGGCTTGCGGCGGAAGAGAAGCTCAAAAAAGGCCTCGTGCGCTGCGCGGTCGCGACCGCCTCGCTCGAGCTGGGCATCGACGTCGGCGCGGTCGACCTGGTGGTGCAGCTCGAATCGCCGCGCAGCTTTTCGGTTGCGCTGCAGCGCGTCGGGCGCGCGTCGCACCATCGCGGCGGGACGCCGAAGGGCCGGCTCTTTCCGGTCACGCGCGATCAGCTCGTCGAGTGCGCGGCGCTGGTACGCGGCATGCGCGCGGGGGCGCTCGAGATCACCCGGATTCCCGAGTGGCCGCGCGACGTGCTCGCGCAGCAGCTGGTGGCGATGGCGGCGTGCGAGGATCTGTCCGAAGACGTCGCGTTCGAGCTCGTGAAGCGGGCGTGGCCGTATCGGAACCTGCCGCGATCGGAGTTCGACGCGGTCGTCGAGATGCACGCCGAAGGCGTGGCGCGGCGCGCGGGGCGGGCGCAGGGTGCGCGGTTGCACCGGGACGGCGTGAACAAGGTCCTCAAGGCGCGGCGCGGGTCGCGGCTCGCGGCGATCACGTCGGGCGGCGCGATCCCCGAGACCGCGCAGTACGCGGTGGTGGCCGAGCCGGAGGGCGTGACCATCGGCCAGGTCGACGAGGACTGGGCGGTCGAGAGCATGGCCGGCGACATCTTCCTGCTCGGGAACGAGAGCTGGCGGATCCGGCGCATCGAGGCCGGCCGGGTGCGGGTCGAGAACGCGCACGGCGCGCCGCCGTCGGTGCCGTTCTGGAACGGCGAAGCGCCGGGGCGGACGGCGGAATTGTCGGCCGAAGTCTCGGCGCTGCGCGAAGAGCTCGAGCCGCTCCTGGACGACGCTTCGCGCGCGGTCGGGTGGTTGACGGAGAAGTGCGCGGTCGCTCCCGCCGGCGCGGAGCAGATCGTTCGCTATCTCGCGGCAGGGAAGGCCGCGCTGGGCGCGTTGCCGACGCAGCGGACGCTGATCGCCGAGCGCTTTTTCGACGAGTCGGGCGGGATGCAACTCATCGTGCACGCGCCGTTCGGCGCCCGGCAAAATCGCGCCTTCGGGCTCGCGCTGCGCAAGCGCTTCTGCCGGACGTTCGACTTCGAGCTGCAAGCCGCGGCGACCGACGAGGGCGTCCTCCTCTCTTTGGGCCCGCAGAACAGCTTTCCACTGGAGACGATCTTCGACTTCCTCACACCGAACAGCATCGACGAGATGCTGACGCAGGCGGCGCTCCTGGCGCCGATGTGGGGCGTGCGCTGGCGGTGGAACGCGACGCGGTCGCTGGCGATTCTGCGGTCGCGCGCCGGCAAGAAGATCCCCTTCAACATCCTGCGGATGCGGACCGACGATCTCCTGGCGCAGGTCTTTCCGGCGCAGGTCCAGTGCCAGGAGAACGCGACCGGGCCGATCGAGCCGCCCGACCATCCGCTGGTGCGCGAGACGCTGCGCGATTGCCTCACCGAAGCGATGGACATCGAGGCCCTGCGCGCGCTGCTCACGCGAATGCACGACGGCGAGATCCGGATGATCGCGCGCGACACCCCGGAGCCGTCGCCGATGTCGCATGAGATCCTGAATTCCGCGCCGTACGCCTACCTCGACGACGCGCCCCTGGAAGAGCGGCGCTCGCGGGCGGTGCAGCTGCGGCGGACGCTCGATCCACGCGACGCGGCGGCACTCGGGTTCCTCGACGCGGAGGCGATCGCGCAGGTCGTGCAGCAGGCGTTTCCGGACGTGCGGTCGGCCGACGAGCTGCACGACGTGCTGCTCACGCTCGCGCTGCTTCCCGATCCGCCCGCGGAGTGGACGGCGTGGCTGGCGGAGCTCTCGCAGGCGAGTCGCGCCGTCTGCGTCGACGGCGTCTGGCGGCCGGCGGAAAAGCCGGACGCGGAGCTGATCGACGCGGTCCGGGGCTGGATCGGCATCCTCGGGCCGGTGACGGCGGGCGAGCTGGCGGCGAAGCTGCGCGTCGCCAACGTCGACTACGAGCTGGCGACGTTGGAGAGCGAGGGGCTCGTCCTCCAGGGTCGCTATCGCGAGGGCGCGACGGACGTCGAGTGGTGCGAGCGGACTCTGCTCGCGCGCATCCACCGGCTGAGGCTGGGGCGGCTGCGGCGCGAGATCGAGCCCGCCTCGACGCAGGATTTCCTGCGCTTCCTCTTCCGCTGGCAGCACGTCGCCCCCGGAACGCAGCTGCACGGCGCACAGGGGTTGAG
>JAIVGS010000032.1 GCA_020201435.1 Myxococcales bacterium
CTTCCTGCTCTGCTCGGACGGGCTGTCGGGGATGATCTCCGACGAGATGATGCAATCGATCGTGGCGAAGAACGCCGGCGATCTCGACGCCGCGGCCAGGAAGCTGATCGACGCGGCCAACGCGAACGGCGGCGCCGACAACGTCACCGTCATCCTCGCGCAGTACCAGCCGAACTGAGACCCCGCGCTGCAGCGGCGGCCGCGTTGTTTGCGTGGGTCATCGCGCTGCACCTGCCGCTCGCGACGTTGCAGGGCGTGCCGCTCTCGGACGACGTCTTCACCTCCGACCTTCTCGACGGCGAATGGCCGATGCGGGTTGCGATCGGGCGTTCGTTCGCGAGCGGCCAGGGAACGGCGTGGCTGAGCGGGATCTACGGCGGATTTCCCGCCCTCGCGGGAGGGGCGGGCGCCGATCCGCTGACGCTCTTCTGGTTCTCCTGGCTTCCGCCGACGGTCGCGCTCGATCTCTTCGTCCTCTCGGCGCTGCTGTTGGTCGCCTGCGGGACCTACCGCGTCGCGAGGGCGCTCGGCGCCTCGCGGCTCGGAGCGGTCCTGGCCGGCGCGGTGTTCGTCCAGAGCGGCGTGGTGGTGAGCCAGCTTCGGCATCTCGGGATCCTCGCCGCGCTCGCCTGGTTCCCCTGGGCGCTGTGGGCCCTCATCCGCGCGATGACGCGGCACGATCCGGCGCGGTGGCGGCCGACAGCGCGGCGGCTCGCGCTCTTCGCGCTCTTCTTCGGGCTGCAGTGGCTGACGGGTTTTCCGCAGCTTCCCTACGCCTGCGCGCTGGCGTATGCGGCGTTCGCGCTCGTCCTCGCCTTCCGCCGGCAGGGTGCGCTGCCGCTGCTCGCGTCGGCGGCCTCGGCCTGCGTGGTCGCGGCGCTGATCGGGTCTGCCCAGCTCCTTCCGCAGCTCGAGCTGGCCTCGCTGTCGGACCGCGCATCGGGAGTGAGCGCGGAGTTCGCGGTCCGGTACGCGTACGCGCCGTCGAACGCGTGGCAGTTCCTCGTACCTTACGTCAACGGCGACATCAGCAACCGGACGTACCGCGGCACCGGGATCTTCTGGGAGGACTTCGGCTACGCCGGCGTCGGGACCCTGCTGCTCGCGTTCGCGGCGCGGCGACAGCGGACCACCTGGCTCCTCGCCGGCGTGGCGCTGTTTGCGTTCCTGCTCGTGCTCGGGCCGGCGACGCCGGTCTTTCCGCTCGCGTTCCGGATCGTGCCCGGGATGTCGGTCTTCCGGCTGCCGACGCGCTTTCTCTTCCTCGTCGACTTCGCCCTCGCGCTGCTCGCGGCGCTGGGCCTCGCCCGGTTCGAGCGGCGGCGATGGGCAGCCTTCGGGCTCGTCGGCCTGATCGCGTTCGACGTCGGCTGGTTCAACAGCCGCCAGAACGCCGTCGATGCCGCGTCGGAATGGTCGGAATCGCCGGCCACGGTGAAGCTCTTCGACCGGAGCGCACCTTTCCGCACCTTTACTCCGGCCTGGTCGCGCCTGCACAAGGACGCTTTCACGCGAGCGAGCGGGTGGTCGGGCGACCTGACGCCGTATCACCAGATGCGGATGTTCCTGCAGCCGGATTCGAACGTGGCCTTCGGCATCGAGACCGGCGACGGCTACGCCGGGATCGCGCCGAGATGGTGCGTCGACGTCTGGGGCGACCACAACCGGCCGGGCCTGATGCCGCACCTCTATCAGCCGGACGCCGGGGGGCTGGCGTTCTCAGCGGCGTTCTTCCGCGTGGTCGGCATGCAGAACGTGCGGTACCTGATCACGGCGCAGCCGATCGCCGCGCGGGGCGTGCGGCCGGTCGGGTCGGCGGGGCCCGCGCGGGTGTACGAGGTCGAGGCCTGGCTGCCCCGCGCCCGGCTGGTGCCGCGCACGGCGGTGCTCGACGACCGGCTGGCGCTGCAGCGGCTCGCGGCGGTCGATTTCGATCCGCGCACCGACGTCCTGCTCGACCGTACGCTCGATGTGCCGGGCGGCGGGACGGGCACCGCCGCGATCGTCGAGGCGCGCAACGACCGGGTCACGATCGAGACGTCGGCCGCCGCTCCGTCTACCCTGGTGCTGGCGGACACCTGGTATCCGGGTTGGGAGGCTGCCGTGGACGGATCGCCCGCGGTCATCGCCCGGGCGAACGTGTCGCAGCGGGCAGTTGCGGTGCCGGCCGGGCGGCACACGGTCAGGTTCGTCTTCCGCTCGAAGCCGGTGCGCCGCGGGGTCTGGCTCACGCTCGCCGGCCTCGGCCTCGTCGCGCTGGCGCTCCTGTGGCGGTCCCGTGCCTGAATCGCTCGAGCGCCGCGCGTTCATCGTCCCCGCCGTCCTGGTGCCGCTCGCGATGTCGATCCCGGCGTTTTTCGGGCAGGTTTTTCTCTATCGCGACGTGCTGCCGCTGATCGTTCCGCAGCAGGTGCTGCGCACGCGGGCGCTCGCCGAGGGCCGGCTCGCGCAGTGGAACCCGCTCTCGTACGGGGGGACGCCGTTCCTCGCCGATCCCGGGGTGGGCACGTTCTATTCGCCGAACCTGATCTTCTCGCTGATCGGCCGGCCGGCGACGGCGGCGACGGCGTTCATCCTCCTTCATCTCGCCGTGGCGGGACTGGCGATGTACGTCCTCTTGCGGCGCAAGCACCGCCCGCTGCTGTCGGCGATCGGGGGCGTCGCCTGGCAGACGAGCGGGTACGTCCTCTCGATGCACGGGATGCACTACGCGTGCTCGTCGGTCGCCCTGCTGCCGCTGGCGATCGCGCTGCTCCTCGAAGGGCGGGCGGTTTTCGGCGCGCTCGGGTTTGCCGCGATCCTGCTCAACGGCGACCTGCAGACGGCAGGTTTCGCCGCGGCGCTGGCGCTGGTCCTCGGCGCGGTGGAGAACGAAAAGTTTCCCGGGCGCCCGGCGAAGGTGCTCGCCGGGGTAGCGCTGGGCGTCGGCCTCGCTGCCGTCCAGCTCGTCCCGACCGCGCTGTTTACGCGCGAGACCGTGCGCGCGCAGGGAATTCCGCTCGCCGACGCGTCGGTCTGGAGCCTGCATCCCGCGCGGTGGATCGAGTTCCTTTTGCCCTCCCCGTTCGGAATCGGCTATCCGGACAATCATTTCTTCGGCATGACGCTGCTCGAGCCGGGCCGGCCCTCGCCCTGGGCGGCAGGCCTCGCGCTCGGCGGCTGCCTCGTCCTCGCGATCGCGCTCGTGCAATGGCGAGGCAGCTCGCGCGCGGTCAAGGCGTGGGCGGTCTGCGGCGCGCTGGCGTTGATCGTTGCCGCCGGCCAGCACACGCCGCTGTTCGCGCTCTGGTGGCGGTTCGTCCCGTTCGCCAACCGCTTCCGCTATCCGGAAAAGTACGCCGCCGTCACCACCCTCGCTCTCGTCGCGCTCGCCGTGCAGGGGCTCGACGACGCGCTGCGCCGCCCCGGGCGCCGGCACCGCTGGCTGTGGACGGTTCCGCTCGCGCTCGCAGTCGCCGCTCTGGTCGCGGCGGCGGCGCCGGCCGGGCTGGTCGCCTTCGTCGCCTCCGGACTGCAGCGGGCTTCGGCGAACATTGCCGCGGACGGCGCGCTCGCCGAGCTGCGCGGAACGCTCTGGTCCTGCGCGCTCTTCGCAGGCGCGCTCAGCCTCTCGCTCGAGATCGCCAGGCGGCGGCCCTCGGTCGGGCTCTGGGCGGTGATGGCCACGGTCGCGGCCGGCGGTCTCTACCAGGCCGGCCGGCTGCTCTCGTTCGGCGACGGCAGCTTCCTCGAGACCCGCGCGCCGCTCGTGCAGCAGCTCGTCGAGGGGCGCAATCCCGCGCTCGCCGATCGCGTCTTCCGCGAGCGGTGCCCGTTCATGCCGCTCGATCAGGAGGGCACGCTTCTCGAGCGGGTCCGGCGGTGGGAGTGGTTCTCGGGGAAATCGAATTTTCCCAGCCTCTCCGGAGTGCCCGATGCCGTCGGCTACGGACCCGCGGAGTCGGCCGATAAATGGCGCGTTTTTCGGACGGTCGGGGCGATCGACGAGGAGCGGATGCTGCGCCTCTTCGGGACCTCGCGGCGGATCGTCTGCTCGGGTCCGCGCGTCGGAATCGAGCGGTTGCCCCGGCCGCTGCCGAGGGTCTCGATCGTCACCGGCAAGCTCGCGTCGGAGGCGACCGACCCGGCAGCGACGGCGGCCGTCACCGACCCGTCGCTCGCACTGGCAGCGGGGGAAAACGCGCGGGCGGAAGTGATCGAGGACCGGCCGGAGCTCCTGCGCGTCCGGACCGGCGGCGGCGGGGGGTTGTTGCGCGTGCTCGACTCGTACTCCGCCGGGTGGACGGCCGAGCTCGACGGGACCGCGGTGCCGATCGGCCGTGCCGACGTGCTCTGGCGCGGCGTGGCCGTACCGCCCGGGGAGCACGAGGTCCGCTTCCGTTTCAGGACGCCCGGCCTGGTCGCGGGGGCGTGGGTGAGCCTTCTGACGCTGCTCGGCGTTCTGGCGTTCCTCGTCCGATCGGGCGGTTACAATGGCCGCATGAGCTCACTGAGAATGCCTTCTGCGACCGAAGCGCTCCCCGGGCGGGACATCCCGATGCGGGTCCCGGAGAAGCACACCGTGCTCGGCACGCCGCTGTTGCCGCCGTTCCCCGAAGGGACCGAGCGGGCCATCTTCGGCCTCGGCTGTTTCTGGGGCGCGGAGCGGAAGTTCTGGCAGCTCGACGGCGTCTACACCACCGCGGTCGGATACGCCGGCGGATACACGAAGAATCCGACGTATCGCGAGGTTTGTTCGGGCGAGACCGGCCACGCCGAGGTCGTCCTCGTCGTCTACGACCCGCGCAAGGTCTCGTACGAGACGCTGCTCAAGACCTTCTGGGAGAGCCACGATCCGACGCAGGGGATGCGCCAGGGGAACGACGCCGGCACCCAGTATCGCAGCGCGATCTACGCGACCTCCGAGGCGCAGCGGACGGCCGCGATCGCCTCGCGGGACGCGTACGGGAAGGAGCTGTCCAAGGCGGGCCTCGGGCGGGTCACGACCGAGATCGGCGGCGAACCGCCCTTCTACTACGCGGAGGACTACCACCAGCAGTACCTCGCCAAGAACCCGGGAGGGTACTGCGGGCTGGGCGGCACCGGCGTCTCGTGTCCGGTCGGGGTCATGAAGGCGTCCTGAATCGTTTGTGTTCAAACGTTCTCCGGCGGCGCGAGGTGCGTCGCGGCGCGGCGGTGCGCACCGTCGGCTCGGGCAGCCCCTGCCCGAGGAGGACACCATGGTTCCGCTTCATTCGCGCTCCGCCTGGATCTGGTCGGTCGTCGTCGCCGGCGCGTCGGCGCTCGCACTTTTCGCTACCCGGTCGCTGGTGAAGACGAGCGGCGCCGCTCCAACGCAGTCGCTCGCGGCGGTGCAACCGGTTGCGGCGGCGGACGTGCCGGTTCCACCGTTCGCCGAGAGCGACGCGCGGCTGCGCGACGCGCTTTCCGGAGTGAGCCCGCGCGAGCTCTTTCATCGCTGGCTGAAGGCCGATCATCTGCTCGACCGCCTGGCGGTGGTCACCGTCAACCTCGCCGAGG
This sequence comes from Myxococcales bacterium, assembly GCA_020201435.1. Lineage (GTDB taxonomy): Bacteria > Myxococcota > Myxococcia > Myxococcales > 40CM-4-68-19 > 40CM-4-68-19. The sequence goes on from JAIVGS010000032.1 coordinate 5,521, forward strand.
ACGAGAGTCCGCGCGCGCAGCTCTCGTTCCTGCGTCCCGATCGGCCTTTCAAAGCAGCGCACGGCGCGATCTCGCCGTCGAGCTACGGGCGGTACGACCCGTTCGCCAACGTGATCTCGTCGCTCGACGAGCGGCGCGTCGCGGCCACCTACCGCACGCTCCATCCGCTGCTGGAGAGCGCGTACCACGCGCTCGGCTATCCGGGCCGGCCGCTCGACGGAGCCGTCACCCGCGCGCTCCAGCGGATCGCGAGCGCGCCGGTGCGCGAGGACGTCGCCGTCCACCGCGTCGGGTCTCTCTGGCTCTATACCGATGCGCGGCTGGAGTCGCTCGGGCCGGTGGAGAAGCAGCTGCTGCGGATGGGACCGCGCAATACGCGGCTCCTGCAGCAGACGGCTCGGGAGATCGCCGGCGCGCTCGGGTTCAGTCTGAAGGCATCTCCGGTAGCCGATAGCCGGTAGCCGCAGTCACGTGTCGAGGCGCACGCCCGGGGCGGCGATCTGGTCGATGACGCGCTCGCCCGAGGCGATGTGGGTCGAATCCCAGATCGCCGCGTGCTCGATCTCTGCGCCGGAATCGATCCGGACTCCCGCGCCGAGCACGACCCCGGGCCCGATGCGCGCACCTTTGGCTACCTGCACGCCGGCGTGGATCAACGCGGGGCCGGTCACCTCGGCCTCCACGCGGGCGGTGGGATGGACCCAGACGCGAGGCGACTGCTCGACGGTATGCGCGAACGGATCGGCGCCGGGGCGGAATCGATCGAGCGGAACGCGGCCTTCGAGCACGTCGAGATTGGCTCGCAACAACGAGCGGGGCGCGCCGAGATCGCCCCAGTAACCCTTCTGGACCCAGCCGTGGACGCGGCCGCCGTCGTGGATCAGCCGCACGTACGCCGTCCGGTTGATGTCGCTCTCGCCCTCGGGCGGGAGCCTCGAGAGCAGCTCCCGCTCGAGGACGTGCACGCCGGTGAAGTGCATCTTCGTCAGCCCCGGCTCGATCGGCGCCCCCCGGCCGGCGATGCGGCGGACGTTGAACCCGGCGTCGACTTCGACCGCGCCGTACGTCGCGCCTTTCGGGTACGGAGCGAGCACCATCGTCGCAACCGCTTTGGCGTCCCGATGCGCCTTGAGCGCGGCGGCGAGGTCGACGTCGAACAACATGTCGCCGTTCAGGAGGAAAAACGTCCCCTGCCCGAGCATCGACTGCGCCTTGCGCACCCCGCCGCCGGTCCCGAGGATGTGCTTTCCCTCGCGCGAGATCTGCAGCGAAAGGCCGAGCTCGCCGGCGATCGCGGCCGCGCCCTTCTCCATCTCGGCCCCGAGATGGTGCGTATTCACGACGATTTCGGTCACGCCGGCGTTCTTGAGCAGCGCGAAGTTGTACTTGAGCAGGGGCACGCCGCAGAGCGGAACCAGCGGCTTCGGCAGCTTGTCGGTCAAAGGTCGCAGGCGGGTCCCGAAGCCTGCGCAGAGCACCATCGCGTGCATCACTCCAGCGCCGGAGCGGCGTCGACCCTTCGCGACCGCAGCCACCGCATCACCGCCGCCGCACGCGTCTGGAGCAGCGAGACGAGCCCGACGTAGAAGAAGCCCCACTGGAAGAGGAGCAAAAACGGCAGCGAGAACCAGACGCCCTTGTCGAGGGCGAACCAGATCGCCGAGGTGAGATACGCGCCGAGCGCGAGCTCGAGCAGCGGCTGGGCGGTGAGCAGCGTGCGATACTTCTTCGTCAGCCAGCTCTTGTCCTTGCCCCTCACGCCCATCTTCGGCGTGCGGGTGAAGCCGGTCTCGTAGCCGACGATGGCCTCGATCACCGCCTTCGACTGGTTGACGCACATGCCGATGCCGAGGGCCATGATGAACGGCAGGTACTTGATCCGCTGCCAGACCGGCATGCCGATCTCGCGCTGGCTCGCGATGTAGAACATGACGACGCTCATCGTCGCGGTCCAGAAGAACGGCAGATCGAGCATCAAGACTTCGTACCAGCCGTGCTTGAAGCGGATGACCATGCTCACCGGCATCAGGACCGTGAGCAGAATCATCAATGGATACGTGAAGTTGGCCGTGAGGTGGAAGAACGCCTCGAGCTTCACCTCGCGGGGGAGGTCGCTGCGGAGAATCCGCGGCAACAGCTTGCGGGCAGTCTGGATCGACCCTTTCGCCCAGCGATGCTGCTGCGACTTGAAAGCGTTCATCTCGACCGGCACCTCGGCCGGCGAGACGACCTCGGGCAGATAGACGAACTGCCAGCCCTTCAGCTGCGCGCGGTAGGAGAGGTCGAGATCCTCGGTCAGCGTGTCGTGCTGCCAACCGCCGGCGTCGTCGATGGTCGCGCGCCGCCAGACCCCGGCCGTCCCGTTGAAGTTGAAGAACCGGCCGCTGCGGTTGCGGGCGGTGTGCTCGATGACGAAGTGGCCGTCGAGGAAGATGGCCTGCGCCTGCGTCAGGTGGCTGTAGTCGCGGTTCAGGTGCTCCCAGCGGACCTGGACCATGCCGATCTTCGGATCAGTGAAGTAATTCACTGACTTGCGCAGGAAATCCGGCGACGGAACGAAGTCCGCGTCGAAGACCGCCACCAGCTCGCCGCGGGCCACCTTCAAGCCCTCCTGCAGCGCGCCGGCCTTGAAGCCCTCGCGGTTTTCGCGGTGGAAGTAGGTGATGTCGATGCCGGTCTTGCGCAGCCGCTCGACCTTGGCGCGGGCGATGCCCTGGGTCTCGTCGGTCGAATCGTCCAGCACCTGGATCTCCAGGCGATCGCGCGGGTATTCGATGCGGACGACCGCATCGATCAGCCGCTCGACGACGTACATCTCGTTGTAGACCGGCAGCTGGATGGTGACGCGCGGCGGCGTATCGAACCGGCCCTTCGGCGCTGGCAGGTTCCCCTTGTACTTGTAATAGAGGTACGCCATCACGTACCGGTGCGAGCCGTAGACCGAGAGGATGAGCAGGACCAGGAAATAGGTCGCGAGAAAAAGCACCTCCACCCAGGTCATCGACTCTCCAGTACCTCGAAAACACAAAGAAAATCCCGGCTCGCCCGGCGAAGGCCGCGCGAATGTAGGCGATGCCCCTACGCTTGTCAAACGAGCAGCCGAGCATTCACGCACTGCGGCACACAGCGGTCAACGCGCGCGAATGATGGGATTTGGCCCCAAGGCTCCGCGGACGGCCGCGAGGATCATGTCGGGCAGACAGGGCTTGGGCAGAGCGATCAAGCAGCCTGCTTTTTGCGACCGCCGTTCGTGCTCGTCGCCGGTCCGGCCGGAGAGGACGACCAGCGGGACCTTGGCCATCCGCGGATCGCCCTGCCACTTCTCGGCCAGCGTGTAACCGTCGATGCCCGGCAGCTCGATGTCGAGCAGCACCACGTCGGGCCGCAGCGTGCGCGAGATCTGCAGCGCGTGCTCGCCGTCGCGCGCCTGGAAGACCTTGAATCCGGCCTGCTCGAACCAGCGCACATACGAGAGTCGCACGTCGTCCGAGTCCTCGACGATCAGGATGCGCGTCGCCATGCCGCGAGTGTGGTCGACCGCACGCCCGGCGACAACTGTTTTCCGGCGCGGTGGATTTTGACAGTGAGAGAATGTAGTTCAGTCCCGCCGAGCTTCGTACGACGTCCGGTCTTTTCCGTTTTCTTGATCGATCCATGGAGTCCCACCCTGAAGGGTGGGCCTGGAGAAAAATAAGACGTCTCCCGTCAGCGGCGGATGAGTCCTGAAAGCAAGGCGGCGACACGCCCTCCAAGGCGACGTGCGTCGTCCGCCGCATCCTCGCCGCAACTTCCGGAGATCGCGGCAACCAGCACAGCCGCAACCGCCTCGGCAGCCTCACCCCGCGCGATCGCAAAAACCCGCCGCCGGTCCGCCGGCGAGAAGCGTCCATTTGCCTCGGAAATATTCAGGCAAGTGCTCTGTGCTGCCCTCATCGCCTGATCACGCAATTTCGCATCGGAAATCCCCGCCTCGCGAACCACGCGTAGCAACTGGCAAGCCACCTGCCACGCAATCAGCTTTTCGTGAAGCATGAAAGTCGTCTCGTTCGGCATCGTTTCGGCCTCCTCAAAAACGCCGAAGGCGGGAGGCCGAAACGATGCCGAACAGACGACGAATATCAGCCAAAAGCGCGAGCGCAGCGAGCTAAGGTTTTTTCCAAAATGCAGGCGGAGTGACAGCCCGAAGGGCTGGCGCGAGCCTGCTCCCAATCCTTCTCTTTTCCTTCTCGTTCTCTTTTCCTTCTCGTTCTCTTTTCCTTCTCGTTCTCTTTTTCCTTCTCGTTCTCGTTTCTCCGCTTCGCCAGTTACCGCGCGCCCGCCGCCGCGATCGCCGGCTTGCGCGGCTCCCACCCGGGCGCCGCCGGCGCCGCGATCTTCCGGTACGTAGCGTCCGCCTTCCGTTGCAGGCCTTCCTCGATCAGGCCGAGATGCGCATCCGAGAGCCGGAAGTAGTTGCGCGCGAGCGCGGCGTCGTCGGCGTACGCGCGCTTGACCTCCTCACGATCCCACGACGCGGGAAACGGCCGGTAGCGCAAGGGCGGCTCGCGCAGCCACCACTCGGTAAAGCCGAATCGCGCATGGTTTTCGTCGTAGATCCGCGTGCCTGGATACGGCACCAGCACTCCGCGCGCGTTGAACGCCGCCGCGAGCGGCGCCGCACGGTCGATGAAGTCGACGGTCGCCTCGAGCTCGTCGAGGGTCTCGTCCGGCCAGCCGAACATGAGGTTGAGCATGCAGTGCAGGCCGAGATCCTGCGCCCAGCCGAGCACGTCCAGCACCCGCTCGACGGTCACGCCCTTGCCGATGCGCAGGAGCATCGACGGGTCGCCGCTCTCCATGCCGATGTCGACCCCCCGGCAGCCCGCGCGCTTCATCTGCTTCAGGATGTCGGGATCGAGGTGCGCCGGGTGCGCGGTGCAGGTCCACTGGACGCCGAGGCCGACCAGCGCGTCGCACAGCTCGTTCATCCGCCGCCGGCCGACGGCGAAGGAGTCGTCGAAGAACGAAAAAGCTATGAAATCCGTGTGCTTGCGCAGCGTACTGATCTCCGAGGCGATGGCTGCCGGGCTGCGGTAGCGGAAGCGGCGGCCGGTGACGTTGTTCGAGCAGAAGGTGCACGCCGCCGGGCAGCCGCGACTCGAAAGCAGGCCCGCGGGAGGCACCGTTTTCGACGCGCCGTACCAGCGGGGGTCGAAGAGATCGAGCGCGTCGATCGGAGAGGCGAGCGCGTCGAGGTCGAGCAGAAAACCGCGCGACGGATTCAAGCCTCCTTCGTACGCGAGCGAGCGGACGTCCTCGAGCTTGCGCTTTCCGTCGAGCGCATCGCACAACTCGGTCAGCGTCTCTTCGCCCTCGCCCCGGACGGAGAAGTCGAAGCCGTGATCGAGAGGCTCGAGCGGCGCCACCGTCGGGTGCGGGCCGCCGCAGACGAGCGGCACGGCTTTTCCAAACGATTTCGCCAGCGCGTACGCGTCCTGGGCATAGAGGGTCTTGCAGTGGATCCCGACCAGGTCCGGGTCGAACGCGAGCGCCCGGGCGACGATGTCGGGATGTTCCTTCGGCGCAAACTCGGCGCTGCAGTCGAGCAACGCCACCTCGTGGCTGCCCCGCCGCAGGGCCGCCGCGAGATAGAGGAACGAGAGGAGCGGCGAGCGCACCGTCTCGTCGGTCGGCGGATTGATCAGGAACAGGCGCGCCACGGCCGAATTCTAGCCCGGTCGCCTGGCTTGCTGTAAGACCGGCGTCGGAGGGGACATGAAACTTTCCGTACTTCTGCTGCTGGCGTTGGCCGCCGCCGAGGCGCGCGCCGACTGCGATCGCGACTCGGACTGCAAGGGCGGCCGGGTCTGCGTCGCCAACAAGTGCGTCGAGCGCAAATACTGCACGCGCGACAAGGACTGCCCGGGAGACGAGGTCTGCGACCGCAACTCGTGCGTCTCGGGCCGCGGAACCGCCGCCCCGCCGGCTGCGACCGGAGGGACCTACCGCTCCCGCGAGCAGGAGGCAGCGCGGAACGCGGGCATGGCGCTGCTCTACACGAAGAACACCTGGCCGGTCGCGATCGTCGACCGGCCGCTGATGGTCGCGCCGGGCATGACCGAGGTCGAGCTCGACGTGGACAGGGACTTCTCGGCGGATTCGGCCACCACAAAGCACCCGCTGACGTCGGAGCTGTTCGCGCGCTTCGGCGTCAGCGACCGCATTCACGCCGTCCTCGACTCGGTGAGCGTCTGTTTCACCGACTGCGACCCGATCGGCTTCTTCCAGTTCATCTCGGGGTACCTCGGCTATGCGCTGGTCGCGAATCACGACATGAACCTGGTGACGCAGTTCGGCGTCGGTCTCTTCAACGGCCTCGACTCGCAGAATCCCACCGCGTCGGCGATGGAGTTCAGCGCGCTGCCGAGCGTGCTGTTCGGCTGGCGGCTCAACGGCAGCCTGCAGCTTTTCGCCAGCGCGGTGGCGCTGATCGGCGTGACGGGGCGCGACAACGCGTTCTTCCCCGACGCGGTGAGCGTGCGCTTCTCGCCGCGCATCCAGATCACGCCGCAGATCGTCTTCGCGCCGTTCATCGGATACGTCGCGCGGATCTCTCACGCCGACTTCTACAGCGTGCCGCTCGGGGCCGCGCTGGTCGTCACGCCCGACCGCGCGGTCGACGTCGGAGTCAGTTTCCAGTTCCCGGACGCTTTCTCGCACACCGCGCAATACGAAGCCGGGGCGCCGACGACCAACGTCGGCGGCACCGATTCGCGCTCCGCAACGGTGTTCGTCACCTTCCGGCTCTGACGAGCGCCGGCGGATAAGGGTGCGACGCCGGCGCACCCACCGCGTCGGGGACCGGCCACGGCGCCGCAAGCTCGCAGCGCTCCTCGTCGAGCGCCAGCGGCCCCGGCGGCGTGGCTCGCTCGGAGTGGAAGGTCATCCCGCGGCGGACGGCGCGGACTTGCAGAGCGCGTTCGGCGCGTCGGGCGAGCTTCTGGTCGATCTCGCGCGGCTCGTCGCGCCAGGACGGCAATGTCCGCCAATTCAAGTCGTCGAGCGCGGCGTCCCAGTCGGATCGCAGCCCCGACTCGAGCAGCGGCGTCACGTGGGCCCGGTGGAATTCTTTCGCCAGCGATGGATCGCGGTGGAGGTCGACGAGCTTCCACCACCGGCCGGGATGGAACGCGTCGGCGAGGAGATGCGGCGCCCCCGTCTCGAGGAAGGTCAGGCAGCCGTAGAGGCGGAGCGCTTCGGCGCATGGCGCCCCGAGGGCCTCGCGGAGGTCCAGCAGGCCGGCCTGGACGTGCAGCACCTCGCGCTCGCCGCTCGCGCGGGCGAGCCAGCCGCCGACCGCCGCGAAATACGCGCCGCCCGGCAGCGCGTCCTCGGCCCCGGGCTCGGGCCACATCTGACCCGGCCAGGCTTCGCTCCCGATCCACGCCGCCAGCGCTTCGTGCACGTTCGCCGGCGCAGGCGGATCCGATGTGCGGAAATGTGAGAGCTCGTGGATCAGCGGGCCGACGTAGCGCGCCTCGATCCACTCGAGTGGATCCCGGTCGGTGGTGAGGTCGCCGGGGTAGGCGTAGAGCATCGGCATCGATCGGCCGAAGTGACACCGCGTATAGATTTCGGCCCAGGTGCGGCCGTCGGCGAGCGCCGCCGGGGTCGGCGCGCCGAGGACGCCGGCGCAGCTCAATCCCGCGCTCGCGACCAGCGAGAACAGAGCGTCGAGGCCGTCGCGCAGCCGAGGCATGCGTCGCAGCTCCACGCGCGCTGCGAACAGCCGCTCTTCGGCGCCGCCGGCGCGACGGATCTGCGCGGCCAGCATCGCCGGCATCGCCACGCAGTAGTGTGCTTCGAGCGCCGGCCGCGCTTCGGGCCGCACCAACCCGGCGGCAACGATCGCGTCGAGCATGCCGGACGGGATCTCGATCTCCGGATCGGTTGCCTCGCGCTTGCGCGTTAACGCCGCCACCGCGTCGGCATACCCCCGCCTCGCCGCGCCCTGCAGCTCTTCCCGCCTCCGCACGACCTGCGCAACAAAATCAAAAGCCCACCACGGAGGCACGGACGTCACGGAGTCTGGATTCACAAAAACCTCCGTGCTCTCCGTGCCTCCGTGGTGAGCCTTTGGCAGTTAAGGATGTGCCGTCGTTTGTGCGGCTGGTGGGATCGGGAGGGACTTCTTGAAGATCTGCCAGGTGCGGAGCGCGTCGAGGGCGGCCTTGAGCTGGGTGTCGTCGGAGGGGTCCTCGGCGGTGGCCGGCAGCGCGTCGGGCGCCTTGAGCGATGCGTGCGCGACCGTGATCTCGTCGCCCTTGAAATGGCCGGGCAGGTTCTGCTCGCGCGGCGCGTCCTCGTCGGTGGCGGCGGCCTTGACCCAGACATCCGGAGTGATTCCGCGCTCCTGGATGCTCCGGCCGGACGGCGTGTAGTACCGCGCGATGGTCAGCTTGAGGCCCGAGCCGTCCTCGAGCTCGATCACCGTCTGCACGCTGCCCTTGCCGAAGGTCTGCGTGCCGAGGACGATCGCGCGACCGGAGTCCTGCAGCGCGCCGGCCACGATCTCGCTCGCGCTCGCGGTCCCGCCGTCGACGAGCAGCACCATCGGATAGTGCGGCTCGGTGTCCTTCGGGTGCGCGCGCTCGACCTCGACGTGCTTCCCGCCGCGGCCCTTGGTGGTGACGATCACGCCGGATTCCATGAATCGATCCGCGACCTTGACCGCCTGATCGAGCAGCCCGCCCGGGTTGTGCCGTAGGTCGAGCACCAGGCCCGCGAGCTGCCCCCCGGAGCGGACGCGCAGATCCTCGAGCGCCTTCTTGAGATAGGCGTCGGTGCGGTCCTGGAAGTTCTTGATCTTCACGTACGCGAACTTGCGGTCGTAGAGCTTCTCCTCGACCGAGACGACGCGGATCACGTCGCGCACCAGCGTGAATTCACGCGGCTCCTTCCACGACGGCCGCACCGCCTTGACCACGACTTTCGTCCCCGGCGGACCCATCAGCGCGCGGACGGCTTCGCCCTCGTGCCAGCCGTGGACGGCCTGCCCGTCGATCTCGACCAGCTTGTCGCCGGGCGCGAACCCGGCCCGCGAGGCCGGCGTGTCGTCGAGCGGCGCGACCACGACCACGTCGTCGCCGCGGACGGTGACCTCGAGGCCGACGCCGCCGTACTCGCCCTCGGTCTCCTGCTTGAGCGCGGCGTACGAGCGCGGATCCATGAACGCCGAGTGAGGGTCGAGGGTGCGCACCATGCCGTCGATCGCGCCGTACAGCAGGCGCGTCTCGTCGGCCTGCTCGACGTAGTTGTTCTCGATCAAGGAAAGGACGTGGCTGAAGACGTCCAGCTTCTTGTAGGGCCCGGCCGGATCGTGGGCGGCCTGCGCGACCCGGACCGCGAGGAAGCCGCCGAGCGTGGCGCAGGCGCAGAGCAACGGAAATCGCTTCATTTCGCGGCCCCTCCTTTTGCGCCTGCGAGCAGCGCCGGAGCCTTTCGGTGTCGCGAGAGCCACCGCTCGGGGTCGAGCGGCTTCTGGCCGTCGCGCAGTTCGAAGTAGAGGTACGGGCCCTTGAGCGAGCCGGTGTCGCCGACGGTGCCGACCTCGTCGCCGGCGTGGACCGCGTCGCCGACGGCCTTCTCGAGCTGATCGAGGTGCGCCATCAGAGAGAAGACCCGGTCGCCGTGGTCGATGATCAGGAGATTCCCGAATCCCTTGAACCAGCCGGCGTGGGCGACCTTGCCGTCCCACACGGCGCGGACCGGCGTGCCGAGCGGCGCGCGGACGTCGATGCCTTTCTGCAGGGTGACCGTGCCGAAGCGGGGATCGGTGGTGCGGCCGAAGTGGACCTCCACGCGGCCGGCGGGCAACGGGAACTGGAGCTTGCCGCGGGCCTTGCGGATCGAAGCCCGGAGCTGGATCTCGGGGGCGATCATCGCCGGCTGCTGCTTTTCTATGTCGGCGATTTTCTTGGACAATTCCCGTTCGGCGTCCTCGAGCTCGCGGACCGCCTCCTCGTGGAGCGCTTTCTCGCGCTGCACCGAGGCGAGCAGCTTGTGCTGCTGTTCGATGCGCCCTTCCAGCGACTGGCGCCGATCGGATTCGGCCTGCACGCTCTCCTGCTGCTCGTTGCGGGCGGCGGCGAGCTCGTCGCGGGCCGCCCTCGCGCCGTCAGCGGTGAAGCGCAGCGTCGCGAGCGCGTCGAGATCGGCCTCGAGCAGGGCGTTGAACAGACGGCGCCGCCGCAGCACGTCGGCGATCGATCGCGCACCGAGTAAGAACCGGACGTACCCTTCCCTACCCAGCCGGTAACGCGCGACGAGCCGCGGCCCGACGACGTCGCTCGCCTTGTCGAGCTCGGCCTGCGCCGTCTGCGCCCGCTCCTCGACGGTGGCGAGGCGGGCGTTGGCGGCCCGCAGCCGCATCTGGGCCGCGCGCAGCGCCCTGCCCTCGACCTCGATCTGCCGCTCCAGGTCGGCGAGCTTTCCCAGGAGGGACGACTCGCGCCCCGCCAGCTTTTCCGCGGCCGCGCGCTCCTCGCCGAGCCGCTTCTGCACGTCCGGCAGCGTCGGGGGCACGGCCGCTGCGGCGACGATCAGCCGCAAGCCGCAAGCCGCAAGTCGCAAGCCGCCGGTCATGTCTTGAGGAACCGCGCGACGGCGAGCCAGCTGCCGAAGAGGCCGACCACGGCGCCCGCGCCGAGCAGTGCCCCCCAGTGCTCGGGCGCCAGGTTCGGCGCGCTGATTCCTGCAGCAAAAGCAAAGGCTTGCGACGCTCGCGGCAGGAGCCATTTCTGCACTGCCACGACCGCGCCCAGGGCGATCGCGGCGCCGAGCAGACCCTGCAGCGCGCCCTCCATCAGGAACGGCGCGCGAACGTAGCCGTCGGTCGCGCCCACCAGCTTCATGATCTCGATCTCGTCGCGCCGCGCGTAGACGGCGAGCCGGATCGTATTGGCGACGACCAGCAGCGCTGCGCCGAGGACGGTGAAAAGCGCGCCGGCGCCGAAGACGCGCAGGCCGCGGGCGAGCGCTTCGAGCTTGTCGAGCCACTCGCGCCCGTAGTCGACCTCCGATACGCCCGCGACGGTGCCGAGCTGGGCGGCGAGGATCCGCACGCCCGAGGGCGGCAGCGTGACGCGAGGCGTGATCTCGAGCGAGGGCGGAAGCGGATTCTGCGCGAGGCCGTCGAGCGCGCCGGCCATGTCGCCGAGGTCGCCGCGCAGGCGCTTCAGGGCCATCGCCCGGTCGACGTAGACGACCTCGACTTCCGGGTTCTGCAGCCGGATCTGCTGCGCCAGAAGGCGCGCCTTGTCGTCGTCGGTCTGCTTGTCGAGATAGAGCGTGACGCCGGCCTGCGCGCCCCAGCTCGTCAACAGCGCTCGAGCCGCGAAGAGGCCGAGCACGAACGAGGCGCCGATGAAGAGCGAGAGCGAGATCGTCAGCACCGAGACCAGCGACGGCAGCGGCGCGCGCCAGAGGTTGACCGCCGCCCGCCGCGACAGCCGCCATGCGACGTGCGCGATCATGCGTCGAACACCAGCTTGCCCTTCTCGAGGGCGACGGTGCGCCGGCGGTAGCGCGAGAGCAGCGTGCGATCGTGGGTGGCGACGATCACCGTCGTGCCGCGCGCGTTGGCGTCGAACAGCAATTGTAAAATACTGTCGGTGAGCGAGGGATCGAGGTTTCCGGTCGGCTCGTCGGCGAGCAGGATGGTCGGCTCGTTGACCAGCGCGCGGGCGATCGCGACCCGCTGCTGCTCGCCGCCCGAGAGGCGGCGCGGGAGCGAGGCGGCCTTGTGCTTCAAGCCGACCTGCTCGAGCCGCTTCAAGGACCTCTCCCGGATCTCGCTGTCGCTCGCGCCCAGCACTTCCAGCGCGTAGCCGACGTTCTCCACCACGGTGCGGTTGTCGAGCAGCTTGAAGTCCTGGAAGACGACGCCGATGTTGCGCCGCAGGTAAGGGACGGCCCCCTGCGTGATCCGGCCGATGTTGCGGCCGCCGACGAGGATCTGCCCGCTGGTCGGCGACTCGGCGCAGAAGAGCAGCTTGAGCAGCGTGCTCTTGCCGGCGCCGGAGGGGCCGGTCAGCCACACGAACTCACCTTTCTCTACCCGCAGCGTGATGTCGTCGAGGACGGGCGCGTCGCCGGGATACGATTTCTTCACGTGAAACAGCTGAATCACGGGCCGCCGTCCACCACGATCGAGCAGGAGCCGATCCCGTTCGCGCAGACGATGGTGCCCGGGAGCGAGCTCGAGGAGCAGGGCGAGAGGCCGCCGCAGCCGCCGTCGAACGCGTCGTGCGAGCCGGTCGCCGTCCCGGTGCAGGCGGCGCCGCTGCCGGTGATCACCTGGGCGGAGCAGGCCGTGGCCGGATCGACGCTGGCGCTTCCGGTGTAAGTCCCGCCGTTGCCGAAGCAGCCGTCGACGACCGACACGGTATTCAGCGCGAGCACAGTGCAGCCGCCGTCGCCCCCGTCGACGCCGCCGTCGGTGCCCGCGTCATTTCCCGCGTCGCCGGCATCCGCGCCGGTTCCGACGCCGAAGGGGCCGCCGTCGTAGCTGATGGTTTCGTTGCCATGCGTGTAGCCCGCGCAGGCGCAGAGTGCGAAAGCGGCGAGAATGGCGAGGCGCATTTGGTCTACTTCGGCGGCTCGAGATCCGCGGAAAGGAAGGCGAGGATCACCTCGTCGAGGCTCTTCTCGCTGATCAACTCCTCGGCGAAGAGGGTGGGCAGATCTTCGTGGGGCGCCTCGACCGGAGTGTCGCTGAAAACCGGCGCCGGCTTTGGCGCGCCCGGACGGGCGGGAGGCGGCGTGACCGGCACCATGCGCGGCGGCGCCGAGGGGCGGGTCGGTTGCGCCGGCGCCCGCGTCACCGCCGGCAGCGGCTGCCCGGGAGTGCGCGGCGAGGCGGCGGGCGGCGCGGGCTGCCAGACGGGTTGCGGCGGCTTCGGCGCGGCCGGCTTCGCGACCGGCTTCGCGGGCAACGGCTTTGCTACCGCCGGCCTCGCGGTGGCCGGCGCGGACGGATTGGTGTTCACGTACGACGCGGTGTTGGTGCCGTCGGCGAGCACGCCCGGATCGTAGTGCGGCGCGGCGAGCCGCTCGGCCAGCTCGTTGAACTCGCCCGCCACCAGCCGCTTGAGCATCGCCTTGTGCTGGCCTTCCATCAGCGAGCGCACGACGCCATGGAGGTTCGGCTCCGACGTCTTGTCGGCGTAGCTCGTCTTCATGCTGGCGACGATGTTCCCGCCCACGAACAGGTGGGTGATGTAGTGCGCGTGCGGCAGCCCCGAGTCCTCGGTCTGCACGTGATAGACGAGCGGCCCGTACTTCACGTTGTGGTTGAACCCGACTACGGGCGCGCCGGGCTTTGGAGCGGTCGTCGTCATCGGAATCCAGAGTTAACAGAACGGGCTGCCGTGCGCCAGAACCCACGGCGAGGGGGGAAAAGTCCGTGAAAACCGGCCTCAGGCCTCAGGCGTCGGGCCTCAGGTCGACGAGCTCCACTGACGCCAGAGGGCGCCCCAGAAACCGCTCGGCGATGGCACGGAACCGATCGGGTACGTCGGTGCACAATGTGCGATGCCGCGGTGCGGCACCCGGTGGGCGCAGCATGTCATGGGTCGCCATCAGCGCGGCCACCGCATCGGCCGTGGCCTCGGCGCTGTCGACGATCGCCACGCGCGGCCCCAGGACTTCGGCGATCGCGCGAGCGAGCAGCGGATAGTGCGTGCAACCGAGGACGGCGGTGTCGACGCCGATGCGGCGAAGATCGAGCAGATATTTTTCGGCGACGAGCCGCGGCACTTCGCCGTCAATCCAACCCTCTTCCGCAAGGGGAACGAAGAGCGGGCAGGCGCGCGCCACCACCGTCGCCAGCGGAGCGAGCCGACGCAGGGCCGCCTGGTATGCGC
>JAIVGS010000215.1 GCA_020201435.1 Myxococcales bacterium
GATCGCCTCACCGTCATCGCGCGGCCGGCGCTGCTCGACGCGTCCGATCCGACGCTGCCCCCGCAGCGGATGCAGTCGCTGCAGCCGGGCGCGTCCAAGATCGTGCTCCTCGAGCGCTCGGGGCAGGTATGGCAGATCCCGAACGAGGCCGGCCCGGCGGCGCTCGACCCGTCGGTCGTCGGACTGGTGAACACGCAGTCGCAGAGCCAGGCCTTCCAGGTCGGCCTGCCGGCGCACCCGATCTACAGCGGCGCCATCGCGGGGACGCTCAGCGCGGCCACGGCGGGCGCCGCGTATGTCTTTGCCTACGCGACCAACGCGCCGCCGCCGTTCGGCCAGCCGGTGTCCGCGGCCGTGCGCGCTTTACCGGGTGGGTCGGTGTCGTACCAGCTCCCCGATCTGCCTACCGGCGACTACGAGGTGATCGCCCTCGTCGATACGCGCGGCGATTTCTCGTCGCCTTCGTACCTCGCGTTGGCGCCCGGCGCGGGGACGCTGCTCGCCGCGCCGCAGACGGTACACGTCGACACTTCGGTCGCGACGGCGAATCTGACCGCTTCGACCGCGGCGCCCCCGCGGCCGACCTTCCAGCTCGTCGACGGCAGCGGCAATGCGCTCACCGCGAACGCGAGCGTCTCTCTGAGCACGTCGAACACCTTCCGCATCAAGGCCGCGGCAGTCCTCACCGACAAGCTCGCGCCGCTGCACGGCGACACCTCCTCGGCGTTCGTCATCGCCTGCGGGGCGAGCGGGCCGGATCCGACGTCTCTGTCGGTGCAGCTGATCAAGGTGACGGGGGCCCCGGGCCTCGTGCCGGAAGTCGACGTGACGGGTCAACCGATCGTCGCCCAGGCTTCGGTCGACCTGTCGCCGTTCGCGTCGTGCTCGCCGGGCGTCGTATCGGTGACGACCGCGCTTACCGTCAACGCGCCTTCCGGGATGGCTTCCGGCCGCTACGCCGTCTTCGTGACCTCGCTCGCGAAGCAGGTCTGGCGGGTGCCGAACGAGCTGCAGCCGATGCTCCAGGATCCAGCTGCGTACGCCGCGACGCCGGCCGACGTGAAGACGATGTTGCAGTCGCAGCAGGTGGCGGTGAACATCGCGCCCTGATGCGGATCGTCTCCGTCCAGGTCGGAAAGCCGGCCCAGGTCGGAGAGATCCGCACCGCATACGGGAAGCGTCCGGTCGCGGACGCCGTCCGCGTCTCGAGCGGGAACCTGGAGGGCGACGGCCAGGCCGATCCCCGCTACCACGGCGGACCCGACATGGCCGTCCTCGCGTACTCGGCCGATCACTACCCGGCTTGGCGCGCCGAGCTCGACTGGCCGTTGCTGCCCTTCGGCGGATTCGGCGAGAACCTCTCGGTCGAGGGCGCGACCGAACAGGACGCCTGCATCGGCGACGTCTGGCGGGCGGGGAGCGCGCTGCTGCAGATCGCTTCTCCGCGCAAGCCATGCCACAAGATCTCCGATTACTGGCGGCGGCCGGGCCTCCTGCGGCTGGTCGAGCGGAGCGGCCGCACCGGCTGGTACATGCGCGTGCTCGAGCCGGGCTCGCTGCAGGCCGGCGACGAGATCGCGCTCGTCGAGCGTCCCCACCCGCAGTGGACGGTCGCGACGGCGTACCGGGTCGGCGTCGCGCGCAAACGCGATCGCGGTGCCGCCCGCGAGCTCGCCAGGATCGCCGCCCTCTCCAACCGCTGGAAGGCATGGCTCGTCGGAGAACCGGCCCGCGTGTGAACGTCGGTCGGCGGATCCGACGACCGCGGTGAACGAGAGCAATCAGGCGGCCCCGAAAGGGGAACGAAAAACGGCCGTCGGCGCCGGCGCCCAAAACTGAAGCGGCGATCAGCTTCCGCTGCCGCCGCCACAGCCGCTTCTGGAGACGTCCGATTTCGATCCGCGCCCGAACCACGGGCGGATCGTAACTTGCCTCACGCTCCAGCCAAAACGCCTGGGTCTGGATCTCGCCCAGCATGTCCTCGGGAAAGTACAGGCTCTGCTTGCGAGCGTCGTTTGCGGACATCGTCACTCCCGTTCTTCCGGCGTGCCCGGGCGGCCTTCGCCGCCGATGACGTCGTTGACCGACGGGAAGCGCATGATCTCGCTTCGCGCGATCTTCCACGCCTGCTGCACGATCCACGAGAGGGACCGGTCCTGCCGGTTGGCCTCTTCCTGGATCTCCCGCAGCATGTCCTCGGGGAAGTAGAGACTCTGCTTCCTCTTGTCGGTACCTGCCATTTCAAGGCCTCCAGCCTGCTCGGCTCCGGCTGCGCCGCGTGCGTGAACAACTGTCTAGACTTGCACGACATCGGGGTCAAGTAACTAGCGGTCGTTACATGCCGCGACCTGTCGGGAAATGTCTGGGTTCCTGCGCCCCCGCTGCGTCAGGTTGCCGCATCCCTTGCATGCCGCAGCGCGTTGAGATGGAGCGCCGCGCGCGCCTGTCCGGTCCACTGGAGTATCGCCGCTCCAAAAACTGGCCAAAACCGGCTTTTGGAGGTGTCTTGAGCGTCGAGCCCGCTGGCACGGAGGTCGCAATGCATCTCCACAAGTTCGGTCCCGAAGGAGATGCAATGACGATCTGTGGCGTCATCACAACCAGAGACGTGCTCAAGCACGGCGCCACGATCGTCCGGGAATTCGGGACTTTGGCATATCTGCGGTGCTGCGTGGCGATTTTGGCCCGGCGCAGGACGACGTTCCTCAACTGCGTCTGCGAGTTGCGGCAGTAACAGACAAAAAAAGGCCGGCGCGGTCGTAACCGTCGCCGGCCCATGAGCCTGGAGGGGGAGGGGGGGACCCCCAGGCTCACTCCTGAAATTGCGCGGCTTTAGCCCGCTGCACCGTCCAGAACCCGTTGTCCTCGCTGGATGTTCCCGCCGCCGACCCGGAGCCCCCTTTTCCACTGCAAGTTTGGGTTCTCAACAGACGACGCGCAAGGCCGAACGCCGATAAACTACGCACAGTGGGAACCGTGACGGAGAGCGTCGAGCAGGCGGTCGCCAGCGGCCTGCTGCCGCGCGGCGAGCCCGTGCTCGTGGCGTGCTCCGGCGGGGCCGATTCGGTCGCACTCGCAGTTGCAGTGCAACGGTGCGGGTTGCGCGGCGCAATCGGGCATGTCGATCACGCGCTGCGTCCGGAATCGGCGCGCGAGGCCGACCAGGTGGCCGCCCTCTCGGTTCGCTTGGGCGCTCCATTTTTCGTCGAGCGCCTGGAGGGACTTCGAACCCGCGGCCCCGGGCTGGAGGCCGCCGCCCGGGAAGCGCGCTACTCCGCCTTGGTCCGCCTCGCCAGGGCTGCCGGAGCCAGAGTCGTCGCAACCGCGCACACCCGCCGCGATCAGGCGGAAACGCTGCTTCTGCGGCTGATCAGGGGAGCGGGTCCAACGGCCCTCGCCGGCATCCGCCGCCGCCGCCCCCTCGCGGCGCGCATCGAGCTGGTCCGGCCGCTCCTCGATGTCTCCCGCGAGGAGACCGAAATCTACTGTCGCCAGAATCGGCTGTCGTACGTCGAAGATCCGCACAACACCGACCCCGCCCGGCTGCGCGCCCGGCTGCGCAAGCTGTGGCCGCAGCTGCTCGAGCTGAATCCTCGTCTCGAGGCGGCGCTGGCCGGCGCCGCCGCGCTCCTCGCGGAGGAAAACGAAGTGCTCGAATCGCTTCCGCCGGAATCTCATCCCGCCCTGCAGCGGCGGGCCCTCTTGAAACACGCCGTCGAGGCCGGCGTCCATCCCGAGCGAATGCATCTCGAACAGCTCATCGCTCTGCTGGCAAAAGGCCGCGGCCAACTCGACCTCCCGGGCGGCCGAGCGACCGTCCGCGACGGCGCTGTCGAGTACGGCCGGCAGCCGGTAGCCGATAGCCGGCAGCCGGCCTCGCTGGCGGTCGCCCGCCCCGGCCGTTACGCTTGGTCCTCACGCGAGCTGGAAGTGACCGCGGGTAGAGGAGAGGGCTTGGTCGTCGATCTGTCGCGCGCGCCGTTCCCGTGGACCCTGCGGACCCACCGGCCCGGCGACCGCTTCCGCCCGGCCGGCGGGCGCACCAAGAAGGTCTCGGACCTGTGGATCGACGCCCGGGTTCCGCGCGAAGAGCGCGCCTCGATGGCGCTGCTCGAAGACGGCCAAGGACGCCTCTTCTGGGTCGAAGGCCTGCGCCCGGGGGAGCCGGCCCGCGGCGACATCGCACATCCCGCCACCTTCCGGCTCCGTCCGGAAATGAAGCCTTTCGACGCGCGGTTGACCTCCAGGCGGAAGTCCGTGCCTCGTTCTGCTACCATGACCCGCAGCCGCAAGGCTGACGAGGAGCCAAGGTGAGACAGTCGTACAAGACGTTCTTTCTGTGGGCGGTCCTGATCCTGCTCTTCTTCTCGTTCTATTCGATCTTCTCGCGGCAGCGGTCGAACGAGCCCAAGGAGATCGACGCGAGCGAGTTCTACGCCGCCGTCGACCGCGGCGAAGTCGCGACGACGACCGTGAAGGGCAATACGCTGCAGGGCACGTTCAAGGGCGGAAACCACCAGGAGTTCCGCACCGTCTCGCCGCTCGACAACCAGCTCCTCGAGAAGATGCGGGCGAAGAACGTCGCGCTCAAGTTCGAGAAGGAAGACTCGCAGTCCTTGTGGGCGCAGTTCCTCGTCAGCTGGATGCCGCTCGGCGTCCTCTGCATCCTCTTCGTCTTCCTGATGCGCCAGCTTCAGGCGGGCGGCGGCAAGGCGATGAGCTTCGGCAAGTCGAAGGCGAAGCTCTTGAGCGAGAACCACAACAAGGTCACCTTCCAGGACGTCGCCGGCATCGACGAGGCCAAGGAAGAGCTGGAGGAGATCGTCCAGTTCCTCAAGGACCCGAAGAAGTTCACCAAGCTCGGCGGGCGGATTCCCAAGGGCGTGCTCTTGATGGGCTCGCCTGGCACCGGAAAAACCTTGTTGTCTCGCGCGATTGCGGGCGAAGCCGGGGTGCCGTTCTTCTCCATCTCGGGCTCCGACTTCGTCGAGATGTTCGTCGGCGTCGGCGCCAGCCGCGTGCGCGACCTGTTCGAGCAGGGCAAGAAGCACGCGCCGTGCATCATCTTCATCGACGAGATCGACGCGGTCGGCCGCCACCGCGGCGCCGGCCTCGGCGGCGGTCACGACGAGCGCGAGCAGACGCTGAACCAGCTGCTGGTCGAGATGGACGGGTTCGAGTCGAACGAGGGCGTGATCCTGATCGCCGCGACCAACCGGCCCGACGTCCTCGATCCCGCGCTGCTGCGCCCGGGTCGCTTCGACCGCCGGATCATGGTCCCGCGTCCCGACGTGCGCGGCCGCGAGGGCATCCTGAAGGTCCACACCAAGAAGACGCCGCTGTCGTCGGACGTCGACCTCGACGCGATCGCGCGCGGCACGCCCGGCTTCTCCGGCGCCGATCTGGAGAACCTCGTCAACGAGGCCGCCCTGATCGCCGCGCGCAAGGGCAAGGACCGCCTCGACAACGGCGACTTCGACTTCGCGAAGGACAAGGTGATGATGGGCGCCGAGCGGCGCAGCATGATCATCAGCGAAAAAGACAAGAAAATCACGGCTTGGCACGAGGCCGGCCACGCGCTGGTGGCGCGGCTCACGCCGAAGTGCGACCCGGTCCACAAGGTGACCATCATCCCGCGCGGTCCGGCGCTCGGCCTGACGCAGATGCTGCCGAAAGAGGACCGGCTCAACTGGGACAAGTCTTCCGTCCTCGACCGCATCGCGATGGCGATGGGCGGCCGCATCGCCGAAGAGCTCACCTTCAACGAGATCACCTCCGGGGCGAAGAGCGACATCGACCACGCCACGCAGTTCGCGCGTTCGATGGTTTGCGAGTGGGGCATGAGCGAGAAGCTCGGGCCGCTCGCGTTCGGCGAGGAGCAGGGCGAGGTCTTCCTCGGCCGCGAGTTCAACCAGCGGCAGCGGAACTTCTCCGAGGCGACCGCGATCGACATCGACAGCGAGGTGCGTCAGATCGTGACCACGCAGTACGCGCGCGCCAAGCAGCTGCTGATCGAGCACCGCGACGCGCTCGACCGGATCGCGGCGGCGTTGCTCGAGTGGGAAACGCTCGACGGCGAGGAAGTCGAGGTCCTGATCCGCGGCGGCCAGTTGAACAAGACCCGCCCGCCACCGGCGCTGCCGAAGCCGGAGATCAAGCGTCCCGAGGTGAAAGAGAAGTCCAAGATCCTCGACGCGCTCGGCGGGTTGACGGCGCCGGTGCCGAAGACCGAAGCCGGGAAGGCCTAAAGTCGGAGTTTTGGGGACACAATACTTATCTCCGACGAAAGTCCGGCGCGCATGCCGGCCTTTCTCGTTCGAGCGCGCAAGTCGCACGTCGAAGGACGTCCATCGGAGTTAAGTATTGTGTCCCCGAATCTCCGTCTATCGTCACGGCAGCGGCCGCAGATCGGGCTCGATGAACTGCGCGCGCGCTTCGTCCGACCACAACCGCTCCGGCGAGTAGTGCCGAAAGGGCAGGTTCGTGTCCGACAGCGGCGTGCGCATGAGCGCGTCGACGGTGTCCTCCTCGTGGAGACGGACCGCGCGCAGCCAGAACTGCGTCAGCGTCTCGTTGTACCGGACCATCCCGCCGATGTGCTGGACGTACTTGACGAGGAGATCGCGCGCGCCCTGCGGGTTGTCTCGGAAGAGCAGCGCGAGCCGCAGATGCGCCCTGTGGTCCATCAGATCGCGAGGGAACGTGCCGCGCTCCAGAGCCTGCAGAAACTCCGCGTCGGTCATTGGCGAAGTATAACGGACGTCCGCGTGCGACTCATCGAGCTCCAGAACGAGAGCGATTCCCTGCAGGCCTGCGCCGCCATCGGGCGCGGCGTGCCCGACACGAACCTGCGCGGGTGGGGTGCGATCCTGCTCCCTGAGGCGCTCACGCTCGCCGAGGGCCTGCGACAGTCGGGGCTGACAGTCCTGCAGGGCGCGAAGGGCGCGCTCGCGCTCGGCAGCATCGCGCAGATCTGGTCGGCCGCGCGCAGCATAGAGCCGGCCCTCGAGCGCGAACAATCTCGCAACGCCGCGCAACTACTGATGAATCTCGCCGCGAACGTCGAGTCGCCGAAGCCCGGCAGCGCCTGGCGGCTGCCGCGGTCGCGCCTTCCTGGAGGCCGCACGTTGATCATGGGCATCGTGAATGCCACGCCGGACTCGTTTTCCGACGGCGGCGCGTACGACCCGCTCGAGCATGCGCTGCGACTCGCGGAGGAAGGGGCCGACATCATCGACATCGGCGGCGAATCGACGCGCCCCGGGGCGCAGGCGATCTCGCCGGAAGACGAGCGCACGCGGACCGAGCCCGCGATCAAGGCGCTCGTCCGCCAAATCAGGATCCCGATCAGCATCGACACCACCAAGCCACAGGTCGCGAAAGCGGCGGTCGACGCCGGGGCAGAGATCGTCAACATCGTCTCCGGCGACGCGACCGGGATGCCGCGCGACGCCGCGTACTGCCTGATGCACATGCGCGGCACGCCGTCCGACATGCAGTCGCGAGCCGTCTACCAAGACCTGCACGGCGAAGTCCTGGCAGAGCTCCAGGCCAGACTTGAAAAGGCGGACATCCCGCAGGAGCGCATCGCGCTCGACCCGGGGCTCGGCTTCGCCAAGACCGCCGAGCACAACGTCCTCTTGCTGCGGCGTCTGCGCGAGCTCACCCAGCTCGGTCGACCGCTGCTCGTCGGTCCCTCGCGCAAATCCTTCATCGGCAAGCTCACGGCTCGTAAAGCGCCGCAGCGCGTCATCGGCAGTGTGGCCGCAGCCGCCGTCGCGGCGGTCAACGGTGCCGCGATCGTCCGCGTGCACGACGTCAAAGCGACCAGAGAGGCCCTGCAGGTCGCCGACGCCATTCGGACGTCCAGTGCCTGACAGTCGGTAGGCCGCTTGCCGCCTCGACGGCGAAGCACGACATTTGCCTCTCACCTACGGAGCGTTCAACATGGCCGTCCGCTTGAGCGAAAAGCCCCTCGAATTCGCCCGCAAGCTCTTCGGCACCGACGGCATCCGCGGCGTCGCCAACGTCTATCCCATGACCGGCGAGCTGATGCTGAAGCTCGGTCGCGCCGTCGCCCACACCATCAAGCGCGGCAACCACCGCCACCGGGTGGTGATCGGCAAGGACACACGCGTCTCCGGCTACATGCTCGAGACGGCGCTCGCGTCCGGCCTCTGCAGCATGGGCGTCGACGTGCTGCTCTGCGGTCCGCTCCCGACGCCCGCGATCTCCCAGCTGACGGTGAGCATGCGCGCCGACGCCGGCTCGGTGATCAGCGCCTCGCACAACCCCTACCAGGACAACGGCATCAAGTTCTTCAGCGCCGACGGCTTCAAGCTGCCCGACGAGGTCGAGGCCGACATCGAGGACCTGATCGCGAACGACAAGCTGCATCATCTGCGACCGACCGCCACGTCGATCGGCAAGGCGTTCCGCATCGACGACGCGACCGGCCGGTACATCGTCTACGCGAAGAACACGTTCCCGAAGCACCTCACGCTCGACGGGCTCACCATCGTGGTCGACTGCGCGCACGGCGCCGCGTACAAGGTCGCGCCGGCAGTCTTCCAGGAGCTGGGCGCCAAGGTGATCACCATCGGCAACTCGCCGGACGGAAAGAACATCAACCGCGGCTTCGGCGCGCTCCATCCCGAGACGATGTGCAGGATGGTCAAGAAGAGCGGCGCCAACCTCGGCATCGCCCTCGACGGCGACGCCGACCGGCTGATCGTCTCCGACGAGCACGGCAACGTCGTCGACGGCGACGCGGTGATGGCGATCTGCGGCCTCGACCTGATCCGCCGAAAAGAGCTGCCGAAGCGGACCGTGGTGGCGACGGTGATGTCGAACATGGGCCTCGACCAATGCATCGAAGGAGCGGGCGGGCGGGTCGTCCGGACGCGCGTAGGCGACCGCTACGTGGTCGAGGAGCTGCGGCGCAACGGATACGCGTTCGGCGGCGAGCAGAGCGGCCACCTCATCTTCCTGAGCCATGCCAACACCGGCGACGGCACCGTCGCCGCCCTGGCCCTGCTGGCGGTGATGCAGGAGAGCGGCAAGCCGATCTCCGAGCTTGCCAGGAGCATGGAAGTGTTCCCGCAGTCGCAGCTCGGCCTTCAGGTGTCCTCGAAGCCCGAGCTCGGTTCGCTGCCGGGCGTGATGCGCGTCATCCGCGACGTCGAGAAGAAGCTCGGCTCTCGCGGGCGCGTGCTGGTGCGCTACTCGGGGACCGAGCCGAAAGTGCGCGTGCTGGTCGAGGGTCCCGATCAGCGGACGATCGACAACTACGCGCAGCAGATCGCCGGCGAGCTCAAGAAGGCGATCGGCGCCTGAGGTTGTTCACGTCCGAAGAACGCGAACGGCTGCGGACCGAAATCATCGCCGAGCTCCGCGCCGACCCGCGCGTCACCGGTGCGGCCATCACCGGGTCGGCGTCGGTCGGTAAGGAAGACCGCTGGTCCGACATCGACCTCGCGTTCGGGGTCCGCGGCGCCGGGGAGATCCCCGCCCTTCTCAACGATTGCACCGAGCGCATGTTCGCCGCCCACGGCGCCGCGCACCACGTCGACGTGCAGGCCGGCGCGTGGATCTATCGCGTGTTCCTCTTGCGCAGCTCGCTGCAGGTCGATCTCGCGTTCGCGCCCGCCTCCGAATTCGGCGCGCGGGCGCCTTCGTTCAAGCTCGTTCACGGCGTGGCGGCGCCCGCCGCGCATCTTCCGCCGCCGCGGGCCGAATTCCTCGCCGGCATGGCGTGGCTCCATGCGTTGCACGTGCGTCCGTCGGTCGCGCGCGGCCGGCATTGGCAGGCGGAATACATGCTCAGCGCGGCGCGCGATCACGCGCTCGCCCTCGCCTGCCTGCGCCATGGCCTCCCGACCGCGGACGGGCGCGGGTTCGACAGCCTGCCGGCGGACGTCCGCGACCGGTTCCGGGCGGGCCTCACCGGCAGCCTCGAGGGCGCCGACCTCGTTCGTGCATTTCGCATCGTGATCGACGGGCTGATCGTCGAGATCGAGCACGCCGACCCGCTGCTGGCGCAGCGCCTGCGCGTTCCGCTGCGGGAGCTGCTCGAGTCGACGGCAGCAACTGTTGGAGCGACGCGCTAAAGTAGGCCCATGAGACTGGGCGTGAACATCGACCACGTCGCCACGCTGCGGCAGGCGAGGCGCGGGAAGTACCCGGATCCGGTGGCGGCGGCAGCGCTCGCCGAGCTGGGCGGGGCCGACCAGATCACGCTTCACGTCCGCGAGGACCGGCGGCACGTCAACGACCGGGATCTCGAGATCCTGCGCAAGACGGTCAACGGCACGCTGAACCTGGAGATGGCCGCGGTGCAGCCGATGCTCGACCTCGCGCTGCACCATCGCCCCGACACGGCGACCCTCGTCCCCGAGCGGCGCGAGGAACTGACCACCGAGGGCGGCCTCGACGTCGGCTCGCACCGGGACGAGATCAAGCGGGTGACCCGCGGGCTGCGCGACGCGGGTGTGGAAGTGTCGTTGTTCGTCGACCCGGAGGTCGAGCAGATCAAGGCCAGCCACCGCGTCGACGCCCAGGCGGTCGAGCTGCACACCGGGCGGTACTGCGAGGCGCGCACCAACAAGGATCGCGCTCGCGAGCTGGCGCGGATCATCGAGGCTTCCAAAGCGGCCGCGAGGCTCGGCCTGCGGGTCGCGGCTGGGCACGGGCTCGACTACTGGAACGTGCAGCCGGTGGCGGGGATCGACGAGATCACCGAGCTGAACATCGGCTACGCGATCATCTGCCGCGCGGTGCTGACCGGGATCGAAAGAGCGGTTCGCGACATGAAGGATCTGATCAAGTGAGGCTTCTCACCGCCGCCGAGCAACGCGAGCTCGACAGGCTCGCCGCGTCCGCAGGGCTGCCGACACGGGTGCTGATGGAGAACGCGGGCGCGGCGGTCGCGCGCGCAGTCGCCGCGCTTCAGCCGCGGAAAGTGGTCGTTTTTTGCGGGCCGGGAAACAACGGCGGCGACGGCTCGGTGGCGGCCCGCCTGCTGTCGCCGTCGTTTGAAGTGTATACCTGGTATACTTCGAAGAACCTGAAAGGCGACGCTGCGGAGGCGGCGAAGGGGTGGACCGGCGAGCACGCGGATCGCGGGATCCACGGTGGACCGGGCGTGGTCGTCGTCGACGCGGTGTTCGGCAGCGGCCTTTCCCGTCCGCCCGAAGGCGCCGAAGCCGAAGCCATCCGGTCGATGAACGCCGCCCGCGAGCGAGGGGCGCAGGTCGTCGCGGTCGACGTGCCGAGCGGGATCGATTCCGACACCGGCGCGGTCTACCCGGTTCATCTCGCGAAAGCCGACGTCACGGTCACGTTCCACGCCCCCAAGCGCGGGCTCTACCTCCATCCCGGCGCCGACTGCGCCGGGCGGATCGTCGTCGAGCCGATCGGCATTCCCCGGGCGCTCGAAGAGAAGCTCGATCAACCCGCGTGCGACTCGATCGACGAGGAGTGGGCTCGCGACCACCTCGCGCCGCGGCCCCGCAATTCGCACAAGAACGACTACGGCCACGTGCTCGTCGTCGCCGGTTCGCCGGGAAAATCGGGCGCCGCGGCGATGGTCTGCGAGGGCGCGCTGCGAGCCGGCGCGGGCCTGGTCACCCTCGCGGCGCGGCCGGAGGTCCTGAACGGGTTGATGCCGGAAGTGATGACCGTCGCGCTCGAAGGCGGCGGCCCCCTGGGCCTGAAGGATCTCGAGCCGCTGAAAGCCGCGCTGAAAGGCAAGAGCGCGCTCGCGGTCGGGCCGGGGATTGCGCGCGGTCCGGAGACGGCGGCCCTGATCGGCGCGCTGCTCGCGCAGGCCGAATCGACCGTCGTCGACGCCGACGCGCTCAACGCGCTCGCCGAGAGCCGCGAACAGATCGCGCCCTGGGTCCGCGCCGCGCCCAGCCCTCCGGTCTTCACGCCGCATCCGGGGGAGTTCGCGCGGCTGACCGGTGAAGAGACCGAACGGGTCCTCGCCGATCGCGTCGACGCGGCCGTCAAAGCCGCCCAGCGGTTCGGCGCCCACATCGTACTGAAAGGTGCGCACTCGGTCGTCGCCGACCCGGACGGCACGAGCGCCATCTGCGCGAACGGCAACCCGGGCATGGCCACCGCCGGCGCGGGCGACGTGCTCACCGGGATCGCCGCTGCCGTCCTCGCGCGGCGCGGCGGTGCGGGCGGCACCGGCGATCGGGCCCGCCTGGCGGTCTTCCTGCATGCCTTCGCCGGCGACCTCGCTGCCGAAAAGCTCAGTGAAACCGCGCTGATCGCCACCGACATCGCGCGCGTCGGCCTGCCGCTCGCGTTCCGCCGCTTCAAGGCATGAACCTGTTGCTCAAGTCGCCCGCGGCGACGCGCAAGCTCGGCCTCGAGCTCGGAAAGGCGATCGAGCCGGGCGATTTCATCGGGCTGACCGGCGATCTCGGGACCGGAAAGACCTTCCTCGTCAAGGCGATCGCCGAAGGCGCGAACGTCCCCGAGCCGGCCACCTCGCCGACGTTCGCGCTGGTCAACGTCTACGGGGGCCGCCTCCGGCTGCAGCACCTCGACCTCTACCGTCTCACCGGGCCCGCCGAATTGTTTGCCCTCGGCTTCGACGATCTGCTGGCCGAAGACGCGGCGACGGTCTGCGAGTGGGCCGACAGGGCAGCAGAGGCGCTGCCCGAGGACCGCCTCGACATCGCGCTCGAGCACGCGGGCGCAACAAGCCGAAAGGCGCGTCTGACCGCCACCGGTCCGCGCGGTGAACGGCTGCTCAGAGCAGGGACGTCACCTTGAGCCGCAACTCGGCATCGACCGCGACCAGCGTCTCCTCGGGCAACAGGAGCCATGCGCGCTTTCCGCCCGGCGGCGGCTCGCCGGGGTCCTCGCTCGCGAACGCGGCGTACTCGCCGCTCGCCGACGAGACGAACAGCGTGCGCCCCCGCCTGCACGCGACCATCAGCCGCCCGTCGGTGGCGAGAAACGTCGTCGACGCCGGCTTTCCGTCCGGGCTCGGCTCCGTCACCTGGCGCACCAGCGCGACCGTCTCGGCGAGCGCGGCGGCCGCCGATTCGAGGTCGGCCGCGTCGGCGTCGCAATGCCGCCGCAGCCGGGAGAGGAAGAGCAGGAAGCAGCGCTCGCTGTCGGTCTCGCCGTGGAGGGCGGCCGCGAGCGACGGGTCGATCAACGCCTCGAGCGGCGCCCGCACCCGCTCCCAGTCGGGCAGGGTCCCGTTGTGCGCGAACAGCCACGGACCGCGCTGGAACGGGTGCGTGTTTTCCGGCGCGACCCGCCCCACGCTCGCCTTGCGGACGTGCGCGACCACGGTCTGCGCGCTCACGTAGTGCGAGAGCTTCTCGAACTCCTGGTCGCCGTGCGCCGGGGTGAGACTTCGGACCACCCGCGGTGCCCCATTCTCGTACCAACCGAGTCCCCAGCCGTCGGGGTGCTCCCGGCTCTGCACCCGCAGCGCGTTCGCGCCGTGGAACAGCTCGTGTGACGCCCTCCCGGGCTCACGGGTCCGCGACCCGAAGAGGCGACACATTCCGCCATTCTACAACTTTGTTTTGGAGCTGCCGGTAGTTGCATGGGAGGATAGGCCGATGCTGGCGGCGCTCGCAGCGCTGGTCCTCGCGGCCGGCAATGCTCCCATTTCGCACGAGGGGCGCCCGGTCGTGGCGCTGATTCCGCTGCATCCGCTCGGCGTTCCGCCCGATCTCGTCCGCGCCCTCCAGGTCACGCTGCGCAACGAGCTGGCGGCGCTCCCCGAGGCCAGGCTCGTCTCGGAGAAGGAGCTCGCCGAGCAGCTCAAGCGGGAGCCGGATTGCGACGCGAAGATCGCCTGCGCGGCGCTGGCCGCGTCGCGCGCCGGGGCGCGGGAACTGATCATGGGCACCGCCAGCCAGCTCGGCGACGCGTACATGATCGATCTCAAGCTGCTCGACGCGCGCTCGGCCGCCGAGCTGCGGCGCTCGACGCACCCGGTGGCGGGCTCGCCGGACGCCTTGATCGAGACCCTGCGGGAGACGGCGGTGCAGCTCCTCGCGCCGGCGCGGTTCGTCGGGGCGATGAAGATCGACGTGCCCGGCGTCGCCGGCGCGATGCTCTTCGTCGACGGCAAGCAGGTCGGCTCGACGCCGCTGCTCAAGCCGATCGAGGGCCTGACGCCCGGTCCTCACACGGTCCGCGTGGTGGCCGCTGGCAAGGGCGCCGAGAGCAGCGCGTTCGTCGACGTGCGGTTCGGACAGGTGACGAACGCGCGCATCGAGCTCAAGCAGCTCCAGGCGGTTCCGATCGAGGCACTGCCGAACGCCGCGGCGCCGAATCCGGCGCGCAAGGCCTGGATGCGGCCGGTCGCGCTCGGGACGGCGGGCCTCGGCGTCGCCTCGGCGGTCGTCGGGGTCGTTTTTCACGCCAAGGCGTATGCCACCGCCGGCGACCTGAACCGCCGCGAGTCGCTCAACCAGCTGCAGCCCGGCGATCGCTCGGGATACGACGAAGTGGACCGCGACACCCGCCTCGCGCGCGGGTTCTACATCACCGGGGCGATCCTCGCGGTGGCGGGCGCGGGCCTCTTCTTCTGGGACCTGCATTTGCAAGGCACGAGCGTCACCGGGGACTTCTGAGAAGCGGCAAGGGAACCTAAGGAACGGAACGGAACGTTCAGGGTCGACGGCAAGGGAGAGGGAACGGAAAGGGAAAGGGACGACGGCGAGGGCGAGGAAAAGGAAAGATCACCCTGGCCCGATCCCCGAAGGCCTCGCCCTTCAGCTTTCCCTTTCCTTTTCCGTTCCCTCTCCGGAAACCCTGAACGTTCCGTTCCGTTCCTTCGGGTCCCTCGAGCGCTATTTACTGCTCGCGGATCGGCCAGGCCGCGTGCCGTGCTTTGGGCGCTGGCGTCGTCGCGACTGCCGGACGAGCGCCTTCGGGCGCGGCGGCTTTTGCCTCGATCCCGGTCTCGTCGACCACCTTGTCCGACCATGCCGCACCCGTCAAGGACGGGTGGGACTTCGTCTTCCACACGGCCTGCGCAAGCCGCGATTCGTCCGACGGTGCGCGCACCTGGGTCGCGAGGGTCCATTCGACCTCGGCGGCGTCCGGCGGAAACAGCGGCAGCTCGTAGCGGGCGAGCGTGAGGCCCGGGGGCGCGTCCGGCACGAGACGGGTGGGCATGTCGAGCCGCAGCGCCGGCTCGCCGGCGCCGTCGAGCCGCGCGATCACGGCTCCCTTCGCGTCGAAAAACCGCAGCGACAACCCCTTGAACACCAGCGGGACGCCCACGCGCAGGCCCGGCTTCCCCGTCTCGACCTCGTCCTGCTGCATCTCTTCCGGCGCGCCCCACACCGCGACGTCGACCGCCAGGTGACCGGCGACGCTCGAGACCCGCAGCAGATCGAGTCGCATCCCCTGCGCAGCCGCCGAATCGAGCATCTCGAGCTTGCCCTCCCGCCACGCGCCGACCTGCGACTCGGCGAGCTCCTGCCAGTCGCGCACGTCCCCGCCGCGCACCCTCGGCGGCGGCGGCGCGAACGGCGCCGGCTGCCCGCGCAACATCGGAAAGCGGTTGCCGATGTCGGTCACGTCGGCGAACCACGACCGCAAAAGCGCCCGAAGATCGTCGCGATAGCGATCGCGATCGGGAGCCGCCCTGGCCACCGCCGCCCGCTGCGAAAACTGGTGTCGCGCGTGTTCGAGCAGCAGCTTTCGATCCGCGGAGTCCGCCTGATCGGTCCATGCCCGCGCGGCCAGCAATGCGAGGCCGGCCACGAACAGGATGGGCAAGGCGTACTTGAACAGGCGCATGGACCCCCCGGACATCACGGCATCTTGCGCCGTGCGGCAGGAAAACTGCCATCGGTCGGGTGGCGTGCTGGTCGCGAGGGCCGAAGGCGGCTTGGCGACCATTAACTGTACATGGCGAAATCAGGCTGTATTCTCCTCGGTCGAATGTCGATCCGGCGCACCGTCATCGTGTGTCTCGCGCTGTTCGCCTGCCGTCGCGCGCCGGCAGGGCCGGACCCGTACTACGAGCAGGCCTCGAAGCTGTACCAGCAGCTGTACGCGTCCCAGCTCGACGACGCGTACGGCGATCCGCAGATGGACCGCGTGGTCGCGCTGCTCAACAAGGTCGACTCGTCGTCGGCCGACGCCGACGCCGCGAAGGCCATGCTCGGCGCCATCCAGAGCGGGCGCGAGCAGCTGGCGAAGCAGCGCGCCGAGCGCGAGAAGATGGCGGCGGCCGCCGCCGCGAGCGTGGCGACCGCGACGGTGAACATCGATCCCTCGACGGTCCTCGCGGCCTCGGCGGCGTCGGTCGACGCGGGTCCGCCGCAGGACCCGTACGGATCGGGTGCGCTCGTATCCGACATCAACGCCCAGTCCGGTGGCTGCCTGACCGACTACGAGCCGTTCACCGAGCAGGGGACCGGGGTCACGGGCACCATCTACCGGGTCGTGGCGACGCAGAATTGCGCCGGCAAGCTGCCCGGGTTCGTCGGACAGGCCGTGCTGGTCGTCAACGGACGGATCTACCGGCGGATGGCCGATCCGAACCCGCCCAAGCCGCCCGAGCCGGCTGCGCGGGACGCAGGGCCGCCTCCCCAGCAGGCGAAGGCGCGGCCCGCCGCGCCTGCCGACGCCGGCGAACCTCAATACGACATGGTCATCCCGGGGGCGCCGCAGCCGGGCGCCCAGCCGGCGCAGCCGCAGCAATAACGGTACCCTGCTATACAACGCGGCAGATGGAGCTCTCCTACGCGCTGCTGCGTCTGTTGCCCAAGAACACGCTGAGCCGCGCGGTCGGCGCGGCTTGCCGGGTCAACGCGCCACGGCCGGTGGTGCGCGCGGTGATCCGCGCTTTTGCTCGGAAATATGGCGTCGACGCGAGCGAGGCGGAGCGGCCGATCGAGGAGTACCCGACGTTCACCGAATTCTTCACCCGGCGCCTCAAGCCGGGCGCGAGGCCGATCGCGCCGGGCGAGCTGCTGCCGGTCAGCCCCGTCGACGGCACCGTCGGCGAGCTGGGCGACGTCGTCGACGGCCGCGCCTACCAGGCGAAGGGCAAGCACTACTCGCTGGCGGAATTGATCGGCGGGCCCGATGCTCCCGGAGACGCCGCGCAGTTCCTGGGTGGCACGTTCGTCACCATCTATCTCGCGCCCTACAATTACCACCGCATCCATGCGCCCCTCGGAGGCGAGATCAGCGGCTACGTGAACATGCCCGGGCAGCTCTGGCCGGTGAACCCGATCGGCGTGCGCAACGTCGAGAAGCTCTTCTGCGTCAACGAGCGCCTGACGACTTTCGTGAAGACGCCGCGCGGCGCGTGCGCGGTGGTCGCTGTCGGCGCGACCAACGTGGGCCGCATCCGGGCGGTCTACGACGACGTCGTGACCAACGCGAAAAGGACGCGCAAGCCCGCCCGCAAGTTCTACGAACGGACGATCCGCGTCGAAAAAGGCAGTGAAATCGCGATCTTCGAGATGGGGTCCACGGTCGTGGTCCTGTTCGCGCCGGGGGTCAAGCTCGCCTCCCGCCTCGCGGTCGGCCAGCCGATCAAGCTCGGCGAGGCGCTCGAGGAGGAGCGGGCTTCGCCCGCGACGGGCGGAGGCCGCGAGGCCGGAGCACCCCGATGAGCAGTCAAAAGATCCGCGGCGTGAAGGGGACGCGCGACGTCCTTCCCACCGACACCTACGTCAAGGACGACGATCCGTGGATCCGGATCGGCCATCTGCACCTGATCGAGCGCGCCGCCCGCGAGTTGTTCCCCTTGTACGGTTACCGCGAGGCCCGCACGCCGATCCTCGAAAGAACGGAACTGTTCGTCCGCGGCATCGGAGAAGTCACCGACATCGTCGGCAAGGAGATGTACACGTTCGAGGACCACGGCGACAAAGTCTCGATGCGGCCCGAGAACACCGCCTCGCTGGTGCGCGCGTACGTCGAGCACAACGTGAACCAGCAGGAGCCGGAGACGAAGTGGTGGTACCTGGGGCCGATGTTCCGGCGCGAGCGGCAGCAGCGCGGCCGTTATCGACAATTTACCCAGATCGGGATCGAGGCATTTGGAAGCCCGGGGCCGCGGATCGACGCCGAGCAGATCGAGATGCTCGATCGGTGGCTGCGCTCGCTCGGGATCCCGTTCGAGATGCACCTGAATACGCTCGGCGACTCTGCGTGCCGGCCGAAGTATCGCGAGGCTCTGCAGGCGTATTTGCGCTCTCGTTCGGCGGACTTGTGCGAGGACTGCCGGAAGCGGACCGAGACCAACCCGATCCGCGTTCTCGACTGCAAGAACCCGAAGTGCCAGGAGGTCGCGGCCGGCGCGCCGAAGATGGCCGACTTCCTCTGCGACGCCTGCCGGGGGCAC
Organism: Myxococcales bacterium; assembly: GCA_020201435.1. Taxonomy (GTDB): domain Bacteria; phylum Myxococcota; class Myxococcia; order Myxococcales; family 40CM-4-68-19; genus 40CM-4-68-19. The sequence goes on from JAIVGS010000215.1 coordinate 18,362, forward strand.
TTCGATCAATTGCAAAATTCGTTGAAAGCGCTGGGCGTCGGTTTCATCATCGATTCCAGACTCGTGCGCGGCCTCGACTACTACACGCGGACGGCGTACGAGGCGATCGCCACCAGCGGTCTCGGCGCGCAGAGCACGGTCGCCGGCGGCGGCCGCTACGACGGCCTCGTCCGCGAGCTCGGCGGCCCCGACATCCCCGGCATCGGCTTCGCCGCCGGCGTCGAGCGGATGGCGTTGCTCCTCGCCCAGCAGGGCAAGGAAGCCGCGACCAAGCCGGCGCTGTTCATCGCTCCGCTCGGCGACGCCGAAGCGGCTCGGGCCGACCAGCTCGCGCAGCAACTGCGCGCCGCGGGCATCGCGGCGGAGGTTGGGTTCCGCAAGGCGAACCCCGGCAACCAGCTCAAGCGCGCCGACGCGCTCGGGGCGAAATATGCCCTCGTCCTCGGCGATTCGGAGCTCAAAACCGGCCGCGCGAACCTCAAGGAATTGAAGACCGGCGTGCAGCAGGAAGTCTCACTCGACGAGCTGGTCCAGAAGCTTTCGGGGGACAGATGATCCGCGTGCTGCTGGTCGCCGTTCTTTTCGCCAAAGCGCCCCGTTTTCTCGGGCCGCCGGTGAAGGCCGACGCAGGCGTACCCGACGCCGGCCATGCCGAGGCCGATCCGCCGATCCTGCATCCCGGCGACGACGCGCCGATGTTCAGCGGCGTCCTGCACAATCCGGAGAGCGCAGGGATGCAGCGCGTCGACCTGTCGAGCATCGTCGGCAGCGACGCCGATGAGCCGGCCAAGGCGGTGCTGATCAGCTTCTTCGCGACGTGGTGCAAGCCGTGCACCAAGGAGATGCCATTCCTGCAGCAGTTATCTACTGAGTATAAAGACAAGGGACTCCGCGTCCTCTCGGTCGCGATCGACAAGGACGAGGCGGCCTGGCCGCAGATCGCCCAACTCGTCGCCCAGAACCACGTCACGTATCCGGTGGTGAAGGACCGCTACAACCTGATCGCCCGCCAGTACCTTGGCGACAAGACGGCGCTGCCCTCGGTCTTCATCGTCGACAAGGACGGCAAGATCGCGCTCGTCAAGCAGGGTTACGAAAAGGACGCGGCCGAGTTTCTGCGTGCCGAGGTCGAGAGGGCCGTGAAGTAGAATCGCGCCATGCCGATGCTTCTCGCGCTGCTGCTCGCCCAGGCCGCTCCGGATTTCTGCGCCAGTGTCAAGGACATCGTGAAGAGCGCGCCCGCCGAATTCGAGCGGGTGCGAGGCCGCAAGCACGAGGACCATCTCCAGTGGTTGCTCTGGACCGATCCGGTGAAGATCGCCGGCGCAGCGAGCTGCACCGTGATCGAGGGGGACCGGCTCAGCGGGCCCGAGCCGTCATACGCGTGCGCGATCGACGTCGCAAGTCCGTGCGATGCGATGGCGAAGACGTTTGCCGACGTCACCCGCGCGCTGCAGGCCTGCTTCGATCGCTCGCCGAAGCTGCTCGAGAGCAAAGCTGAACGGGATGCCGTCTTTCATCCATCCGAAGTCTTCGTGGAACTGGCCTTCTTTCGCGGGGTTCGCTGCTCGCTCGTGATCGAGATCGAGCCGCCGCAGAATCAATACCGATCGCTTCCGTATACGCCGATGGGAATGACGATCGGTCCCGGCAAGTAGATTTGACACGCCGCGTCTATGCCTTAGAATCTCTTTGTCGCAACGCGTCAAGGAGGCTCGAAAACATGGTCAGCGAGAAGGTCGGCAGCGCGCTGGAGAGCGCGCGGCAGCAGATGGCAGTTCTGGAGAAGAACGTCACCGCAGCCGAAAAGCGGGCGACGAAGGCGATCGGGAACTTCCGCGGCAGGCTCGAGAAGGCGCCGGCGCGGCTGCGCAAGGCGTTCGACTCGACCGCCGGCAGCGTCCGTCGCCGGGTTGCGTTCGCCACCCGGGCCGAGCTCGCGGAGATCTCCGCCAAGGTCGAGGACCTTTCCAGGCGCGTCGACGCCCTGATCAAAAAGCGGGCGAAGCTGGCCTGAGTCGATCTGGTTCGACCGGTTGAACTAGGTGAGCACGGTCGCGCTGGAAGCGAGCGCGGCCGTCCGCACGGTGGCGTCCTTCAGGAAGCGGGCGAGCCTCTCGGAGTGCGTGACGACGAAGACCTGACCGCGCCTGGCGGCGGCGTTGATCAGGCCCGCCAGGGGCTCGAGCATGTCGGGGTGCAGCGATGTCTCCGGTTCGTTCAACGCGAGCAGCGGAGGCGGCCGCGGCGACTGCAGCGCGGCGAGGAGGCACAAAAAGCGCAACGTCCCGTCGGAAAGCTCCGCGGCGGCGAGCGGACGCAGCAGGCCCGGCGACCGAAGCCGGAACGAAAAACGGCCGTTTTCCGCGGTGATCTCGAGGGACGAGCCGGGAAACGCGGCGGAGATCGATTCGCGCAGCGCCGGTCCGTCGCCGACGTCGTCGATGGTGCACAGCGCCGCGGCGAGATCGTGTCCGTCATGCGACAGCGCCGGCGTCCGCACTCCCACCTGCGGTTGCCGGGCCGGCGCGTCGGGATCGGTTCGGAACGAATGGTAGAATCGCCAGCTCACGAATCGCGCCCTCAGCTCGGCGAGCAGTGGAAACCGCTGCGGCTCGACGATCTGCGCCAGCATCGACTCGCCGCCCCAGAGCTGGAACGGAAAGGGCGTCCGCTTTCCGTCCGCGTCGCGCGAGAACGCCGACGGTCCGCGCCGCTCGGCGACGACGTGTTCGGAGACGCGCAGCCGTTCCTCCTTGACGTCGGGGT
>JAIVGS010000142.1 GCA_020201435.1 Myxococcales bacterium
GCCTGAGCACGGCGGCGCCCGCGATCAGCGCGAGGCCGGCGGCCATCGCCAGCGGCGCCCAGTGCGACACGAACGACCGCTGCGGCCGCTGCGCCAGCTTCTCCGCCACGCCCGCGGCGAGCTGCGGAAAGGGCATGTCGCGGCGCACGTCTTCCTGCTCACGGGCGATCTCGCGATGCGTCGCCGTGCATCGCTCGCATCCGGCGACGTGCGCGACCACACGCTCTTTTTCCGCTCCGGTCAGCTCGCCCGCCGCGAGGCGCCGAACGCGCATCGCCGAGCAGCCGGGGCCGGGTCCGCCGAGATCGAGGTTCACAGGTCATCTCCTTCCGGCAGCGTCACGCCGGGCAGCGCCTCTTTCAAAGCCGCCCGGGCGCAATCGAGAAACTCCCGCAGCCGCTTGCGCACGGTGGGCAGGCTGCGACCCAGCTCCTGCGCGATCTCCGCCTGCGTCAGCTCGTCCACGAAGTACATCACCGCCACCTCCTGCGCTTCCTGCGGGGCCGCCGCGAGCAGCACCCGCACCAGCTCGCGTCGATCGGGCGGCTCGGTCTCCTGCCTGCGGTCCCTCGCCACCGCCTGGAGCTGCTCCCGCCACACCGCCCGCCGCGCCCGGATCAGGTTCAGACAATGATGGGTCGCGATCCGGAGCACCCACGTCGAAGGCGAAGCCGCCGCCCGGAATTCCGGTAGAGCCTTGAGCACCTTCACGAACACGTCCTGCAGCGCGTCCCGAGCCTCCGCATCGTCGCGGAGCACGTACCGGCATCGCCCGTACACCGCGCCGGCGTGCTTCTCGTACAGCTCCTCGAGAAGCCCGGACGGGCCGGCGGCATCCATGCCCGCCAGCCCGCCCGGAATCACGCGGAGCGCCTTCACCGTCACGGAGCCGTCAGGGTGGCGAACGCCGCCGGGGCGTACACGCAAGCCGACTCGATGCCCGAGACCGGTCCGCCGAAGGGCGGGACGTTCAGGGTGATGCTCGAGTTGAAGTACGAGACCACGAAGGGCGCCGCGCCCCAGCACTCCGAGAGCTGCACATCGACGCCGCCGCCGTGGCCTTCGACGTCGGCGCGGCCCTGGCCGTCGTTCTTCCAGCGCGAGTGGACGGAGAAGTTGTCCTGCGAGGTGGTGTTGTGCACCGCGAACTGCAGGTCGCCGCCGCCGGTCGCGTTGTTGGCGTAGGCGTAGGCGATGTTGTTGAACTGGCCGGCGTGCTGCGAATCCTTGGCGCCGGTGTAGATCGCGTCGAGCTGGGCCGGGCCGACGTTGGAGTACGAGCTGACCACCAGCTTGCCGGTCGCGTCGTGCGGGCCGTCGAGCGTGTTCGAGGCGTCGAAGTCGACCGTGAAGTTGCCGGTGCCGTGGTGCGGCTGCGGGCCCGGGACGGCGTGGCCGCTGATGAAGGTGACGAAGTCGGACGTCGGCCTGGTCTTGGCCTGGCCCGAGAGCGCCCAGTCGAACCCGTCGCCGGCCCTGCTCACGACCAGCTTGAAGTTGTTGTAGTCGAGCGGACCGGAGCCGGGACCCCAGGTGCAGCTGTCGGTGGTGCAGCTGGTCGGCTCGTTCTGCGTGACCGCCTCGACGATGCCGAGGATACCCGCGGCGCTCAGGTTGAACGTCGCCGCGACCGCGACGGTCAGGTCGAAGAACGGCGAATGCTGGCCGGCGGTGCTGTTCTGGGTGATCTGGTCACTCGAGGACGACGCGCCCGAGCTCCCGCTCGGCGCGCCCATCGCGACGGTATCCTTGCTGGGCAGCGCTTCGCGCGACTGATCCTTGAAGCTCTGGCTGCCGCAGGCGATGGCCGCCACCATGGGAAGGACGAGGAACTTGCGCATTTTGGTCACTCCTTTTTGGACTGCTTCCGTCGATCTCGACACAGCGGGGGCCGAGAAACGGAAACGCCCGCCCAAAACCCCGTGTTCCCAAGGACTTGGCTTCCGGGACACACAGACCGTGACACACAGAACCCGACCTCCCGAGTGTATGGCATGGTGGGCGCATGTCTCCTTCCTGCATCTTTTGCGAGATCTCCAAAGGGACCGCGCATGCCGCGGTCGTGGTCAGGGAGGGCGGGTTCACTGCTTTTCTCGACGCGCGGCCGGTCTTCAAAGGCCACGTCCTGGTCGTGCCGACCGACCACGTCGCGGTGATCGCGGACCTGCCCGAGGAGTCGGTCGGACCGCTCTTTTCGCTGGTCCGCCGGGTCTCGGCGGCGATCGAGACCGGCCTCGGCTCGGGCGGGACGTTCCTCTGCCTGAACAACAAGGTCTCGCAGAGCGTGCCGCACATCCACGTACACGTGGTGCCGCGGACCAAGGGGGACGGGCTGCGCGGCTTCCTCTGGCCGCGGACGAAGTACGCCTCGGACGACGAGACGCAGGATTACGCTCGCCGGATCAGCGCTGCGCTGAAGTGACCTGCTTCTCGAACTCGGCGCGGGCGCGCGCGACGAAGCGCTGGTAGCCCTCGGGGTCGACGAAGTCGCGCGTCTTCCGCTTTCGGTCGAGGTCGAAGAAGCTGCCGTGCGAGGCCAGGAAGATGTCGCAGGGCATCGCCGAAAGCAGGCGGAATGTTTGACGAAATTCGTCGACGAGCGGCGGGCTCAGCGTGTAACCGGGCGCGGTCGTGCTGCAGACGAAGACGACGTGTTTGCCGCCGGCGGTCATCGTCCACGTGGTGCAGCCCTTCGAGCTTCGCGCCGGTCGATGTGCCCCGCGGGCGTCGCGATCAGGAACGAGGTGATCTCGTTCGCGCCGACGTAATAGAGGTTGCCGGCGATCCGAAACGGCTGGACCGGCTGGTTCCACTCCGCGACCGCTGCGGCCAACAGAAGCGCGACGAAGGGCATGCATTCATCCTAACCCGGTGACAGGATCCGGCCGTGCAGCGGATCCACGGGCGCAAGGTCGACATCTACGCGTGGACGCAGCCGAGCGAGATCGAAGGGGTCGCCCTCGATCAGCTCAAGAACATCTCGTCGCTCCCCTGGGTCTTCCACCACGTCGCGGCCATGCCCGACGTGCATTACGGCAAGGGCGCGACCGTCGGCAGCGTGATCGCGATGAAGGACGCGGTCTCACCCGCCGCCGTCGGCGTCGACATCGGTTGCGGGTGCGCCGCCGTGCGGACGGGCCTCTCCGCAAACGGCCTGCCGGACAACCTGCACGGCCTGCGCACTGCCTTGGAGCGGGCGATTCCGGTCGGGTTTCATGAGCACCGCGATCCGGTCGAGCGGCCGCAGGACAGGGCGTTCTGGGACGAATTTCATCACCTGACGCCGGCGGTGAAGGATCTCATGGGCAAGGCCCGCAAGCAGCTCGGGACGCTCGGCGGCGGGAACCACTTCATCGAGCTCTGTCTCGACAGCGAAGACCGCGTCTGGATGATGCTGCACTCGGGGAGCCGCAACATCGGCAAGTCGCTGGCCGAGATCCACATCTCGCGGGCGAAGAAGCTTGCGCACAACCAGGATCTGCCCGACCGCGACCTCGCGGTCTTTCTCGCCGGCACCCGCGAGATGGACGAGTACCGCCGCGACCTCTTCTGGGCCCAGCGCTACGCGATGAAGAACCGCGAGACGATGCTCGATTTGTACAAAACGGTCCTCGAGGGCCAGTTCCACCAGGTCGACTTCGGCGACGCCGTCCTCTGTCACCACAACTACGTCGCCGAAGAAACGCACTTCGGCGAAGAGGTCCTCGTCACCCGCAAGGGCGCGATCCGCGCCGGAAAAGGCGACCTCGGCATCATCCCCGGCTCGATGGGGACCCGCAGCTACATCGTCCGCGGCCTCGGAAACGCGCAGTCCTTCGAGAGCGCCTCCCACGGCGCCGGCCGCCGGATGAGCCGCGGCGAGGCCAAGCGCCGGTTCAACGTGAAGGACCTGCAGGCCCAGACCAAGGGTGTCGAGTGCCGCAAGGACCAGGGCGTGCTCGACGAGATCCCTTCTGCTTACAAGCCGATCGAGCAGGTGATGGAGAACCAGAAAGACCTGGTCGAAATCGTCGCCGAGCTGCGTCAGGTCGTCTGCGTGAAGGGCTGAACCGGTAAGATCTCCCGAGCCAATTCAGGACACCCGTGTCAGATCGACCGACGGGCGGGCGCGACGCCGCAAAAAAAAGATCAATCATTTCAAGGACCGCACATTTTTCTGAAACTGGCGGGCCGTTTGCACGTCTATTCAGGCATGAGCGTCCTGCGGACCATGTCACTGATCGTCGGCGGCGCGCTGGTCGCGCTCGGCGGCAGCGCGCTCGCGCTCTTCCTCTAGACGGCGGCCGGTTCCGCCGCCCGCTGGCGCTGCAGGCGCCAGACTGCGCCCAGCAAGACCGACGAGATCGCGGCGAGCAGCATCAACGCCTGAAAAACCGCCTGCCAGCCGAACCGTTCCGAAACACCGGCAACCAGCGCTCCTTCGGCGATCGCGCCGATCGAGCCGCAGCCATTGATGAATCCGGCCACCGTCGCCGCGGCGAGCGGCCCGCCCAGGTCCTGCGCGGCGACGCCCGAGATCAACGCGTCCGGGCCGAAGAGGCAGAAGCCGACCAGCGCCATCGCGGCGAAGTTGACGAACAGGCCGAGCGGCGCGACCCGGCCGTAGAGCGCTAACGCGAGCACGAGGGCGACGGTAAAGATCGCGGCGATCGCGCCACGGCGGCCGGGGAAGAGCTTGTCCGAGATCCAGCCGACGACGATCGCGCCGAAGATGCCGCCGAACTGAAAAGCGGTCGACGCGTACGCGGCTGTATCTTGCTGATATCCAAGGCTTTTTTGCAGGTAGTACGGGAGCCAGAAGTCGATGCAGTAGCGGATCAGCTTGATCCCCAGGTACGAAGCGCCAAGGAGCCACACGACCGGGTTGCGGAGCGCGGCGCGGGCTGCGCCCTTGATGTCGGCACGCTTCGGTTCGGTCGTATCGCGCGGACCTTCCTGAAGGAAGAGCAGGACGAGAAGGCCGACCAGGGCGACCCATACGGCGGGACCGAAGAACGCCGTCCGCCAGCCGTAGTGGGCGAGGAGCCAGGCGGCGAGAGCGGTGGCGACCAGCGGGCCGACCTGGAAGCAGGTCGACCAGAAGCCCATCACGGCGCCGCGCTCGGTCGGGCCGTACCAGGCGGCCATCGCCTTGACGTTGCCGGGCCAACCGGTGGCCTGGACGAACCCGTTGAGGCCGAAGAAGAGCGCGAACAAGGACGCGCTGCTCGAGGCGCCGAAGGCGGCGATCGAGAGGGCGGAGAGGATCATGCCGTGGCCGATCAGCCGCCGCGAGCCGATCCGGTCGCCGAGCCAGCCGCCGGCGAACTGGCCGATCGCGTAGGTCGCGAGGTAGCCGGTGTCGATCGCGGCGAGGCCCGCCGTCGAGACGCCGAGCTCGAGCTGGATGGTGCGCTTCGCGACGGGGAAGTTCTTCCGCGCGAAGTAGTACGTGGCGTACGAGAGCCAGGTCGGGGCGAAGACGCGCAGCCGCCGCATCCCGGTACGTTACAGCGACCCCGCGGCCAGCACACGCAACGATTCGCGATCCTGGATGAAGACGACCAGGCGGCGCGGTTTCGGCGGAATCGGCACATCTCCGGACCAGCCGTGCGCGCTGGCGGCGACGCTGCCGACGCCGGTGAGCGACCGGACCACGGCGGTGTGCGAGAGGGTACGCCCCTCGTTC
>JAIVGS010000143.1 GCA_020201435.1 Myxococcales bacterium
TGCCATACCTGCCCCGAGCGCTCGAGGAGCACGATCTTGTACGCGCCCGGCTGCAGCGACTGCATCCGCTGCGGGGGCAGCGTCGGATCGGACGCGTCGAGCAGCGCCGGCCGCGCGATGACGGTGAGGCGATCGGTGACCACCGGCGCCGCCGTCCGCGGCTGGAGCGCGGCGATGAACGGCGTCGGATCGATCGCGGCCGGGATCACCTGCGTCGCCGTCTGGTGAGTGTCGGGCGAGACGAACTGCGTCAGGCCGGCCGGATCCGAGGAAGCGAGCCGGACGAGGAACACCTTTGGCCACACGTCCGGCAGGCCATCCTGGTCGGCATCGACCACGGCCCCGCCCGAATTTCGCACCAGCTCGACGGTGAAGTGCGGCGCGGCGACCGCGCCCGCCGGGAACGAATTCGCCTGCGCGCGGAGATCGAAGCGCACCGGCGTGACCTGATCGGCCGGCATCTGCGCCGGCGTCGCCGGGTCGACGACGAACGCCGGCGGATCGAGGGGAATCCGCTGCGCGAGCGTGACGTCCTTCCCGGTGACGTTGCCGCTCACCGCGACCGAAGCCGGCCGCAGCGTCGCGACGTCGATCACCGCGCCGACGAGGTCGCCCTTGCTCGGCGTCTGGAGCAGATTCAGCGGCGCGAAGTTGCCGTCGACGTCGTCGAGCGCCTGGATGATGTAGTTGCCCTGCGGCAGCCCGTCGATGGCGTATGGCGCGGTGAACCCGTCGCTCGTCCTGGTCACGCGCGCGGCCGGGATGATCTGCACCCGCACGGGCAGCGCCGCTCCGTTCGGCGGCGGCGGCGCGTACGGCAGGTCGGCGTACGCCTGGACGACGATGTTCCCGCTCTTGATCGACGGGTCGCCGCTCCAGGTCACGCTGCCGCTCACGCTGTTCGGCGGCCGCGCGACGTGCGCGTCGAAGGTCACCGTCTGCGCCTGCGACTCGACGCCGAACTGCGTCCCGAGCTGGTTCGGCAGCGTCCACACCTGGCCGGTCTTCTCGATCACCACGACCTGGTAGACGCCCTTCGGAATCGACGGCAGCGGCGACAGATCCGAAGCGCTGACGGCGAACGGCTCGACGAAGACGTCGAGATTGTCGAGAGCGGGCGGCACGTCGCCCGGCTTCATCGCCGCGATCGCAGGCAGGACCGGCGTCGACAGGGTCTGGCAGGGAACGATCGCCGGCTTCGCCGCCGGCGTCCCGTCCGCCTCGCGGATCTGCCGCAGGATCACCCGCGGGAAGACGTCGTCGAGCCCGCCGAAGGTGCTGCGGCGGTTGCCGGAAGCGTCGAGGTCGTACTCGAGCGCGAAGTGCGCCGAGGAGAAGCTCGCGTGCGCGGCGGACAGCTGCGTAATCTGCAGCCGCATCCGCACCGGCTGGTCGATGCCCACGTCGATGGTCTGCGACCCGCCGGCGATCGCGAACGACGGCGGATCGTACGGGATGGTCTGCGTCAGCGCGACGTTCACGCCGGCCACCACCGCCGCCGGGGCGACGGCGATCGCCGTCAGGTGCGGCTGGCCGCTCGCGTCGAGCTCGCCGTGGCCGCCCGCCGGCGCGCCCGCGCGCGGCTGCTGGGTGAAGTCGAAGAACGGATCGAACTCGTGGGTCACGTCGAGGAACGCGCGGATCTGGTACGACCTCCCCGACGGCACCTGGGTGAAGACGAACGGCGCGCTGAACGGTCCGACCGAGCTCGCGCCCGCCGCGCCGAACAACGTCGCCTGCGGGATGCGCGCGATCGCCGCCGCCGAGGTGCCGTTCCCGTCCGGCGGCGGCAGCGAACCGGTGTCGAAGAGGAGCAGGATCGCGTCGCCGCGCGCTGGTCCGGCGTAGACGAGCGAGCCCTGGATGATGCCGGGCGCGAGGCACGGCCCGCCGTCGCAGGTGTCCTGGTCGAGCCCCGGCGCGACGCCGGGTTTCTCGCAAGCGAGCGCCGCGAGGAGCGCGAGGGGAAGGAGTCTGCGGTGCATGTCTAGAAGCTCCCCGAGGCGGTGAAGAGCACGCGGCGACCGATCTGGTTGCCAAACGGGTGCTCGCGGTGGTCGTCACCGAGCACGTTGTAGACCGCGACGCCGGTCTCGAGCTTGTCCTTGAGCCAGCGGTAACCGATGCGGCCGTTGATCAGCGTGTAGGAAGGCAGGTCGTACGGCGTGAAGAGCACGCCGCCCTGGCGGGTGATGTCGAAGGACTTCTCGAACCAGGTCACGTTCGAGACGTAGTGCAGGTCCATGCCGAGGTCGAAGTTGCTGCGCGTCCGCCAGAGGGCGGTCACGTTCAGCTTGTGCTGCGCGGTGTTGCCGAGCGTGGCGGAGACCTGGTTCGGCACCGTCGCGTCGCTGGTGCAGTTGCCGGTGGTCTCGCAGGCGAACATCTGTTCGTAGGAGTAGTTGGCGATCAGGTCGACGCCGTCGGCCGGCGACCATTTGCCGCCCAGCTCGGCGCCGAGGCCGAAGAAGTGCCCTGGCTCGTTCTCGAATCCGGTGTAGCCGATCACGTACTGCCCGGTGAGCGGGTCGACGGCCTGCGACGGATTGGCCGGCTGCCGCAGCGCGCCGTCGGTGATCAGGTTCGCCACCCGCTCGGCGTAGACGACGACGTCGGGCTGGAAGCTGCCGAGGCGGCCGCGGTAGCCGAGCTCGGCCTGGAGCATCTCTTCCGGATGCAGGTTTTCCGCGCCCTGGAAGCGCACCCCCAGCGCGGGCTGGTTGGGGATCGGGGCGAAGAGGTCGATGTAGCTCTCGAGGAACGTGGCCGAGCGGAAGGCGGAGCCGACCGTGAAGCGCAGCACCTGCTCGGGCTTGAATTCGTAGAGGATCGTCCCGCGCGGCGACTGCACCAGCCCCTGGGTGGTGACGTTCTGCGAGTAGAGCAGCGGATCGCGGTCGACGCGGTAGGAGAGGATGACCGAGACCTTCTTGCTGGGATCCCACTCCTCCTGCAGGAAGACGTCGAAGTGGTTCTCCTGGTACGGCGTCCCACCGTGTGGGGCGAGGTATCCCCAGCTCACACCCTTGTAGCGATAGCCGGCGCCGACGTTCAGGTGGTGCTGGCCCATCGCCTTGAAGTCGAAGCCGGTCTGGGCCTGGACGTCGAGCGCGTCGGAGCGGATGGTCGACCTGAGCGAGGTGATTCCGTCGGGCCAGTACTCGGGCCCGGACGTCATGCGCAGCGCGTTCCAGAAGGCCTTGAGCTTGGTCTGGCCGCTGTCGACCTCCAGGCGGGCGAACCCGGCCTGGCCGGTGTTGCCGAAGGTGCGCAGCGCGCCGAGCGGAACGACCTCGAGGGCCATGTTGTCGAACCCGCCGCCGGCGCGGACCTGCACGTTGCCGAGATCGTAGGTGGCCGCCATGTCGGCACGCTGCACCTCGCGGCTGCGATCGGGCTGCGCGAACTGGCTGACGAGATCGACGCGGCCGTCCGCCACGTCCTTGGTCCACTTGTCGGCGCGGTCGTAGGCGACCGTGGTGCGGTAGGCGAGCTTGCCGGTGCGGCCGCCGGCGGAGACGCCGCCCTGGAAGGTGCCGTGGTCGCCCGCCTGCATGAACGCGCGGGCGCCGGACGCGTCGTCGCCGATCTTGGTGATGATGTTGACGACCCCGGCGAACGCGTTGGCGCCGTAGAGGGCCGAACCGGGTCCGCGGATGACTTCGATGCGGGCGATGTCCTGGACGGCGACGTCGAGGAGCGGCCAGAGCGTGGTGCCGAGGAAGTCCTGGTACACCGAGCGGCCGTCGACGAGGACCAGCACCTTGTTCGCCACGCGGCGGTTGAAGCCGCGGATCGAGATGTTGGTGTCGCTCGGGTTCATCTCGGCGACGTCGATGCCCGGGACGCGGCGGAGGATCTCGGGAAGCGTCGCGGCGCCGGACATGCGGATTTCGTCCTCGCTGATGATGGTCAAGGACGCCGGCGCCCTGGCCTCCGACGACGAGCGCGCGCTGGCGGTCACGACCTGCTCTTCGAAGATGTCGTCGGCGGTCGATTCGGACCGCGAGCTGCCGCCCAGCTCCTGGGCGATCTCGCGGGCGGTCGCGCGCGACTTGGCGCTGATCGTCTCCGCCTCGAACATGTCCTCTTCGGACGCGACCGCCGGCTTGGCTGCCTTTTCGGGAACGGGCGGTTTTTCGCTGACCACCGCCGGCGGTTTTGCCGGTTGACCCTGCTGCTGCGCGATCAGCGCCTGCAGCTGCGCGAGGAGCTTCTGCAAGTCGCTCGCCGTCGGCGCCGGCGCCGTGGACTGGGGCGCGGCCTGCGCGGGCGCCGACGAGATCGCCGTCTGCAGACGGTTGACGACGCTCTGGACCTGCTCCTTGTCCTCCGGATCGGTCGCCAGGTACTGCTTGAAGTACGAGATCGCCTCGGGGATGTTGCCGAGGTCGACGTACGCCTTGGCGATGTCGTAGAGCACGTCGGGGTGCGGTTTGATCGCGTACGCCTGCTTGAGCTCGGCGATGCCGCGCTCGATCTGCCCCGCCGCGATCAGCGCCATTCCGTCGCGGAAGTGACGTTTTGCATCCGCGCGGGCGTCGGCGAGCGCGGGGGCCGCCACCAGCAGCGCCGCGATCAGCGCGCTTCGTTTAATGTTCATGTCTGCGACTCATCCTGTGTGTGCTGTGGCTAGTAGGGGTCGTCCTTGTAGCCGACCGATCGCTTGTTCGGCATCGCCTCGTACGGATCGGCCTTCGCGTCCTTCTTCATCGTCACGCTGAGCGAGATGCGTTCACCCTCGGGCTTCCGTTTCAACGTGACCGGCTTGAACCCCTCATGCCGGAGCGTCAGCTGCAGTGGCTTCGCCGCCGGCACGCGCAGGTCGAACGGCGTCATGCCCAGCAGGCGATCGTCGACGTCGCGCACTTCGGCGCCGCTCGGCGTCGAGCTCACGGTGACGAGCGTGGTGCCGGTGTTCGCGGTCTGGTACGGGCTCGGCGGCTCTGCCGGCGCAGGCGCGGCGGCCGGCGCGGGGGCTGGAGGAACCGGCGTCGTCGCGGCCACCACGGGAGGCGGCGCCAGCGGCAGCTTCTCGACCACGATCGTCGGCTGCGCGCTGCGGTAGAGCTTGAACGAGATGCCGGCGGTGACCACCACGCTCGCCGCGGCGGCGACCATCGCCCAGCGGGGCGCGCGTTTCTTCGGCATCGACGTGCCGTACGCCGGCGTCGAGATCTCCTGGATGTTCCGCTCGTCCTCGTACAGCGCGTCGGGCGGCGGAGGCGGAGGGTGATGCAGCGCCCGCCGGGTGCCGGCCGCCGGCGTCTTGAGCGTCGGCATCGGCTGGCTCGGGGTCTGCATCGACGGCTGCGAGTGGGGCGGCGTCTGCGCGGCCAGCGCGCCGCTCACCGGATGAAGGTTCGGCGAGGTGTCGTACGGCGGCGGCGACGAGCTCGGCCCCATCACTCCGGTGACCTTGGTGCGCACCGCCTTGAGCTGGGCGAGGAGCTCGTCCATCGACTGGAAGCGCTCCTCGCGCGCCTTCGCCATGCAGCGCACGACGACGTCGCTGAGCTCCTGCGCGATGCTCAGGTCGGGGCGCACGTCGCGCGGCGGAACCGGCGCCTCGTGCAGGTGCTTGAGGATGATGTCGACCGGCGCGCCGGCGGTGAACGGAACGCGCCCGGTGAGCATGTGGTACAGCAG
>JAIVGS010000144.1 GCA_020201435.1 Myxococcales bacterium
GGGAACGCACAGGGCGAAGGACAGGGGCAGGGGAGCGGACTACTCCCGCTGAACGCAAACCCTCGCCCTCAGCTTTTCCTTTTCCTTTTCCGTTCCGTGGCCGAAGACCGTGCGCGTCACTCCAGCTCGAGTGGCTGGATGTTGCCGCTCGCATCCAGGATCGTGCCCCACACCTTGTGCGACGCCTGGTGCTCGCTCATGCCGAAGCTCATCGTCGCCCCGACGCCGAGGTCGATCCCCTTCATCCCCTCGAGCGCGTCGACGAACGTCTCCATGGTGACGTCGCGCCCGGCGCGCTTGAGCCCTTCGATCATCAGCTGAGCCGCGAGGTATCCCTCGAGCGAGACGAAGTCCGGCTTCTCGCCCACCGAGTACTTCGGCAGCAGCTCCTGGTACTTGAGCACCGCGGTGGACTTGCTGGTCGGCAGCGGGACCACCTGGGTGACGATCACGCCCTCGGCGAACTTCGGGCCCGCCGACATCAGCTCGTCGGCGAGCGCCTGCGCGCCGACGAACGAGACGCTGGAGAAGATCATGTCCGGCCGCTCGGCCCTGACCTTCTCGATGAACTTCGCCGCCGGCTTGTACGCCGGGACCATGACGATCGCCTTGATCTTCTGCCGCGAGCCGAGGATGCCGTCGACCGCCGCCTGAACCTCGGACGTGTTGCGCTGGTAGCCGACCCGCAGCGTCTGGGCCGGATCGCGATCGTACTTGCGCATCATCTTGGCCACGCCGTTGAAGCCCGCGTCGCCGTAGCCGTCCTGCTGCGCGAAGACCGCGATTTCATGCGGCTTGATCCGCTTGATCTCGACCAGGTACTTCATCGCCGCCGCGGTCTCCTCGGCGTACGAGGCGCGGTAGTTGAAGACGTAGCGGTCGGGTGGATCGCGCCGCAGCAGGCCCGCGCCGGTGAACGGCCCGAAGAAGATCATCTTCTTCTCCAGCGCGTACGGCACCGCCACCTGCGCGGTCGGCGTGCCGACGTTCCCGATGAAGCCGAACACCTGCCGCTTCTCGTTGAGCTCCTTCATCGTCGCCGTCGTCCGGTCCGGCTCGTAGCCGTCGTCGAGCGCGACCAGCTTCAGCTTTCTCCCGTTGACGCCGCCTGCGTCGTTGGCGGCGGCGAACGCGATGTCGATGCCGGTCTTCATCCCGCGCCCGAGCTCTTTCGCCGGCCCGGAGAACGGCGCGCTCATCCCGAGGGTGATCTCGGTGTCGGTCACGCCCTGCACCGCCGACGGTTTCGCCGCTTTTGGCTGCTCGGCCATCGCCGCGGCCTCGGCCGCGCGGGCTGCCGCGCGCGCCTGCCGTTCCGACTCGGCGCGCTGCCAGAGCAAGAAGCCGGCGGCGGCGCCGATGACGAGGACCGCGGCGCCGAGGCCGATGTAGAGCCCTCTCCGGCTCGGCGGCGGAGGAGGCGGCACCGTCTTCGGCAGCGTCCTCACGCCCGCTGCCGGCGTGCCGGTGATCAGTTGCGCGCCGTCGTCGACGCACACGGTGCCGCTGCGATAGCGCCGATTGCACACCGGGCAATAGCGCGGGCCTTCCTTCAGGTCGTTCGCGATCGTCGGCATCGGTTGCTCCTCCGGCGGCTCGACATCGATGTCGAGCGCCGCAGACTCGACTTTGAACTCGTCTTCCGCGCACATCTCCTCGAGCACCAGCTTGCTCCACGGCTCGAAGATGGTGCGCTCCTGGCACTTCTTGTTCAGCTCGACGTGGAACTCGCCTTCCTTGAGCCTCAGCGCTCGTCGGACGGCGTCGATGCCCTCCAGCTCGCCGAAGCGCGCGTGCACCACGTCGCCGCTCTCGATGTAGAGGATCCCGTCGTGGTCCGGTCCGGCGGGCGACACGATCGTCACCGCCGCCGTCTGGCGGCTGATGCTGTAGAACTGAATCAGGTCGGTGAACGACGTTTCCGACAGATTGCCATTCAGCGCCAAGTTCGGCTCCGGCGAGTCCCCCCCGGAGACAAGGCTACGCCCATCGGACGGATTGAGCGAAATTCTGGCGCGATCTTTTTAGTAAGACTAAGGTCTTATCTCGGGAAACCTCGCACCTCGCCCCACGATCGCGGGCGAGGTGCGAGAAAGACGGCTTACTTCACGCAGCCTCCGGCCGCGTTCGACCACTCGTACTGGTAGCCGTATTGCCCGTCGAGGAACGGGTTCGGGCTCCACGCGCACTTGTCGTCGGCCTCGTTTCCGCGGCGGTCGTACCAGGCGTTCAGATCCTCGTCGGTGATCGCCTCGCGCGTCTCGTGGCAGCTGAAGTGATCGATGTTCTGGCCGGCGGTCCAGGAGCTGTTCGAGATGCAGCCGCCGCAGCTCGGGTACGGCATCGACGAGTACTTGATGTCGTGGCCGCCGTTCGAGAAGTGGCCGTGGTACGCGCAGTAGGCGAGGTGCGGACCGCCGCACGACGTGCTGGTGCCGTCCGACGAGTACGACGAGGGCGGCAGGAAGACTTCGTAGATGGTGCTCGAATCGGGCGCGGCGCCGTTCAACGCCTTGAGCACCTCCGCCTGGACGGCGGCATCGGTGACGTTGGTCGGCGGCGTGCTGGTGTCGTAGACCGAGTGGCTGAGCATGTTGCTCGGCGCCTGCGACGCGGCATTCGAGTATTGCGGCAACATGTCGAGGTGGCTCGAGGTCGCGAACTGCCCGAAGAAGGCCTCGATGTGCTTCGCGGTCGCGTTGTCGGCGCCGCCCGTGTTCCAGGACGGGCCCCAGAAGATCGCGACCACGCGCGGCGCGGCGATCACCGGGCCGCCGTGGTTGACGAGGTTGCTGTTCGGCTTCGCGCCGCCGCCCGGTTTCGCGTCGTGGGCCTTGTCGGGGAAGTGGTGGCGGGTGTTCAGCTCAGGCGTGTTGTCGGCGCGAGCGGCGAACACAGCCGCTGCGGCGATACCGAGGGTGACGAACGTTCGTTTCATGTGGTGGGCTCCGGGCGGGTGTAGAACTGACGCGAGACTCTGCGACGGAACCCGCAGCGGGGTCAATCGGACTCGAGGGCAACGTCGCCATCCGCAAGCTGACGCTCCCTGACCGAGGCGTGGCGGATTTTCGCGCGAAGACCTAGGCTCCGGGCAGGATGGAAACGTTCGACGCGATCGTCGTCGGGGGGGGGCCGGCCGGGAGCAACTGCGCCCGGACGCTGGTGCGCAGCGGGATGCGGGTCGCCGTCCTCGACGCCGCCCGCTTTCCGCGGGTGAAGCTCTGCGCCGGATGGGTGAGCCCGCCGGTCTGGGAACAGATCGGGCTTTCGCCCGGCGACTATCCGCACGGCATCTGGGAATGGAAGCGGATGCACGTGCACTTCGCGGGGAAGACGCGGTCGCCGGGCTGCCGCGGGTGGCTGATCCGGCGGGTCGAGTTCGACGATTTCCTCCTCCGGCGCAGCGGCGCGGAGGTGGTCGAGCATCGGGTGCAGAAGATCGAGCGCGGCCAGGACGGCTTCGTGATCGACGGGCGGTACCGGGCGCGCTTCGTGGTCGGAGCCGGTGGGACGAACTGCCCGGTCGCGCGCACGCTCTTTCCGCGCAAGGAGCGAAAGCCGGTGGCGACCCAGGAGCGCGAGTTCGAGGCGCGGACGCCGTTCATCGGCGGCGACGGCGAGCCGGAGATCCTGTTGCACGACGATCTCGGCGGCTACTCGTGGAGCATCCCGAAGTCGTCGTGGACCAACGTCGGCTGCGGCACCGTCGATCCCAAGGCGCTGCTTCCGGCCTGGTCGCAGGCGCGCCGCTTCTTCGAGGAGGAAAAGGGACCGATCCCCGCGCTCGACGCGGTCAAGGGGCACTCCTATTACCTCTTCCGGTCCGACCATCTGCGCGACTGCGCGCGCGACGGCGTCTACCTCGCCGGCGACGCCCTCGGCCTCGCGCATCCGCTCACCGGCGAGGGAATCCTTCCGGCGGTGACCTCCGGCCGGCTCTGCGCGGAGGCGATCCTCGGCGGCTCCGATTATCGAAAGCTTCTCGAATCGCACCCGATGTTTCGCGATTATCGAATCCTCGCGGCGGTCTCGGCGGCGCCGAAGAAGCCGCTCCGGTTTCTCACACCGCTGATCCCCCGGCTGTTTGCGATGGCTTTCTCGGCGCGACCGCTGCCGGCGCGGCGCGCGATCGAATGGTGGCAGAACCATGGCTGAAGCGATCCAGACCGAATCGTCCGCTCGGCGGCGGCGCCTCGCCGAGCTGCTCAGGCAGGCCGACGTCGAGATCGACGGCTCGCGCCCCTGGGACATGCGCGTCCACGACGAGCGGCTCTTCCGCCGCGTCCTGGCGCAGGGGGCGCTCGGCCTCGGCGAAGCGTACATGGACGGCTGGTGGGACAGCCCGCAGCTCGACGAGCTGTTCGCGAAAGTGCTGCGGGCGCGGTTGCACGAGAAGATCGTTCTGACGTTCACCGATGCCGCAGAAATCGCGAAGTCGCTGATCCTCAACCGGCAGACGAGAACGCGCGCGGCCGAGTCGGTGCGGCGCCACTACGACATCGGCAACGATCTCTACCAGCGGATGCTCGACAAGCGGATGCTCTACACCTGCGCGTACTGGCGCTGGGGCGCGAAGAACGTCGACGAGGCGCAGGAAGCGAAGCTCGAGCTCGTCTGCCGCAAGATCGGGCTGAAGCCGGGGATGTCGGTGCTCGATCTCGGCTGCGGCTGGGCGGGATTCTCCAGATACGCGGCCGAGAAACATGGAGCGAAAGCCGTGGCCTTGACGGCATCGCGCGAGCAGGTGCTCCTCGGCCGAGAATTGTGCGCCGGCCTGACGGTCGACATCCGCGAGCAGGACTGGCGGGAAGCGACCGGCAAGTTCGATCGCGTCGTGGCCATCGGCCTGCTCGAGCACGTCGGGTACAAGAATTATCGAACCTTCATGAAGCTCGTCCGCCGCTGCCTCGCCGACGACGGCCTCGCGCTCCTGCACACCATCGGCAGCGCGACGTCGTCGACCGCCGTCAACTCGTGGACCGACAAATACATCTTCCCCAACGCGGTGATCCCCTCGATCGCGCAATTGTCGAAAGCGATCGAAGGACTCTTCGTCGTCGAGGACTGGCACAACTTCGGCGCCGACTACGACCCGACGCTGATGGCGTGGAACGCGAACTTCGAGAGCGCATGGCCGGAGCTGCGCGAGAAGTACGGCGAGCGCTTCCGCCGGATGTGGCGCTACTACCTACTGCAGAGCGCCGGCGCTTTCCGCGCGCGCTACATGCAGCTCTGGCAGCTCGTCGTGTCGCCCCACGGGGTCCCGGGCGGGTACGTCTCCGCCCGCTGAGATCCGCGCATCCGGAGTGCGGTGCAGTCGTGACGCCAGGCCGAAGAACCCCATCGTCGCGATCCACCACTTGGCCGGATCGAAGTGGAACCACTTGTGGCCAATCCGGTAATCGCCGGGGAACGCGTGGTGGAAGTTGTGGTGGCCCTCGCCGAAAGTGAAGAAGTCGAGCCACCAGCTGTCGCGCGCCGTCTCGTCGTCCTTGTAAGGCTGCTTCCCGTAGATGTGCGCGGCGGAATTGATCAGGAACGTACAATGGTCGAAGATGACCAGGCGCAGGATGCCGCCCCAGAGCAGTCCGCCGAGGGGCCGGCCGAAGGCGAGGCCGATCAGCGCCGGCAGGCCGAACG
>JAIVGS010000145.1 GCA_020201435.1 Myxococcales bacterium
GGAGAACGCGATGCCGAGGTCGCACTCGGTCCATTCGACGCGCGTGCCGGCGAGGATCGAAACCATCTCGCCCTTCTTCACGCCCAGTGAAACCAGGCCCCAGCCGACCTCTTCCGCGGAGGCGTTCAGATCGTTCCAGCTCACGTCCTCCCACTTGCCGACCACCTTGCGGCGGGCGGCGGTTCGGCCGCCGTCGATGGCGAGGCGGCTGCGGAAGAGCTGCGCCACCGACTGGACGCCGGTCAGCTCCCGCTGCTTCTGCATCGCGCTCACGTGCCGTTCTGCGGTTGCCATGATGGACTCCTATTGGTGCGATGCCACCCATTTTTGCGCCATGTCCTTGAGGCGCCGTTCCTCGGGCGGATCCTGGCCTCCCTTGCCGTCGAGGACGTCCTGGACCATGCGCCTGGCCTCGGCGCCCTTGCCGTCGTCGGCGAGCGCGTCGGCGAGGTAGATCTTCCCGCGCCAGTTGTCGGGATGGCCGGCGAGCACGCTCTCGAGAACCTCGATCGACTTTTCCACGTCGCGCTTGGGCCACGGCAGCTTGAAGAAGTAGCGGCCCCACACCACCTGCGGCGCGCCGTCGAGGTAATCCTTGTCGATCTTCAGCGCGGCCTGGATGCGATCGCGGAACTTGCCCTCGATGCCCTGGGAGAGCGCGGTGAGGATGCCGATGCCTTCGGAATAGAGTCCGACGCCGACGCCCGCCTGGTAATGGCCCCGGACGTCGTCGGGTTTGGTTTCGCGGGCCTTGTCGCCGGCTTCCCACGCCTTCTTGCCCAGCTCGGCCTTCCGCTCGCCCTCGGTGCCGTTGGCGTCCCAGTTGTAGAGGCTCGCCTGCCGCCAGTTGGCCTCGAACGACTTCGAATCCTTCGCGAGCTGGTCGTCGAGGATCTTCTGCATCTCCTTTTCCGCGACGGGCTGGTCGCGCGTCTTCCACAGCTCGTCCCACCGCGCAGCCCAATCGGGCCGCGCACTTTGCGCGAGCAGGAAAATGAGGGCGAGAAGGTGCATGGGACCCGAAGGGGTACCACCGCCAAGAGGGCCGGGCAATCAGATCCGCGACGCCTACTTGTTGGTCAGATACCGGATGTCCCACGTGTCGTCCGGCTGCAGGACGCACTGGCCGTCGAAGTGGACGAACATCCCGTCGGTTGCGTCGACGAAGTCGTAATCCTGGCCCGGAGCGCACTCGATCGAGCGGCCGCCGCGCTCGACCCGGACGACGAGCAGTGCGGCTGCCGACGGGCGGGCGCGGAGCTGGATCTGCTTGGGAATGCCGATCACCCCCGAAATCCTGCCGAGGGCGGGCGCGGCGTCGTCGTTGCAGACGTTGGCGGCGACGCCGGAGAAGGCAAAGGCGAGCTCGAGATAGCGGCGGCTCGGGACCTGGCCGCCGCAGAACGCATGGCACTGTGCGTTGCAGTCGGACATGCAGATCTGGAACGTCGGAGCCTGATCGCAGCGCTTTTCGCAGGCGTCCCAGGCCGGCCGCGCGTCGCACGCGGTGTCGCAGACGGGGTTGGCGCAGACGCCGGGGTCCTGCGTCCCGTCGGCGAGCGAGACCACCGAACCGATCTCGATCTCCTTCGATGAGTGATCGGAATTCTGTAACGATCGCAGGAAGTTGGCGTAGTTCGCCACCGGCTCCAGCGAGGACGGGCCGGCGAAGCCGACCGCGGTCTGCTGCGCGCACTGGTCGACGACGTTTCCGGTCGACGGGTCCTTGACCAGCATCGAAAGCCGATGGAACGGGTCGGAGCAATCCTCGGCGTCGGTGAAGAACGCGACCACGACCTTCGACCCGTCGCGCAGGAAGCCGGGCTGCGAGATCGCGAGCTTCATCGCTTCCAGGCCCTGCGGCTGCCGCGCGCCCCCGACGCCGACCCGGACTTGCGAGGCCAGCGCTGCCGCGAAATCGGCGGCGGTGAACTGGCTTCGCTGCAGGATCGGCCCGTGGAACTGGCCCGCGGCGGCGAACGAACGGAAACAGGCGAGGCCGCTGTCGCAAGCGAATCCGCCGGCCTGCCAGTCGCTGTCGCATTGGTTGGCCGCGCCAGGGTCGCCCGCCGGACCGCAGGCCCCGAGCCGCTCGGAAACGGTGGTGGTGGTGACCGCCACCTGATAGTCGATCGGCGGGACCAGCCCGTCGAGCTGGGTGGTGAAGTTCTGCAGCGCGGCTGCGAGTCGTTGCTGCTTGCCGGACATCGAAGGGCTGTCGTCCACCACCAGGAGGACGTCGGCTTTCGTCGCCACCCGCACTTTCGACCGCTGCGAGACGGCGACAAGTGTCACTGGATGCACAGGAACCGCGACGTAGCTCTGGCAGGCGCAGAGGAAGACGAGCAGCGTGCATGAAGTGACACTTCGAGTCCGCACCGGCGCCCCCACCCTCACCCGCGCCAAGGTTTGGATGGCGCGCCGTGCCGTCAAGCCTGCGCCTGCATGTGTAAGGGACATGATGGCCGAGTCGGGGACATGATGGCCGCGCCGCAGCGGCGCCTTCGTGTCCCCCTTTCCCGCCATTCTGGTACGTGTACGGGGTATTGCCAGAGCGCCCCATATGGCTACATTGCGCAATTACCGTTAGACACGGAGAATCAAGTTTCGCAGGACGGGGAGAAAACAGATGTCCGAGAAAGGCAAAGTCGTCACCCCAGCCGCTCCGGGGCTCATCAACAAGGAGGACATTCCGCCCGTCCTCCCCATCCTTCCGCTGCGAAACAGCGTCTTCTTCCCGGGCGGCGTGTTGCCGCTGGCGGTCGGGCGGCAGAAGACCATCGCCTTGATCAAGGACGCCGTCCGTGACGATCAGGTGATCGGCGTCGTCACCCAGCGGAAGGCCGAGGAAGAGGATCCCGGCGCAGCCGACCTCCACCAGATGGGGACCGTGGCGCGGATCGTGAAGCTCCTCAAGATGGGCGAGGACAATTACTCGCTGGTCGTCCAGGGCCTCGCGCGCTTCCGGGTGGTCGAGCTGGTCCAGGAGCACCCGTATCTGAAGGCGCGGATCGAGGCCGTCGAAGACAAGTCCTCGATGGACGAGGTCGAGGTCGAAGCCCTTGGAATCAATCTGAAAAAGCTGGCTCGCGAGGTCATCGAGATGATGCCCGAGCTGCCGGCGGCCGCGACCGAGCTGGTGGAGAGCATCACCCAGCCGGGGCACCTCGCCGACCTGATCGCCGCCAACGTCGACGTGCCGATCGAGGAGAAGCAGCAGGTCCTCGAGACGGTCGACCTGAAGGAGCGGATGAAGCTCGTCCTTGAACTGCTCAACCGCAAGCGCGAGATCCTCAAACTATCATCGAAGATCGACTCGCAGGTCAAAGGCGAGATGTCGAAGACGCAGCGCGAGTACTACCTGCGCCAGCAGCTCAAGGCGATCAAGGAGGAGCTGGGCGAGCTCGGTGAAGAGGAAGAGGAGCTCGACGAGCTCGGCGAGCGGCTCAAGAAGATCGGCCTGCCGCCCGAGGTCGAGAAGGTCGCCAACAAGGAGCTCAACCGGCTGAAGAGCATTCCGACGGCGTCTTCGGAGTACACGGTCGCGCGGACGTACCTGGAGTGGATCGCGGACCTGCCGTGGACCAAGAAGACCGACGACAATCTCGACGTTGAGAATGCCCGTGGCGTCCTCCACCACGATCACTACTCGCTCGACAAGGTGAAGAAGCGCATCCTCGAGTACCTCGCGGTCCGCAAGCTCAAGAACGACATGAAGGGGCCGATCCTGTGTCTCGTCGGGCCTCCGGGCGTCGGAAAGACGTCGCTGGGGCAGAGCATCGCGCGGGCCACCGGGCGCAAGTTCGTCCGGCTCAGTCTCGGCGGCGTGCGCGACGAGGCCGAGATCCGCGGCCATCGGCGCACGTACGTCGGCGCGCTGCCCGGGCGGGTGATCCAGAGCATGAAGAAGGCGGCAACGATCAATCCGGTGATGATGCTGGACGAGATCGACAAGCTCGGCGCGGACTTCCGCGGCGACCCGTCGGCGGCTTTGCTCGAGGTTCTCGACCCGGAGCAGAACAACTCGTTCTCCGACCACTACCTCGACGTGCCCTACGATCTCTCGAAGATCATGTTCATCGCCACGGCGAACCAGCTCGACCCGATTCCGCCGCCGCTGCGAGACCGCATGGAGGTCATCGAGCTGCCCGGGTACACCTTCGAGGAGAAGGTGCACATCGCCCGCAACCACCTGATCCCGAAGCAGGTCAAGGAGCACGGGCTCTCGGTCGAGAACATCGAGCTGTCGGACGCGGCGCTGTCGAAGATCATCGCCAGCTACACGCGTGAGGCCGGCGTCCGCAACCTCGAGCGGACCATCGCCGACGTCTGCCGCGCGGTGGCGGTCGATGTAGCGAAAGGTAGTCAGGCCAAGCGGACGATCAGCGCCGAGGACCTCGACATCATCCTCGGGCCGGAGAAGTTCTACGTCGAGACGAGCGAGCGCACCGAGCTTCCCGGCGTCGCGACCGGCCTCGCCTGGACGGCCGCCGGCGGCGACCTGCTCTTCATCGAGTGCACGCGGATGCAGGGCAAGGGCGGCATCACGCTGACCGGCCAGCTCGGCGACGTGATGAAGGAGTCCTGCCAGGCCGCGCTGTCGTACACGCGCAACAAGGCGGCCAAGCTCGGCATCGACCCGCGGTTCCTCGAGAAGCAGGACATCCACATCCACTTCCCGGCCGGGGCGATCCCGAAGGACGGCCCGTCGGCGGGCGTGACGATCTTCACCGCGCTCGCGTCGCTGCTGACCGGAATCCGCGTCCGTGGCGACGTGGCGATGACCGGCGAGGCCACGCTGCGCGGCCTCGTCTTGCCGGTCGGCGGAATCAAGGAGAAGGTCCTCGCCGCTCATCGAGCGGGCATCAAGCGGATCATCATGCCCGAGCGGAACAAGAAGGATCTGGTCGACGTCCCCGAGCAGGCGAAGAAGGAGATGGAATTCATCTTCGCCCACTCGATGGACGACGTGCTGCGGTCGGCCCTCGAAGAGGACCCGTTCGCCAAGGCGGAGAAGAACCCGCCGCCGGCGGAGCCGCCTCCGAGCGGCGGCGAGACGCCGCAGGCGCACGCGTAAGGCCGAGAAGGAAAAGGAGAAGGAGAACGAGAAGGAGAACGAGAAGGACCAGGCTCGCGCCAGCCTTCGGCTGTCACTGCGCCTACAATCGGAAAAAGACTAACGAATCAATCCGGTGAGCAGCGCGGCGACCCGCCCACCGAGTCGCCGCGCTTCGTTTGCGGCGGATTCAGTGCAGGCCCCTGAAATAGCCGCGATCTGGACTGCACCCGCCGCTTCAGTGGCTTCACCACGTGCGATCGCAAACACGCGGCGGCGGTCCGCCAACGAAAACCGGCCATTCGCCTCAGCGATGTTGAGACACGCGCTTTGAGCGGCCCTCATCGCCTGATCGCGTAATCTTGCGTCGGAAATCCGCGCCTCGCAGACCAATCGCAGCAGCGCGCAAGCGACCTGCCATGCAATGAGTTTTTCGTGAATCAAGAGAGTCGTCTCGTTCGGCATCGTTTCGGCCTCCTCACAGAAAGGCCGAAGGCCGGGAGGCCGAAACGATGCCGAACAGACGACGGATATCACCGAAAAGCGCGAGCGCAGCGAGCTAAGGTTTTTCTGTTCTCCTTCTCTTTCTCGTTCTCGATGACTGTCCCAATCGAGTGTCCCAATCGAGTGTCCCCATCGAGTGTCCCCAAATCACGCCAAATCACGCGGCGATGCAGACGCGGGCCCTCCCCTCCTTCTTCGCCCGATACAGCGCCCGGTCCGCCTTCGCCAGCAGCTCCTCCACGCTGTTGCACCCCTTCGCCGCCGCAATCCCGATCGACAACGACGTCACGAGATGCTGGTCGAGCACGCTGAGCGGCCGCTGCTGCACCCGCCCCAGCAGCCGCTCCCCGAGCGACGCCGCCCCCGCGATGTCCGTCTCCGGCATCAGCGCGGCGAACTCGTCTCCCCCGAGCCGCGCCGGCAGATCGCTCGCCCGCAGCGTCGCCCGCAGCAACGTCCCGATGTGCGCCAGCACCGCGTCTCCCGCCGCGTGCCCGAACGTGTCGTTGATCTTCTTGAATCCGTCGACGTCGACCATCGCGCACGACAGCGCGTGATTGTGCCGCCGATGCCGGACCCACTCCCCGTCCGCGTGGTCGAGGAACGCCCGCCGGTTGAGGACGCCGGTCAGCGAATCCATCGTCGCCAGCTCCCGCAAACGCCCCGTCAGCGACGCGAGCTGCGACACCGACTCGTGATACCGGCGCCGCAGGACCTCGACCTGATCGATCAGCTCCGCCGAGGACGGCGCCTCCCGACCGACCCCGCCAGTGTACGGCCGCTCCATCCCAAAAAAGCGGTAAGCAGTCGTAATCAGTCGCTCTTTTCCGCGATGGACGAGCTCGAGCGGGAGCGCGGACGTGACCTCCCGGTCGATCGAGAGCGCCTGCCGAAGCCGCTCCTGGGAGCCTTCGTCGAGCGACGCGCGAAAATCGGCCCCCGGCTGCACCATCGGCACCGCCGACCGCAACCCTGCGCTGGCATGTACGACCTTGAGCGCGCCGTCGAGGACCACCAGGAAGTCCGGCGATCGCTCGAGGAGCAGGGTTTCCAGACCGTCGACCAAGAGCACCATCCCCGGCGTCAGGCGGTCAGCATAACGGGGCGGTGCCGGGACGCGAAAGGAAGGAAAGGAGCGCGCCGCACCCACATGTAAGCCGTTGCGGCGCGCGGATCGCCGTGACAGATCAAGCACGTGCGCGCGGCGCTGATCACCGGGGCGGCGGGCCTGATCGGCTCTCACCTGTGCGAGGCCTTCGCACAGTCGGGGTGGGAGGTGCGCGCCCTCGACAAGCCGGGCAGCGACCTCGATGTCGCCAGCGCCGCCGGAGCCCAGGTGGCGTTCGTCGAGCTGTCGCAGCCCGAGGGTGCGCTGCAGGCGGCCGCGCTGGCCAAGGGCGCTTCGCTCGTCGCGCACGCCGCATTCCCCGGCGCCGAGGAGCGCGAGGAAGCGCTCGCCACCGCGCGGGCCGCGATGGCGGCCGCTCTCGAGGCCGGCGCGCCCTTCCTGCTCCTCTCCAGCACCACCGTCTACGGCCGGCCGCGCAACCTGCCCTGCGAGGAGGGCGAAGTGAAGCTCCCGGTCGACGCGCACGGCGAGACCCGCTGGGCGGTCGAGCGCGAGGCTTTTCTCTGGCGGCGCACGCGGGGACTCAAGCTCGTCGTGCTGCGGCCGGCGCTGACGTACGGTCCCCGCCAGCGCCGCGGGCTCGCGGTGGTGCTCGCGATCGCCTCGCTCGCGGCGCGCGCCGGCCGGGCGCTGTGGATTCCGCGGCGCGGCCCGATCGTCCACACCGTCCATGCGCACGATGTCGCGCAGGCGGCGGTGCTGGTCGGCGACGAGGCCGCCGCCCATGACGGCCGCGCGTTCAACGTCGCCGACGACGTGCCGTTGCCGCTCGAAGAGCTCGCTCGCGCCGTGCTGCAGGCGGTCGGCGCGCACGAGGCCGGCCGGCTCTGGTACTCGCCGCGGCCGGCGCGCTTCGGCCTCTGGCTGGCCCGCCATCTGCCCTCGTGGGTCCTGTGGCGGCCGCTCAACCGCCGGATCGCGCGCGCCTGGCGGCGGGCGTACGCCGGCCAGCCGCCGCTCGCTCCGCCCAGGCTCGAGCCCGATCTGCTCGAGCAGCTCTCGGCCGATCGCTGGTACGACACGCAGCGGCTGCGCTCGCTCGGTTTTTCGCCGCGCTATCCGAGCGCGATCGAGGGACTGCAGCAACTCGCGCTGGAGAGTCGCAGCCGCGGACTGTTGCCGCCGCCGCTCCCTGTCCTTGTACCGTGAATGGGGTATACCGCCGGCGCAATGGATCGCCGGATCCTCGCCGCGCTCGACAAGGCGCCCGCAACCGTCGTTCTGCTCAGCGGCCCGGAGCTGCGCTACACGTGGATGAACGAGCTGTTCCGCAAGCTGTTCCCGCGGATCCAGGTCGGCGACGCGTTCGGCACCGTGACCGCGCAGTCGCTTCAGTTCCGGGCCCTGGCAGAGCGGGTCCTCCAGACCGGCGAGGCGGCCGTCCTCCACGAGGTCGAGGTCGAGCTGGCCGGCCGCGATGACGTCTGGTTCGATCTGCTCGTCCATCCGGTGCAGGCCGAGGGCTCCCTGGTGGTGGTCGGCACCAACGTCACCGAGGTCGTCAAGAGCCGCCGCGCGCTCGACGAGCAGGCCGAAAGGACGCGGCTCGCGGAGGAGCGGCTGACCGCGCTGCTCGACCGGGGGCCGTTCGCGGTGGTGAGCTTCGACGGCCAGGGGCGGGTCCTGTACAGCGCCGGCGGGCAGCTGCGCGACGTCGGCCTGACGGCCGGCGAGACGCTCTTCGAGCAGTACCGCGACGACCCGGGCATTCTCGGCACGCTCCGGCGGGCACTGACCGGCGAGGCGTTCTCCGCGCTGCTGCCGCGGCCGAACGGCCGGATCGCCGAGGTGCACTTCAGCCCGGTCCGGGCCGAGGGCGGCGGGATCGATCAGGTGGTCGCGATCGGCATCGACGTGACCGCCCGGCAGCGGGCGCAGGAAGAGCGTGCCCGCATCCAGGAGAAGATGCTGCAGACCCAGAAGCTCGAGAGCCTGGGCGTGCTCGCGGGTGGAATCGCTCATGATTTCAATAACTTGCTGACCGTGATCCAAGGGAACGCGGCGGTCGCGCTGGCGCGGCTGCCGGACGGCCATCCGGTGCGGGAGCCGATCGACGACATCGTCGGGGCGGCGCATCGCGCGGCCGACCTGACGCGCCAGATGCTGGCGTATTCGGGCCGCGGGCGGTTCGAGATCCGGCCGCTCGATCTGCGCCAGCAGGTGCGGGAGATCGCGAACCTGTTGCGCAGCTCGATCCCGAAGAAGGTCGCGCTGCGGATCGACGAGCCGCCGTACCTGCCGACCGTCCAGGGCGACCCGTCGCAGATGCACCAGGTGGTGATGAACCTGGTGCTCAACGCTGCCGAGGCGATCGGCGAGCGCGACGGCGACGTCACCGTCGGCCTCGGCGAGGAGGAGGTCGGCGCGGAGGGCGGCGGCGATCTGGTCGGCCGTGAGCGGCTGGCCGACGGACGCTACGTCCGCCTCACCGTCTCCGACACGGGTACGGGAATGGACGAAAAGGTGCGCTCGCGCATCTTCGATCCGTTCTTCACCACCAAGTCGACCGGCCGCGGGCTCGGGCTCGCGGCGGTGCTCGGCATCGTCCGCGGGCACGGCGGGGCGCTGCGGATCGATTCCACGCCGGGGCGGGGAACGCGCTTCGACGTGCTGCTTCCGGCGGCGGGGGCGCGCGCGTATCCGGCGAAGTCGGGCGAGCCGTCGGCGTCCCGCGGCAGAGGGACCATCCTCGTCATCGACGACGAGGAGCACGTGCGCGTCGCGACGGCGCGGCTGCTCTCGGCGATGGGATACGACGTGCTCGAGGCGTCCGACGGTGAGCAGGGGGCGGAGATCTTCAAGCTGCGCGGTGGAACGGTGAACGCGGTCGTGCTCGATCTGACGATGCCGCACCTCTCGGGCGAGGAGACGCTGGCGCTGCTGCGGACCATCGACCCCGCCGTGCGGGTCGTGTTCTTCAGCGGCTACGCGGAGAACGAGCTGGCCGAGCGGCTCGAGCCGCTGCACCCGGCGGCGGTGCTGCACAAGCCCTTCACCCGCCAGCAGCTTGCGGCGGCGGTCGAGGCCGCGCTGGCCTGAGCGGTTTTTTGTTACATTGCGGGCTTGATGAGTCCGGCGGAGCTGGAACAGCGGGCGGAGCGGGCCGTGCGGCGAGGCGAGCTGCTCGTCGCCCTCGAGCACTTCGACGCATACCTCGCGCAGCAGCCCGACGACGAGCGGGTGCGCCAGCGGATGGAGTCGGTGCGGGCGCTGCTGCAGCCGAGCGAGCTCGTCAGCCGGCGGCGGGCGGAGCCGGAGGAGCCTGACCCGGAGCACGGGACGCTGTCGGACGCCGAGCTCGGCGAGATGCACGCCAGCGCCGGCCGGTTCAACGACGCCGCGGCGGCGTACGAGCGGGCGTACGCGGCGAACCCGAAGAACGAGCTGCTGCGCGAGCGCCTCGAGGAGCTGCGGGCGCTGGCGAGGCCGACGACCAAAGCGGACCTCGGGCAGGCGGAGAAGCTCGCGCCGGTGACGGCGCCGGGGGCGGGACCGGCGAAAGTGCCGCCGCGCTCGGCGAAGGCGGTGGGCGCGTCGTTCGCGCCGATGCCGTCGAGGAAGGACCCGGTGAAATTCCTCGAGTCGCTGCTCGACCGCGTGCGGGCGTTGCGCCGGAAGGGATGAGCCGCTTCGGAGCCGCTGGCGTGGGGGGATGGGGGCTGCCTCCTCAGACATGCAGAAATCGCTTGGTGGTCCCCTTCGCGAACGCTTCGGATCGCGATTTCTGAACTCGTCGCCGAGGCCCCCATCCCCCACGCCAGCTGTCGCGCGCGACGTTGAGCGACACTGCCTTCAGGCCGCGCGTTACTTTTTGCCGTGAAACGCGCGGAGTGATGCCG
>JAIVGS010000316.1 GCA_020201435.1 Myxococcales bacterium
GACGAACTCTGTCGCCCGCCGCATCACCGTCTCCTGCGCGCCGCTCGATTCGGTGAACCACCCGGGGGTCGCGATCTGCTGGTACAGCGGATCCGCCCTGGTCGCATTCTGGATCGCCACGTCGCGCGTCAGCTGCTCGGCCTTGAGCTCGTTCTTCATCGGCAGCGAAGGCAGGATCCGCGCCATCAGCTTGCCGGCCATGATCTTCAAAGGCGACACCTGCAGCTTCAATCGAAAATACGGCGACGACAGGATCACCCCGCGCACCGCATTCGGCTTGTCGAGCAGGTACCGCGCCGCGATCAACCCGCCGTGACTGTGGCCGAGGATGAACACCGGCGACCCCGCCGCCTGCTCGCGAATCCGGCCGAGAAACAGCTCGAGATCGGAGAGGTACTCCTCGAACGCGCCGACGTGCGCGCGCTTCCCGCCGCTCTGGCCGTGCCCGCGGCAGTCGAGCAGGTGCGCGCTGTACCCGGCGTCGACGAGCGCGCGCGCGATCTCGGTGTGCCGCCCGAGATGCTCGGCATACCCGTGGACCACGGCGACGTGCGCGACCGGCGCAGCCGCCCGCGCGGTGTGCCAGAAGAGACGCAACCCATCGCGGGCGCTGAAGAATCCCTCGTCGGTCTGGATGTCGGACGCCATCGCACCTCGAAAGGCTACGCGCCCTCAGAACACGGGACCGCCACGCAGTCAAGGAGACGAATTCAGCGCCTTGAGCTTCTGCAAGAGCTCGGAGCGGACCTTCGCGTCGCCGGGCTCCGGCAGCCGATCGGGAGGATCGAAAGCGGCCGACGCGGGCTTGCGAACCCGATGCGTCCCCGCCGCCGGCTGCAACCGGCCCAGCGCGTCGTGAAACGCCTGCAGCGCCTCCGCGCGCTTCCCCGCCGCGAGCAACGCGTCGCCGAGGTGGCTGAGGATCACCGGATCGCCGGGCGCGAGCTTGTCCGCGCGCCTCAGCTCGACCAGCGACTCGGCATTCCGCCCCAGCTTCAAGAGGCAAAACCCGTACGAATCGGCGATCGCGCCGTCGTCCGGCCGCAACTCGACGGCGCGCGCCAGCAGCCTCTCCGCCTCCCGCAGCTCCGCCGACCCGCCCTGTTCCGTCAAAGTATACCCAATATAATTCAATGCGCCGGAGTGCTGCGGCTGCAGCGCGAGCACCTTTCGCATCGTCGCGAGCGCCACCGAACGCATCCCCGCGCGGTCCTGCGCGTTCCCGAGCGCATAGAGGAGCGAATCGCTCCCGGGCAGCTGCCGTGCCGCCGCCGCCAGCATCTGCTCCGCTTCCGCCGCCCTCCCGGCGCGGTCGTACGCCTCGAGCAGCGCGAGCGGCACGGCCTCGTCCTGCGGGTTTTCGGCGAACAATACGCGCAACCGTTGCATCGACTCCTGCGTCTCCCCCGCCCTCCCGCGCGCCAGCGCCGCCTGCACGCGCGCGTCGAGCAGCAGCGCCTCCGGCGAAATGCCCAGCAGCTCCGGCGACGGCGCATCGCCCTTGCGCGCCCGCAGCGTCTTCTCCACCTGCTCGAACCCCGCCGCCCCCTCGCGCGGATGGCCGCGCTGCACCAGCGCCATCGCCCGATAGAACGCGAGCTCGGCGTGATTGGGATAGAGCCGCAGCGCACCCTCGAGCGCGTCCTGCGCCTCCGCGCTCCGACGCGCGCCGAGCAGCGGCACTGCCAGCCGCAACAGCGCGCCGGCGAGATCGCGCCGATCCTCGTCGCGCTCGGTCGTCGTCCCGTCCCACGGCGGCACTTCCGCCGCCAGCCCGAGCAGCTTGCGCGCATGCGCGGTGACAGTGTCGAGGTCGCCCTCCTCGAGCGCCACCCGCGCCAGCGAGGCGAGCACTTCCGGCGCCTCCGGCCGCTGCGCGAGCAGCCGCAGATACAGCTCCCGGGCCCCGGCGAACTTCCGCTGCGACTCGAGGAACGACGCCTCCGCAGCGAGCGCCTCCGGGTCCGACGGCTGCGCCGCCCGCGCCTGGGCGAACGCGCGCTGCGCGCCGCCGTCGTCGTGCCGCTGGATCATCGCCCGCGCCACGTCCACCCATGCGCCGGCGGCCTGCTCGCGCATCCGATCGGCCGTCACCAGCTCCGCGCCACGCGACTCGTCCGGCTCCTCGTCGTGCTGCTGCTTTTGCGCCTGTTGCTGGGCGCTCCGGGTCGCCTCCGCCAGCTTCCCCGCGACCTCCTCCGCCGCCGCCAGATCGCCGAGCGCGAGCTCCATCCGCACCAGCTCGCGGTATGCGTCCGGGTCCTGCGGCGCACCCTCGATCGCGGCGCGCAGGTGGTTGCGCGCCTCGACCGGCCGATCGCGCGCCTCCGCGATCCGCGCCATCAACAGCCGCGCCGGCGCGTGCGCGGGATCGAGCGAGAGCGCGGTGCGCAGCTCCTCCTCGGCGTCCGCGACGCGCCCCTGCTTGAGCAGCACCTCGGCGAGAACGGTGTGCAGGTGCGGCGACTCCGCGTCGTAGAGGAGCGCCTCGCGCAGCTCCGACGCGGCGGTCGCGTAGTCGTCCGCGCCCCGCGCGAGCAGCGCGTCGAGATAGTGCTGGTACGCCCGCGCGCTCACGTATCGTTCGGGCTCGAACGAATCCTTCGCCTCGGCGATCGCGTCGGAGTCGGGCTTGAGCTGATGCGACACCGGCGCCGCCCCATGCGCGCAGCCGAACGCCAACGCGATGAGCGCCGCGGCCTTCAAGGACACGACGACCCCGCGTTCCGGCTGTTGCACGAGTCGCGCCCCGGCCGAGGCCAGGCCGTCGCTCCGGCGGCAAGCGGCGCCGCCGGCGTTTGCATCGCGTACACCCATCCGCCGAGGCCGCCGACATAAGCGACGCCCTCTCCGTTTCCTCGATCGTCGATCGCCGGCGTAAACGGCGTGGCGGCGAAGGCCCCTGCGCTACAGACTTTTCCCAGAGAGCGCGCCGTGCCGCCGGCCGAGACGACCGTGACGCCGCAATCCCCTTGCACGACGAGGGCCGAGCCATCGGCGAGCAGGACCGGCGGCGACGCGGCGACGCCCAGCGCCACCGGGGCGAACTCCCGCACGCCGCTCGACTGCGAGTAGCTGTAGACGGTTCCATTGGTGTCGACGGTCCAGACCGCGCCGAGACCGAACACCGGCGTCGAGAGCGGAGCGGCCGCGAGAGCCGGGGCGAAGCCCGGCGCGGCGTCGGTCCAGCACGGCGTCAATGCGCTGCAGGGCGTCGCGGTGCTCTGCTGGGTCGAGTGCAGCTTGCGGTTCGTGCTCTCCGCGAAGACAGGCGTGCCGCCGAGCGCCGGCGCGCCGGTCGCGACGAGCGCGGTGTCGTACGAGACCGACGTCGTCGGAGAAGCGACGGTATACGAGGTGAAGCCCTTCTGGTGGCCTGCGTAGAGCGTCGTGGAGGTGGCGGTCGCACCGATGAACGGCTCGCCGGTGGTGAGGGCCGGCGCCGCCGAATCGCGAACGCATTGCTGCTGCGTGGGCGCGCTGTCGTAACGGAAGGCGAACAGGTTGTTCGTGCCCGAGTGCGACGAGGCGAGCACCAGCGCCTGTTCGCCAGTTGCCGAGCCGAGACCCCACGCGCCGATCACGGGCGGCAATCCCAGCGTCGCCCCGCTCTGGCTCTGGCACGACGACGCCGAACCCGCGACCACGATGTACAGGACCGTGCTCGTGACGCCGTAGATGTTTCCGTTCGCGCCGGTCGCGACGTCGCCGGCGATGCCGCTCGCGCTCGCCGGTGTCGCCGGCGCCGATCCGTCGGCCGGCAGCACGTACACGTTGCCCGCGTCGGTGGCGAGGGCCGCCTGCCGCTGCCCCCCGTTCCCCGGCAGCAGCGCCGGCCCGCCGGTGGCGGCGCCGTTCAGCTTCCGCTTCCACCGCCACAGCGACACGAGCGCCAGCCCGTCGCCGCTCGTGCCGCCGTTGGCGACGCTCGCCGACGCGTTGCCGACGCGATCGACCGCGTTTCCGCCGAGCTGCACGTACGCCGTGCCGGTCGCGTCGACAGCCGGAAGAACGACCTTCGTCCCGTCGAGCTGAAACTTGTAGTGATGGGTGCGATTGCCGTTCACGCAAGCCGACGCGCTCGCCGGATTGTCCTGCGACAAAGGGAGCGTCTTGGTACCCCCCGCCGCGGTCGCGTCCGGCTGCGCCGACGCCTGGATCCCCGAGCCGCAGTCGGTGATGTCGAGGGACGCGGTCACCGTGTCGTCGGGCAGCACGTGCGTCTGCGCCTGGCGTCCGCAAAGGAACCTGATCGGGTCGTCGGAGGCATTGCAGATCGTCGCCAGATCGGGAGTCGCGGTGCCGTAGTCGACGTGCGGCTGCGTCACGGTCGGAGGCAGCGCGTCGACCAGGATCGCCCCCGGAGCTTGCGACTGGTGCTGCAGCTGATCCTTGGCGGTCAGCAGGAAGCTCATCGCCCCCTCACGTCCGTGGACCCGCCTGGGCGACAAGACGAAATGGACGCTGCCGTCCGGCTGCGGCGCCGGCGCTGGATCCGGCCCGCCCACGTCCGGGTCGGTCAGGTGCAGCGTCAGCGACGCGACGCCCGCGCCGCTGTCGGCATAGGGATCGGAGATCTCGACATCCGGTGCGCCGTTGCCGCCGGTGAACCAGGTCTTGCCGTCCTCGCCCGTAACACCGGCGGTGACGGGCGCGATCGGGGCAATCTGCGGCGGCGCGTCGTCGATGTGCAGCGAGGTCTTGCCCTGACCCTCTTTGCCGGCGACGTCGGTGGCGGTCACCGTCACCGACATCGGCGCCTCCGAACCGGCGGCCTGCGCGAAACGCGGCACGTCGAAAGAAAACACAGTGATCCCGCCGGTCTGGGAGACGATCGTTCCCGGATAGCTGCACGGCGCCGACGCCGGACAGGCATCGAAAGTGAGCATCGCCCCCTGCGGCGCCCCCGCGCCGCCGTCTTCGATCGTGGCGCGGACTTCGAGGTTCCCGCTCGTTCGCGGGACCCATCCGTTGATCGCGCCCGACGCCGGCGGAACGAAGACCGAGATCGCGAGCGGCGGGACCGAAAGACAGATCCCGTCCGGCGAGCAGTACGCCCCCGTCCGGCAATCCTTCTGACCCGAGCAGAGGCCCTTGACGGCGGGCTTGCACGCACCCGCCAGCGCCACGATGAAAAGAACGAAGGCGCTGTGAGGGTTCATCCGCCCCGGCCGGCCATCTCCGCCAGCTGCGCGCGCCCTGCATCGGGCGAGAGCTTCCAGACCATCTGGCCGTTTCCGTCGAAATCGAGGTCGAAGAGCCCGCGACCGGTGAGCTGCCGCATCCGCGCGGTGGCCTCGTCCTTGGACAGGCCGCTCGCCTTGCAGACCGCGTCGACCATCACCTGCCCGCCGTTCTTGCGCGCCAGCGCCATCGCCATGTCGGAGAAGTTGCGCTCGTCGTTCTCGGCCTCGACCCGCGCCCGCTTGCGGCCGACCGCGATCAACGCCAGCCCGATCGCCAGCACGATGCCGCCGACGACGAGCCCGGAGAGATCGACGAACCCCTGCCCCTTGTCCGAGATGAACGCCTTGACCATCAGGAGCGAAAACGCGCCGCCGAGGATGGCCACGAACGCCCCGCCGA
>JAIVGS010000317.1 GCA_020201435.1 Myxococcales bacterium
CGCTGCCATGACGCGCGGGGCCCTGATCGCGTTCCTGCTCTGCGCCTGCGGCCACGAGTCGAGCGCGCTGGACGGCGGCCTCGACGCCGGCGAGCAGGCCGACGGCGGCACGACCACGGCCGGAGGCAACGCCGACGGCGGGCCCGGCGCGCCGATCACCGTGAAAGTGAGGGTGGCGCTTCCGGCCACCGGCAAGACGAAAGGCGGCGAGACCGTCCTCGTCAGCGGCTCCGGATTCGTCGGCTTCGCCGTGCGCGGCGGCAGCGACGTGAGCCGCCGGACGACCGTCACGTTCGGCGGCACGCCGGCCACCAACGTGAACGTGATCGACGACAACCGCGTCGAGGTGATCGCCCCTGCCGGTGCGCCGGGGTCGGTCGACGTCAAGGTCACCAATCCGAACGGGACCGGGGCCTGCGCGGGTTGTTACCGCTACGTCACGCCGATCGCGGTGACCGCCGTGGAGCCCGCTCGCGGCCCTTCACTGGGCGGCACGTCCATCACCGTCCACGGACAGGGATTCACGTCCGACCTGCTCTTGACGATCGGCGGGCGCGAGTTGATCGGGCTCTCCATCGTCGATGCGCAGACCGCCACCGGAAGCACGCCGCCCGGGAGCGAGGGTGGGGCCGACGTCCTCGCGCTCTCACCGGACGGCATGGGCCAATTGCGGCGCGGATTCGTCTACCAGGACGCGCTGCGGGTGGACTCCGTCTCGCCGGGCGTCGTCGGGACCACCGGCGGCGACAAGCTCGTGATCGCCGGCGCCGGCTTCAGCGCGATCTCGACGGCGAGAATCGACGGCGCCGCCGCGCCCTCGGAATGGGTCGACGATCAGCACCTCGCGCTGTTCGCTCCCGCTCATCCCGCCGGAGCGGTCGACGTGTCGGTCGATGGAGCCACGCTCGCCGGGGGTCTCGTCTATGCCGATCCGGGCGGCGCCACTACTGCCTACGGGGTGCAACCCTCGCACGGCCCGCTCGCCGGCGCGATCGTGGTGCACGTCTACGGGACCGGTCTGACCGGCGTCACCAGCGCCGCCTTCGGTACCACGCCGGCGTCCGTCCATCCGGTGAGCGACGTGCAGCTCGACGTCGATCTCCCCGCCGGGGCCGCGCCGGGCGCCGTGGACGTGCAAGTCGCGTCGCAGACGCTGAATGCCGCATTCACTTACGATCCGCCGCTCGCCGTCGCGTCGATCTCGCCGGCCTCGGGACCGGCGGCCGGCGGAACCCAGGTGACGATCGCCGGCGCCGGACTGGCGAACGCCCAGGTATTCATCGGCGCGCTGGAGGCGCCGGTTGCGGGAGCGACGGACGGGTCGGTGACGGCGACGACGTCTGCGGGGTCGCCCGGTCCCGCCGACGTGATGGTGGTCAGCGGCGGGCTTTCGGCGCGGTTGGCCGGCGCATTCACGTACACCGCGCCGACCTCGCTGACGCAGGTGTCGCCCGCGCTCGGCGCGCAGGCGGGCGGAACCAAAATTTCGCTGTATGGGCGCGGGTTTACGGCCGCGATCTCGGCGAGCGTCGGCGGCGCGCCGGTGACCGGCCTGCAATTGATCTCGCCCACGCAGGCGACGGCGCTGACGCCGCCGGGCACTCCCGGCGCGAAACCCGTCGTCGTCGGCGGGTTCACGCTGCCCAACGCCTTCACGTATTTCGATCCCGCGCTCGAACAGGGCGGCGGCAGCGGCGGCCCGCTCCTTGGCGTGCTCAACGTCACCGTCCTCGAGGACAGCGCGTTCAAGACCGGCGGCGTGCAGGGCGCGACTGTGCAGGTCGTGCTTCACGATGGAACCGCCCTGACCGGGCTCACCGACGCCAATGGCCAGGTGACTTTCTCCGACGACCGCCTCGTCCTTCCCGCGCAGGTCACCGCGGTCAAGGACCAGTACGACTCGATCACCATCGACCAGGTGGGCACTTCGAATCTCACCGTCGCCCTCGAGGGTCCGGCGGGCGCGCCGCCGCCGCCGCCGGATCCACCGCCGCCCCCGCCGCAACCGTTGCGGCCCGCCACCGTCGGAGGCCACGTCTTCGGTTTCAAGCTCGCCCCCGGCACCGCCCTGTCGCCGACGCAGAAGGCGGTGGCCCGCGTCTCGATCGCCCGCAGCGGCATCTACGCGCTGCCGCCGTTCGCCGGCGCGGTCGCCTTCTTCACCGTCAACGACGACGGCGGGCCCTACACTTTCTCGAACCTCTATTCGCTCAGCCCGACGACGTTCTACGCGGTCTTCGGCATCGAGGACACCGCGACGAACCCTTCGACGTTCACGCCGCTCTTGCTCGGCGTCCTGCGCGGAGTCCGGCCCGACCCGGCCAAGACGATCGCCGACGCCGACATCATCCTCGATACGCACCTCGATCAGTCGGTCGACGTCACCGTCCTCGATCCGCCGAGCGCGAGCGGCGGGCACGACGCTTTCCTCGACCTCGACCTCGGGCAGGCCGGCGCGATCCCGCTCGGCCGCGCGCTGCAGAACAGCGACCCGTTCCACCTCCACTTCAGCCACCTGCCGGTCGCGGCGGGGCAGGGATTCGTCTTCGTCGACCAGTACGGCCGCTGGACCGGGAACGGAATCACCACGCCGGTGACGACCTACCTGCGCCGGGTCTTCGGCGACATCTCGGGCGGAGTGACCATCGGGCCGCTCCTGCCGTTCCCGGCGATGCAGAAGACCGGGCCCGATCTCTTCTCCTGGACGACAGGTCCGAGCGCGCTGCAGCCGAATCTGCAACAACTTCGCGTGCAGGACGGCACCTCGCAGCAGGACACCAGCTGGAGCGTCCTGCTCCCCGGCGATGCGACGCAGATCGCGATGCCGGGGCCGGTCCGCGCCCGCCTGCAGCCCGGCGTGCACGGCTTTTCGATCGTCACCTCGGTCGCGCCGAGCTTCGACTTCGCCCACTGGACCTACAGCGATCTCTTCTCGGGCAACTGGACCGCGTACGCTTTCGCCGACGGCACGTTCACCGCGCCATGAGACTCCTTCTCGCCGCCCTCGCCCTGACCGCGGCGTGCAAGCAGGGGAGCTCCCTCTGCTCGAGCGACACGCATTGCAAGAGCGGCTTCTCCTGCGACCCCGCGACCGGCGCCTGCCGCTGCGCCGCCGACTCGTCCTGCGGCGCAGCCGAGATGTGCAACTCGGCCGGCTTCTGCCAGCCGCGGCTGCGCTGCGATTCGACCGCCGACTGCGCCGACGGAACCCTCTGCGACACGGTGAGCGGCGTCTGCATCCCGGGCGGGACCTGCTCGAGCATCGACGTGCAATGCAAGGCCGGAGAAGTGTGCAAGGACTTCGCCTGCGTCCCCGGCTGCCGCCACAACGGCGACTGCGCCGCGCCCGCCGACGTCTGCCGCCCGTGTCCCGCCGGCACTCCGGCGTCCGCCTGCCCCACCGGCTCGCTCTGCGTGCGCGGCAAGTGCGACGACGAATTGACCTGTCATTACGGTGACTTGTGCGCGCCGGACGGAACCGGCGACAAGGTCTGCACGCCCGACACCCGCGGCCCCTACTGCCAGCCCTGCGTCCGCGGAGGCGGGACCGTCTCGTACTGCGAGGGAAACGCGAACTACTGCTTGATCGACACCAGCGTGCCTCTTGGCCAGGCCTTCTACTGCGGCGTGGACTGCATGCCCGACACGACCGGCGGCCCCGATCGGGATTGCCCGTTCGGCTACACCTGTCGCGACGTCCGCATCGTCCGCGCCCAGAATTGCGACCCCAACGCCGGCCTTTCGGCCTGCGCCAACGTCCCCTCGCAGGTCGCGTGCGATCCATCGAAGAACCACCCCGGCGAGGTCGGCGGGATCGTCAACGACGACTGCGACAATGCGCTCCTGATCGGCGCGGTCTGCGATCCGGCCTCCAGAAAGTGCGTGCCGCAGTGCCTCGGCACCGGCGAAACCGGCATCCAGGCCTTCTGCTCGTGCCTGGAGAACTCCGACTGTCCGCAGGACGCCTGCGACTCGGCGACGCGGGCCTGCGTGATCTCGGGAAAGCCGTGCATCGTCGGGGGCAACGACTGCGACGACGCGGTGATGTGCATCAAGACCACCGACCCGCGGCTGGGCGCTGTCGGCTATT
Source organism: Myxococcales bacterium (assembly GCA_020201435.1). Lineage (GTDB taxonomy): Bacteria > Myxococcota > Myxococcia > Myxococcales > 40CM-4-68-19 > 40CM-4-68-19. Next base: position 4,091 of record JAIVGS010000317.1, read on the forward strand.
GCCGCATCGGCCGCAACTGCGCGCCGTCACAGGGATATATCTGCTCGGTGCTCCTCAAGCAGTGATCATTCAGCCGGCGGAACGGCGTCGTCGGCGAGCTCGTCGGTCGGTCCGAACGCTTCCTGGAGCAGCCTGGCGACGGAGGCGTCGGGGAGCTCCTCGCTCTGCGGCTCGCGGGGCAGCTCGATCGACAGCGCGGACCGGCAGGCGAGCTCTTCGAGCAGGAAGATCGCGCCGTTGCGCAGCTCGGCCTTGTCGCGGCCGAGGTCGAGGGTCGAAGCGCAGCTCGCGCAAGGCGCGGCGAGATCGAGGAGGACGCCCTCGCCGAAGCGCGGCAGCTCCAGCGTCGTCCGCGCCCGGCAGGCCCCACAGACGTGCGCGACGGGCGGAATCGGGAGCAGCAGCTGCGAGGGGGAGTCGATGGCGTAGAGCGTGTAGTCGCGGAAGCCGGCGGGGTCGCTCTCGCCGCCGACCGCGTATGGGTCGCGCCGGTCGCCGTCGTCGACCCAGACCACCTGGGTGACGAGCGTCGCCGAGCCGGCGCCGGCGAGGAGCGCGCCTGCGCTCGCGGCTGCCGGCATTTCCAGCTCCTCGCGCGCTCCGCCGGGCCTGAGCCGCTCCAGCCGCGCTTCCTGGCCCTCGTCGAGGCAGCCGATCTCGACCAGGCCCCGCCAGAGCCGCGCCACCTGCGGCAGTACGATCGGCCGCTGCACGTCGTCGGGCAGGATCCATCGCCGATGCACCAGCCCGAGCTCGGACTGGTCCCTGACGGGGTCGACACGCTCACGGGTGACTGGCATGGGCCCGCGGAACCTAACAGACCAAATGCCAAATCACACCACGGAGGCACGGAGCCCACGGAGAATTGGCAGCATTTCCTCCGTGCCCTCGGTGCCTCCGTGGTGAGTTTTTTTTAGGGGCGGCGGCGGGTGCCGGGCTCGGTGTCGTCGTCGCGGCGGTCGAGGGGATTGCGGGTGATCAGGGTGCTCTCGGTGTGGAGCCGGGCTTCGACTTCGGCCTGCAGTTCCGGGTCGAGCTCGATCGAAGCGGTCGGAACCGAAGGGGCCGCTGCCGGCTGCTTCTTCGCCGCGATCGGCGGGGGCTTCGAGACCGGTTTCTGCTCGGGCTCGGTATCGCGTTTCTCCTCGGCGGCGGGTGGCAACGGCGCGTTCTCGGTCGAGCCGTCGAAGAAAGAGTCCTCGACGTCGGCGTAGCCCTGCGCGGCGAAGCGCGCGAAAAACGTCGGCTTCACGCCCGCCGACTTGAAGACGCCGCGCACCCGCCCGTCGGCCTCGCGGCCGGTCTGCTCGAAGCGCCACAAGTCCTGCACGCGGTACTCGCCGCGCTCGTCGAGCGGCAGCACCTCGCTCACCTGCGTCAGCTTGCGCGACCCGTCGGAAAACCGCTCGCAGCAGACGACCAGATGCACCGCGCTCGCCACCTGCGCCCGAACCGCGATCAGCGGCAGGTCCACGCCCGACAACAGGC
>JAIVGS010000318.1 GCA_020201435.1 Myxococcales bacterium
GGCGATCCAAAGGCCGTAGGCCGCTCGTTTCTCACCATTCACGTCCGCATTTCGACAAGCCGACGGCAATCCACGCCACCGTGCGTGTCCGCGAGGACGTTTGGAATCTGCGGTCTCAGCGGTGTTTTCGTGTGGTCAAGCAGGCCCTGCATGACGCCCTCGGTCGGTTCGGCCTCCGCGTGATCGATTTCAGCCTGCAGGGCAATCATCTGCACCTGATTCTGGAAGCGGACAACAGCGCCAGCTTGAGCCGCGGCATGCAGGGGTTGTGCGTCCGCATTGCACGGGCGTTGAATCGCCTGATGGAACGTAAGGGCCACGTTTTTGCGGACCACTTCCATTCACGACTGCTTCTGTCACCCACCGAGGTGATGCGCGCGATCCAGTACGTGGTCGACAACCATCGCAAGCACTACGGGCACACGGGCACCGACCCATACGCGTCGACTGCGCTGCCAGCGCCCGAGCGCGACGAAGTACTTGCGCGGCCCGTCACATGGGTTCTGCGCGGCGGATGGAGGCGCGCGCTGTTGCGATCGGGCACAACCTGAGCGAAACAAGGGTCATGCTCCTCGCCATCCTCGTCGTGATCTCGACGTCCAAAGGCGACATCAAGGTCGACCTGAACCAGAAGAAAGCGCCGGCGACCGTCGCCAACTTCCTCAAGTACGTGAACGAAAAGCATTACGACGGCACCGTCTTCCACCGCGTGATCAAGCGCTTCATGATCCAGGGCGGCGGGCTCGACCAGCAGCTGCGCGACAAGGGCGCTGCCCGCCCGCCGGTGAAGAACGAGCACTCCAACGGACTCAAGAACGTCACCGGCACGATCGCGATGGCGCGCACCAACGACCCCGACAGCGCGACCTGCCAGTTCTTCATCAACACCCACGACAACAAGTTCCTCGATCAGGGCCCGGGCTACGCCGTCTTCGGCAAGGTAGTCAAAGGTATGGACGTGGTCCGCAAGATCGAGTCGGTCAAGACCGAGACCAAGCCTTCCGGCGACGGGACGGTGCTCAAGGATGTCCCCGCCCAGACGGTCGTGATCAAGTCGATCCGCGTCGGCAAGTAAGCGCCACGCCCACTCGCGCCCACCTGCGGTCCTATACGCGGGTCAATGAGGCGCCGAAAATGCGCTCATGGACCGAACGACGACGGCGCTGCGGCGCACGCGGATCGAGGCGACCGAGGACGACTTCAGCGCCGGCGAGGTTCTCGTCGAGGGCGTGCGAACGTGGCTGCTGCAGCTGCCGATGTACGGCGGCGTCGCGTTCCTCGTCCACCTGCCGCTCCTGGGGCTGATCTTCGTCCGCGCGCTGCCCGGATGGCTGCTGGTCCCGATCTTCTTCGCCGCCGAGCTGTTCGCCGTCCTTTTGGTGAAAGCGGCCCTGGTCAAGGCCGTCCTCGACGAGCGGCGAGGGCTGCCGAGCGAATTCCGCGAGCTGCTCGAAGCGGTCAACCGCAAGGGGCCGGCCGCGCTCGCGGTGGGAACCACGATCCTCGCCGGCGCGCTGGCGAAAATGGTCAAGCTGGTCCTGCCGGGCATCGTCTACCTGTGCGAGACGTTCGCCGCAGTCCCCGAGGTGATCGTGGAGGGCAGCTCGACCTCGGCGGCGGTGCGCCGCAGCGAGCAGTTGATCGTCGGCGCGCGCCCGCAGGTGTTCGCGGTGTGCCTTCTGATCTGGACGTTGGCCGGAGCGCTGCCGTTCCTCATCGGCCTCCACCACGGCGGCCACGTGATCCACGTGACCTCGATGATCTTCTATCTGGCCCTTCGCTCGCTCGACAGCTCCCTGGCCGCCGTACTGGCCGCGACGGCCTACTCCCGGCTTCTCCAGCGCGACTAGCCGGCGAACTGCCAGAGACCGAGCCGGTTGCCCGCGGGGTCGAGAATCTCGACGACGCGAATGTCGCCTTCGGGCCGCAGCGGACCGACGATCCGGCCGCCGCTCGAAGTGACGCGCTCGATGGCCGCCTCGATGCCGTCGACGTAGAACCAGGGCACGAATCCCGATCCGGGGGCGTCGGTGCCGAAGCCGCCGATGAGGAACCCGTCCGGAGAGGAAAATCGGAAGCCGGCGCCGCGGCGCTCGATGTTCCAGCCCAGCACCTTTTCGTAGAACGCCGCCGATCGCTGCGGATCGCCGGCGGGAATGTGCAGATACGAGAGGCCGCCGTGTCGGGCCAGCGGGTTGGAATCGGCCATTGCCGGATGCTACCAACTCCTCGACCGAAGCGGGATCGTCGGCTAACCTGTCGAAAGCAAGGCTTGGAGGAGTGGCCGAGCGGCTGAAGGCGGTGGTCTTGAAAACCACTGGCCCGAAAGGGCTCGCAGGTTCGAATCCTGCCTCCTCCGCTCAACCGCGCCGCCGCCAAAGGCGGCGTGGCGTGTTGTTTTTTTGGGTGGGAGTTTCATGCCGAAGCGGCAGGTGATGATCGCGGTCGCGGTACTGGCGCTGATCGGCGGCGCGGTCGGCGGTATCGTCGTCCACCGCTTCAACCAGCGCGCGCTGCGGCGTCTCGCCGATCAACTGAGCGGCAACGCGCGTACCCAGGCGCGCTCCGCGCTCGCCGACAAGCTCAAGTTGATCGAAACCCAGGCGATGGCGGGGGCGCAGCTGCCGCAGATCCGCGGGCAGATCGCGGTCTTCGACCCGGCGACGCTCGCCGACGGCTTCCGCAGCGAATCGTGGTGGGCGCCGTTCCGCAACGACTTCTCGGTCTACGGCGTCGCCGACGATTCGGAGAAATTGCAGGCCGTCGAGGGCATGGCCGCGACCGACATCGACGCGAGCCCGATGATCGCCGCGGCGCGCGCACATCGGAGTACATCCGGATTCCTCAGGGCCGGACCGAAGAGCTGGCCGTACGCGGCGGGCGCGGCGGTGATCGACGTCCCGGGGCGCGCGGTTCCCGCCGTGATCTTCCTCGCCCAGGCGGTCGATCAGGCCTTCGTACAGGACCTGGCCGCGAAAGCCGGCGGCGCCGTGATGATCAGCGACGGCAAGTCCGCCTTGCTCTCCGCGGGCAACGACGCCGAGCAGGTCAACCTCAAGGCCGCCATCGGGCGCGAACAGGAACCGCAGGTCGAAGGCGACACCTGGTCGGCGGCTTCGTCGGCGCTCTTGCCCGGTCTCACCCTTTGGACGTACGCCGGCGTCGGCGCGCAGGCCGAGGAATACCGTCGCGACGAGACCACCTCGAAAACCGCGGTGTGGGCAGTCGCGTTGATCGTCGCCGGCATCGCGCTCTTCCAGGGGCTGCGCAAGCAGCCGGAAGGCGTCACCGGCGCCACCGGGGAATCGGGGCGGACCCCGGTCGCGCAAAAGGGCATGACCGGCAGCTCGGGCATCTCCGGCCCCGGGCACCTGTACGTCTCCTCCGGCCCCGAGGACGAGGACCCCGAGGGCGCCACGGCGATCTCGAAAGCGCCGCCCAAGCCCGCGCCGCAGAACATGTTCGGGCGGTACATGCTGCTCGACCGCCTCGGCGAGGGCGGCATGGCCGAGGTCTACACCGCCGTCACCTACGGCGCCGAAGGCTTCCGCCGCACGTTCGTCGTCAAACGGCTGCGCAAGGAGATGTCGGGCAACAAGGACGTCGTCTCGGCGTTCATCGACGAAGCCAACCTCGCCGCGTCTCTGGTGCACACCAACATCGTCCCGGTCTTCGACTTCGGCAAAGAGGGCGACGAGTACTTCATGGCCCAGGAGTACATCCTCGGCCGCGACCTCGGCCGGGTGAACCGCCGCGCGCTCGAGAAGGAAGGCAAACCGCTGCCCCTGCACGAGGTGTTCTACGTCGCGCACGAGACCCTCAAGGCCCTCGACTACGCGCACGGCAAGACCGGCAACGACGGCAAGCCGATGAACCTCGTCCACCGCGACGTCTCGCCCAACAACATCCTCGTCTCCGCGCGCGGCGAGGTGAAGCTGTTCGACTTCGGCATCGCCAAGGCCGCCAACCGGATCACCCAGACACAGTTCGGGATGGTGAAGGGAAATGTGCGTTTCATGTCGCCCGAACAGGCGCGCGGCGATCCAGTCGACAGCCGCAGCGACCTGTTCGCGATCGGGCTGGTGATCTATTACGCGCTCTCGGGCGACGCGCTCTACACCGCGGACACCGCGTACAACCTGCTGGTCAAGGCCGCGCAGGGTCCTGGCGAGAAAGAGCTCGCGAATCTCAAGTCGCTGCCGAAAGAAGCGCAGCGCGTCCTCGAGCGCGCGCTGCAATCGAACGCGGCGGACCGATACCAGACCGCCGCCGAGTTCGCCCAGGCGCTGGCGCCGTTCATCGCCGGCGCGCACGACGCGCTGGCGCGGACGATGGAGCGGCTGTTCGGCGAGGACATCAAGGCCGAAGAGGCCCGGTTCGCGAGCGCGGGCGCGGCCGGAGCAGCGGCGAGCGAAGGCGATTCGGGCAGTACCGCGGTACAATCGACGAAGAGGTTCGCGCAGCCCGGAAAGGCTTGATGGTCGCGAGTCGGGGACATGATGAGCGGCGCAGCCGCGGTTCGTGTCCCCCTTTCCTGCCGGTCGCCGCCGTGCTGCTGCTCGCCGCGGCGTGCGCGGCGCCGCCCTCTCCGAACCCGTGGACGCTCAGGACCATCGACACGCTCGGCGATCCAGCCGTGGTGCCCCCCGGCGCCACGCTGCGCCTGCTCTCTTCGCCGTTCACGACCGGCACCGCGATCCAGAAGCCGGGGCAGACCGGCCTCACCGTATTTCCGGCGTTTTCCGAAGGTGACACCGCCGCCTACATGACCACCGAGGTGTGGCAGAACTTCGACGCCGTCTGGGTGCAGCCGCTCTATGTTCCGGTCACGACTTACGATCCCACGCAGGCGCCGAAGATCGCCGCGCCGGCGGTGTTCGGCGTCGACAGCAGCACCCGCTTCTACAGCCCCTACTGGGAGATCCTCTACTACGTGAATCCCCCCGGTGCGGAGTTCCACAGCGCGCGCGAGATCCTCGATTCCGGCGTGACGCTCCATCCCGGTCCGGGCAAGTTCTGTCCGCTCACCCGCGACCCGACGGTGGCGCCCGCGCAGGCGCAGTCGGCTCCCGCATCCGTGAGGCCACTCTCGGGCGAGGGCATCGCGGCGTTCCGCGGCAACCTCGACTCGTACGCCGAAGGCAACGAGGTGCGCTTCCTCGAGCTCGGGATCTGGGCGATCAACGTGTTCACCTGGGACCGGGCCACCCGGATCGTCCGCGAGACGCCGCTCTTCGCCTTCACCCGCATCGACGCCGCGGGCAACGCCGTCGAGGTCGACCTGCCGCGCGTGGCGGGCACCGGGCCGTTCCACCACCCGACCTGCGACGGCCTCGGCCACTGCCAGGGGCTGCAGTCGAACGGCATTCCCCAGTTCGGCGCGCTGTGGCGTGTGTACGACGTTCTCCTACCCGCCGACGCGGACGTCTACGTGCCGGAGGCAAACGTCGATCTGAAGGCCTACGTGCGCTCGATGGGCTTCAAGGGACGCGACGTCACGAGCGTCAGCGTGACCGATCCGAAGAAGTACACACTGC
>JAIVGS010000033.1 GCA_020201435.1 Myxococcales bacterium
GTGCACGGATCGGCGGGGGAGATCTACGGCGTGGACGTCCCGGGCGGCGGGCTTCTGGCGGTGCTGCACGATCCTCCGGCGCTCGAGAAGGTGCGCGCGGCGGCTACCGAGGCAGTGCGCAACATGGCGAATTTACTCGCTTCTCTGCCGCCGCCGCAGGCGCCGATGCCGGAGGCGCACGTCCACGAGCCGACGCCGGCGCCGAAGGCGAAAGCGAAGGCGAAGGCGAAAACGAAGGTGAAAACGAAAAGGAAAACGAGAACGAGCACGACCACGAGCACCAAACGCAGACCGAAAACGACAGCCAGCACAAAAAGGGGCCGAGCCGGAAAGGCGAGTCGTTCGAAGGCGGGAAAAAAGCGGCGCTAGGTCGACAGCTGCCGGTTTGGGAGGGTCGAACGCGCAAACAGCCCCCCGAAGGGGGGCTTTAGTTTTTCTAGGCCGGCCCTTCAGGGCCGGCCTCCATGATTGGGAATTCCGGCGCTGGGAATTCCGGTGTCACCGCCGAGCGCCGAACAGGAGAAAAGCCTAGTCTTCCGCTTCGTCGTCGGGCGCGGCGACGGTCGACTCGAATTTGAACTCGGTCATGCCCAACGTGATGATGTCGCCGTTGCGCAGGAAGCGGCGCGCGGTCTTCTTGCCGTTGACCAGCACGCCGTTCTTCGAGCCGAGGTCGACGATCTCGAACTTGTTGCCGTCGACCGCGATGCCCGCGTGCTTGCCGGAGACGGCGCCGTCCATGATCCGGACGCTGTTCTCCGGCGCCGATCCCATCGAGACGACCTTGCCGACCAGCGGGTAGGTCTTCCCCTTGGTCGCTCCCTTCTGCACGATGACCCGCGCCTTCGCCGACTTGAGGCAGAAGAGGCAAACGTCCCATTCCGGCATCTGCGCCCGCTTGCACACCGCGCAGAACCGCACCGGCGGCGGCTTCGGCCGCGTCACGACATAGATGACGACCCCGATGATCAACACCAGCAGGATTGCCGCGACCCAGATGCCGATCCGGATCCAGTCGGTGTAGTTGGGGGTTTTGACCACCATCGCCGACCGGAGCGGCGGGCCGGCGTCGCTCTCCATCGCAACTTCGACCTTGTGGTCCTTGCCGTCGTGGTCGAGCGTGGTCTTCCACGACACGACGTACATCTTGTTGATGTAGTCCTTGATGACGGTGAGCGCCTTGTTGATGTCGTCGACGGTCTGGGCGGCCTTGTACGTTCCGCCGGTGCGCTTGGCCGCCGTCTCGAGGTTCGGCAGCCCGTCGTCACCCACTTCGGAGTGGCCGACGCAGTGGATCGGAATGTGCCGCTTGAAGGCATCCGAGTAGATCTTCTCGTCCGAGGTGGCGCTGCCGTTGTCGCGGCCGTCGGAGATGACGATGATCGCTTTCGCCGCCGGCAGCGACGTGGCGGCCTGGCCGCCCTTTCCGGGCGCGCCGGCCGAGGCGAAGAGCGAAAGCGCCTGCGCCAGACCGTCGTAGAGGAGGAACGACTTCCCGGTGAACGTGACCTTGCCGGCCTTGCCCGCGACGTCGCCTTTGTCATCGGAGAAGGGCGACACCGTCTCGGCCTGCTCGGCGTAGTCGACTACCGCGACCTGGTCCTTCTCGCCCAGCCCGTTCACGAACGCGGTGACGGCCTTCTTGAGGTCGTCCTGGATCGGCATCATCCCGCCGGAGGCCTGCACGACGATGACGATCGAAGCCCCGGTCTGCGCGGCCTCCAGGGTCTCGACCTTTTCGATCTTCGACGAGTCGGTGTTCCCGCCTTCGTAGACCTTGAACAGGTCCTGCGAGAGGCCCTGGATCGGCGTGCCCGACGTGCTGATGACGTTCACGTAGCCCTTGGCGTGCGGCCACTTCTTCTGCGAGAGCTCGACCTGCTGGATCGAGAGCTGCGCGCCCGCCGCGAACGCCAAAGACGGCAGGAGCAACGCCCCCGCTGCGATGAACTTCCCCGGATGCATCTTCACGTCCTTACTCGCGCTTCTCGCGCATCGCCCGGCACTTGAACTCGAATTCGATGTCGCCGAGCTTGATGATGTCGTTGTCGATGAGGTCGTGCTTCTGCACCTTCTCGTCGTTGACGAAAGTGCCGTTCGAGGAGTCGAGGTCCGCGATCTGGAACTCGCCGCCTTCGTACCGGATGGTGGCGTGCTTGCGCGAGAGCTTCTTGTCGGAGAGCACGATGTCGCAGTCGGCGGCGGTGCCGATCACGTTCTTGCCCACCCGCAGTCGGAAGTCCTCCCCCTTGTGCTGGCCGTTGAGCGCGACCATCCAGCCGCAGACTTCGCGGTTCTTGTCGGTCGAGCCGCGGCCCTTCTCACCGGCGACCGCCCCGACGTCGCCGAGGTTGATCATCGCCGTGCCCTGGCCCATCGCCGGCGGCATCGGCATACCGCCGCCTCCTCCGCCGCCCGCCATCATCGCCTGCTGCATCTCGAGGCAGTAGGGGCACTGGTCCCAGCTCGGGTGCATGACGTGCCCGTTGGGACACACCTTGCCCTGCGCGTTCTGGCGCCCCTTGAAGAGGCCGATCACCTCGCGAAAGACTGTGATGAACACGTCGTTGCTCCCTTACGCCGGCTGGTAGAACCAGAGCTGGAACATGTTGATGTCGCGCTCGGCCGAGACCGCCTTGGCCGACATCTCGATGCTGTCGTTGGTGATGAAGGTGCCGGGCACGAGGAAATAGTGGTTGCGCCACCGGTGCTTGCGGTCGGCCTCGGTGACCTTCCACTGGCCGACCTTCTTGCCGTCGACCGAGATGTCGCAGATCTGCTCGCCGAGGATCGCGTCGAACCGCTTGATTACGATCAGGTCCTTGCCGGCGGTCAGCCCGTTCACGTTCCACTTCGCCTCGCCGCCGATGTAGGCGACGCCCGAGTCGGAGACCGACTCCTTGTCGGGATAGGTGAACGTCTGCCGGGACTTCCACATGTCCTTCTGGCCCTCGATGCGGAACTTGTGCGCCTTTTCGGACTCGTCGTTGACGAGCTGGAGGTGGTCGACCCGCTTGAAGTTCGACCCGTCGATGTTGAGCTCCTCGGGGAACTCCTTGGAGCGAACCACGATCTCCTTCCAGGTGGTCTGCTCGCCCTTGACGTCCTTCTTCGCGGACGGCGCGAGCTTCTCCTTCACCACCGGGGTCAGGGCCTGGTTCGAGGCGTTGAGGAACCGGGCGATTCCCATCGCTCCGTCGTTGTCGCGCGGCCGATCGCGGACCACCTTGGTCAAAGCCTCCAGGGCCTTCTTGTATTCGGCGAAGCCCTTCCGCGCAGCGACTTGGGGAAAGTCCTTCTCGATCGACTCGACCATCTCGCGCTCGAGCTCGACCACGCCCAAGAGCACGTCGGCCAGGTTGAAGGGGCCTACCGAGTTGGAATTGTTGAGCATTTCGACCGCGAGCACGGCCTGGCGCAGGTAGTTGGCGGGAACCACGCCGAGCTTGCACAGAAGGCCCGTCAGCGAGGCCTTCTCGGACAGACCGTTCGCGATCTCGGCCCGAAGCTGCGGGCTCGCGTGGCTGCCGGCGTACCCGGCCACCGGCACGTAGCGCAGGTCGATCTCGCCCGGCCCCGGCACCCGCGGGTCGAGCGCGTCGCGGATCTCGCGCACGCCCTCTTCGAGGCGGACCCGGCCCAGCTCGAGCGCCTCGACGCCGTCCGGCTCGCGGGCCATGACCTCGATCTTGACCTTCTCCTCGATGCGCCGGTGACCCTTGAACCGCGGGTTCTCCTTGTAGGCGATGAAGTCGGTCGGCTCCTCGAAGTACTTGATGCAGACGTAGACGGTCTGCGGCAGCTTCAGCTTGTCGGCCTCGATGACCTTCACGGCCGGGTCGCGCAGGACCAGCTCGTTGCCGCGGCCGTCGACGCCGTAACCAGGCGCAACTTCAAAGGAAAGGTCACCGCGGCCACGGGCCTGCACTCTCAGGCCCCCGCCAGCGACGGGTACGACCCCCGGCGTGTGAAGGACGCGATTGTGCAGGCGCCGCTTCTCGAGGTGGTACGCCTCCGAGGCGTTCCAGTCCTCGTCGGTCGTAAAAAAGCCTTCGAAGAAGTTGATCCGCTTGAAGTTGGCCTGCTCCGCCATCGCATCCTCCAAAAACAGGCTGCCTACCCAGAAACATCTGAAGCGGCAGTGTTGTCAATTCAGAAAGGAAAGGTCCTACCCCCAAAAATCCGTAGAATTACGACTTCTTGCCCAGCCCCAGCTTCTGCAGCTCCTCGTCCTGGGAAGCTGGAATGTCTTCCTGGCCGCCGATCCGGGCGTCCACGCCGATCCGGCCCGTCTTCCCGACATGCAGGAACGGGACGGCGTCGTAGGTGGGCTCGGCCTCCTCGAACACCAGCGCGTAGTGCGCGTGCGCCGGCTTTTCGGTCTCGACCAACGCTTGCACGGTCCGCAGCCGCTCGCGCGAGATCTCGGTCTTCTTGTCCGGCAGCTCGACGGTGAAGCACTGGCTGATGAAGACCGGCGGCGAGAGCGTGGTGTCGACCCCGATGGTGCTGGACTTGCCGACGACGAGGCCCGGGTACGGCCATTCGCCCTCGTGGATCTCGGCCTTCACGTCGGCGAAGAGCCGCAGCGCCAGTTTCAAGCCCGCGGCCGTACCGCGCAGACGATACAGCTCGGGCGTCCGCTGGATGATCTCGCGCCGCTTGTCCTCGTCCCACCCTTCGAGGAGCGGCATCGCCAGCCAGGAGGCCAGCCACGGCAGCCACTTCTCGTTCGTGATCCGGGGGTCGAACAGCTCGTGGACGAACTCGAGGTTCTCCTCGATTCCACTCGTGAGGTGCGCCGTAATCAGCAGGAATCGCTGGAGAAAGTCGGCGTTCTCCTCGTCGGCGTCCTGGTAGATGCCGGGCAGGTAGTTGATCGCCGGCCGGGTGGCGATGTCGACCTTGATGACCCGCGCTTCGTTCAGCTCGTCGCCCGCTTCGGGGAATTGCCGGACGACGGTGAGCGCCTTCTGCTCGCTGTCGACGAGCTTGAACTCGAGCTTGGCCTGGGCGCGCTTCTTGGCCATGCGGCGAGCCTGGCCCAGCGGCAGGCCGATGAGCGGGGGCGCGAGCGCGGGCGTGTTGATCGGAGTCTCGGCCATGGCGCTTTACCCGCGGTCGTAGATTTCGACGCCGATGAGGTTCGGCAGCTCGTCGTCGGTCATCTTGAGCATCTCGACCCGCAGCCGGCGGCCCTCGTCGATGATGATCAGGTCGGTGATCCGGTCGACGCCCTCGACGCCCTCGACGACCGGGTAGAGGTCGGCCTTGCCCACCGCGCGGCCGAACGGCCAGCCGTCGGCCTTGGGTCCGCCGTGGAGCGGGTTCAAGAGCTTCTTCACCTTGTCCTTCACGTCGGCCTTGACGCGGTCGGCGGTGGCGCCGGGCTTCAAGGAGATCGTCAGCTCGAGCGACACCGGAACGAGCTTCGGCTTGCCGACGTTGACGCGCGCGGTGATCAGGCGGCGCTTGTCGATGTAGGACGCGACGCGATCGATCAGGTCGCGCGACGGTACCGCCCGGGCGTCGCCGTCTTCACGTTCGGCTTTTGGAACGAGCAGGAGCGAGATGCTGCCGTCGCTCGCCTGCACGCACTTGGCGCGCGCCACGCGCCTTGAAGCGGCGAGAGCGAGCGACTCGTAGTCCTCGGCGGTGATCGCGCGGTCGCGGTTCTTGATCGCGTACGTGCCGCGGCGCTTGGCTTCCTCGATCGTCTCCGGGTCGGCCCCGCCCTGCGCCGGGAACGGATTCGTCACGCCCTGCACGAACGCGATCGACTGCTTCAAGACCGTCAGCGTGTTCGCGCCTACATTTCCCGCCACGCCCCCACCCAGCCGGTATTCGCACTTCACCGAGTCGCGGCCCGTCGGCGGGACCCAGCCCTTGCGCCCGTCGCCGAAGGAGATTTCGCCCTTGATCGGGTCGCAGATGTAGTGGCGCGAGTTCGGCTGGCTATCGAAGAAGTTTTCTACCTCGTGCCAGCGGACCCAGGTGCCGTTGCCGTCTTCGTCGGCCTTGATCGACTCGGCGCCTTCCTCGGCCTGGATGGTCTTGCGGTCGGCCGGCGTCGGCGCGTCGGGCTCGAGGATCCACACTTGCGGCCCGCCGAGGATCGGGGCGTTGGCGAGCTTGAAGCTCTGGTCGATCGAGCCGTCGCTGGAGCCGATCACTTCCTCGACGGTGATGCCGTTCAACGCGTCGACCGCGTTGACCATCACCGCGCGCAGGACCGGCGGCAGGTCGTAGCTGCCGGACTCGAGCCGCGCCCGCAGCCAGTGCGCCTCGGTGTCGAAGACGGACCGCTTCTCCATGTTCCGCGGCGGCTGGAACGTGAGATAGCCGGAGCGGGTGAAGCCGATGGTGCGATCCTGCGGGAGCAGATCGGCCCAGCGGTTCCCGTCCCAGAACTCCCAGACCACCCGCGGGCCCTTCTGGGCGATGTCGTCCTCGGCAGCGCCGGGAGCCGGGCCGCCCAGCTGCTCGCCGCCCCCGACCGCGGAGTCGTCGAGCTCGAAGTAGAGGTTGATGTTCCGGTTGGGGAACTTTTCGTCGAACCCGATGTAGAACGCGGGCGACTCGTCCTGGTCGGGCAAAAACGGCTGGAAGTAGACGTACGGCGTGAGCAGGTCGTCGGTGTGGTCGCGGTACTGGAAATCGTTGAAGCTCATGCACTTCGCGACCGGCTTCGGCTCGCTCACGTACTTGAAGACCAGCGACTTGAGGCACGGCGGCCGGAGCGGCCGGTCCTCCTTGAAGACCCAGTTCTGGCCGACCAGCTCGTAGCTGCCGGGGGCGCCGTAGTTGCCGGAGTTGATCCGGGCGCGGATCCAGAAGTTCTTCTGGCCGCCGACCTCGGTCTCGATCATGTCGGCCGGGCGGTCGAAGCTGAGCGCGCCGTTTCGGGTGAAGGCGCCGGTCGAGTCGAGGAAGTTGTACTGGCCCTGCACGCCGGAGACGCCCATCGGGCTGGTCTTGCCCAGCTCGGCCCACTTGCGGCCGTTCCAGTATTCCCAGAAGACCATCAGGTCCGGGCTGCCCTCGGGGCTGGGGACGATCGAGGGCTCGACGAGCTGCGCCTCGATCCGGATGCGCGCCTCGGGAGTCGAGAACAGCTCCTTGTGGCCGAGGTACATCGCGCAGTCGAACTTGGGCTCCTCGCCGAAGGGGTTGAAGCTCTTGCCCTGGTCGACCGGCAGGAAGATGTAACTGCCGATGTTGACGAAGGCGTTCTCGGGCGCCATGCCCTCGCCGAGGATCTCGACTCGCAGCGCGACGCTGTCGAGCTGGACCGCAGCCGGATCCTTCAATGGTTCCGCGAGCTTACCACGCACCCAGAAGGTCTCGACGTTGTTGACGATCTGCTTCTCGATCCCTGGATGGCTGCCGAAGCTCAGGCGGCGCGCATCGGACTCGGCGCGGTTGACGGTCATGTCGCGCCAGCGCTTGCCGTCGAAATACTGCCACTCGGTGATGGTCGGGACGCGCGGACCGGAAGATCCGGGCATGGCCTCGAAGAACAGGTCGACGGCGGCTTCCTCGTTGAACGCGTTCAGGCGGTCGTCGCCGAGGTAGAGGAACCGCTCGACTTCCTGCACGCCGGTGAAGAGCGGCTCTTTGGCCTCGCCCGAGGCCAGCGCTTCGGTGTGGTCGGCGACCGTCGCCCGGTGGCTCGAGGCCGCGCGCACGACGTGGACCGGTAACAGCGTGATATCACGCAGGGTTTCGAACGTGACCGGGTCGCCGCCGCCGGCCTGCAGCGTCGCGACCTGAGTGCCCTTGCGCACCACCAGCTCGCCATCCGCCCCTTCCGACGGCGTGAGCTCGAGCACCACCCGCGCCGGCTCCGGCGGCTTGAGGCGCACGCCGATCAGGTCGAGGAAGGTGAGGAAGTTCTTCTCCGGCACCTTGTTCAGCCGGTAGATCACCATCTCCGTCATCCACGCATAGAGCTCGAGCAGCGTGACGCCGGGGTCCGACGCATTGTGGTTGGTCCACTCCGGGCAATACCGGGGAATGAGGCGTACGGCCTCGTCCACGATCTGCTTCCACGAACGGTCGTCGAGATTCGGAACCGGAAGAGCCATGATGAGACCTCGAAGGAGCGGTTCTCTAGCTGCCCGTCAAATAAAACGGGAAAACCAGGTTGTGGATCGAGTTGGTGGCGCGGATCTCGTAACGAACGTCGACGAGGATCCGTTCCGCCGAGTCCGGATCCGGCATCGCTTCGACCTCGATGCTGCGGATGCGGTGCTCGTACTTGGCCAGCGCTTCCTCGACGTGGTGCGCGACCAGGGTCTGCGTCGAGGTGTTGTTCGGGGCGAAGACGAAGTCGTGGATGCGGCAGCCCCATTCCGGCCGCATCTGCCGCTCGCCGAGCGCGGTGCCGATGATGATCCGCACCGACTCTTCGATGTTGGTCTCGTACTTGGAGAGCGAGATGCCGCCGTTGGGCCCGACCGAGAAGGGGAACTTGAAGCCGACGCCGAGGAAGTTGCTCATGGTGTTCCTTCGCGACTACGCGGTCGCGATCCCCACTTCGACGACCCGTTTGCAATTGGGGCAGCTGACGATGACGCGGCCCTGGGCCTCTTCGACGGTGAGACCGTCGGGCGCGTTGCACTCCGGGCAGATCAACCCGGCGGTGCGGCCCGCGTTGACGGCCTCGACGATCTCGTACCAGACCGATTCGAGGGACGCGAGGCGATCTTCGGCATGGTCATCCATGTGCGCCTGGGCCCCCCTTACGACGTGCCGAGGCATCTTCAGCTTTGACGCTGATTGACTGAACACGCTCTCGGGAGCCCGAGGAATACCGCTGTTTACCGGGTTCGATCAAGGGGGGCCTGTTCGTCTTCCCGGATGAGGGCTTCCGGAACGGAAAGGGAAAGGGAACGGTCAGGGCGAGGTTGAGGACCGAGGGGAGCCTATCCCTTACCCTCGCCCGCAGCCTTTCCTTTTCCCTTTCCGTTCCCTTGCCGAAATCCGCTCTAGTTCGGCTTGAACCCCAGCCGCAGCGGCATTCCCACGTCGGAGCCGGGCTTCTTCAGCTCGACCAGGGTGATGGCTTTTTCGACCTTGATGTCGGTGACCGGAGTCCGGCCCTTGGAGGTGCCGTTGATGGTGGCGATGGCCCACGGCTCGGACTTCACCCGGAAGGTGATCGAGCTGCCCGCCACCGTGTAGTCGAGCGAGACCTTGAACTGGGTCGAATCGTCGCCGACCTCGATGGTGCCGTTGTCGGCGCTGACCGGGAGGCTGAACGCGCCGACCTGCTTGGGCATCGCGTTGCCGCCGAAGAAGACGGCGACGTTGGGGCCGGGGTTGAGCAGGAGGGTGCCGAGGATCTTGCCGGAAGCGACCTTCTTCGGCGCCGGCGCCGCATCGGACTCGGCCGGCGGGGCCTTCTTCGGCGCGGGTCTCGCCGGCGGCTCGGCCGCGGCCTGCTCCGCGCCGTCGTTCGAAGGGGCCGACGCCTTTTTCGGGGCAGGCCTCGGCCGCTCCTCGGCGGGCGGCGCGCTGTTTTCCTGCGGCGCCGGGTCCGGCGTGGGGGCGACCTGGGTCGACTCGACCGGCACCGGCGAGGACTTCTTCCGCCGCGGCGTGCCCGCGGAGTCGTCGGCGAAGGCGAAGAGGAGCAGCGCGATCACGCCGGCGACCGCGACCAGCCCGCCGACGCAGACCATGATCCACATCCCCTTGCTGCTCTTTTTGACCTTCATCTCCGCGCGCTTGTCGGCGCGGGTCCGGGTGCGGACGACGGAGTTCTCCGCCTCCTTCATCTTCGCCAGCGCTTCCTGCTGGGCAGCCTCGGACTCCTCCGGAGTCATGATGTTGGTCGACTGCGGCTGCTGCCGGCCGGCCGGGGCAGCCGGCTTGCGCGCCGGACCGCGCGCCGGGGCGGTGCCGAGGAACGCCGTCGCGCCTTCGGGCGCCTCGCCGTCGGGATGGGTGTCCGCCGGCTTCGGCTTGCGCGGAGGAGGCGGCGGGAGCGCCTGGCCCGGCTTGAGCATCGCGGTGCCGCCCGGCACCTCGTCGTCGACCAGGTCGGTGTGCGGCATCGTCGGCGAGGGCGCGACCTCGTCGCCGACGCCGTCCATGTCGATCAGCGTGTCGCCCGCTCCCTGCGGCTTCTTCGCCGCGGCGGGCGGCGGAGGCCGTGGCGCCGGCCGCGCGGCCGCTGCCAGCCCGGCCTTGGAGGGCGTAATCGCCGGCTTGCGCATCGCCGCCTGCGGCAGCATCTGCGTCCCGCCCTCGACCTCCGGCTGGGTGGCGACCGCCGGCTGCCTCGGCGCGGCGTGCGCCGGCGTCGGCTTGCTCGGGGTCCGCTTCGGGGCGCCCCCGGTCAGCCTCATGCTGTCGGAGTCGATCAGCATCTTCTGCTCTTCCTCGACCTGGGCGCGGAAGATGCGCGACATGAACTGCCCGAGCCGCTCGGCCGGCCGCGGCAGCACCACGCGGCGCAGGTCGTCCATCATCTCGGCTGCATCGCCGTAGCGGCGATCGCGGTCCTTGGCCAGCGCCTTGGCCACGATCGGATCGAACGGCGCATACGACGGATCGTACTCGGACGGCGGCGGAGGATCGTACCGCTGCACCGCTTCCAGCGTGAGCACGATGTTGTTCTTGTGGAAGGGGTTGATTCCCGTCAGCATTTCGTACAGCGAGATCCCGATCGCGAAGATGTCGGACCGCTTGTCCAGCTTCTTCGCCATCGACTGCTCAGGGCTCATGTAGACGAACTTGCCCTTGATCATTCCGGCTTCGGTCTTGACCGTGCTCATCTCCGACTTGGCGATGCCGAAGTCGATGACCTTCACGTCACCGGTGTAGGAGATGAGGACGTTCTGCGGGTTCAGGTCGCGGTGGACGAGGTTCAGCGAGCGCCCGCCCATGTCGGTCAGGTTGTGGGCGTAGCTCGCGCCGTCGCAGATCATCTCGCAGATCAGCCGGCAGTGCTCGGGGTGGAGCTTTTCCTTCTTCTTGATCGAGACGTCGATCACGTCGCGCAGCGACTTGCCGGCCACGTACTCCATCGCGATGAAGTAGGCCCCCGACTCCTGGCCGAGCTCGAACACCTGGACGACGTTGCGGTGGTTCATCTGCGCCGCGAGCCGGGCTTCGCCGAGGAACGCCTCGATGAACTCCTTGTTTTCGGTCAGGTGGGCGAGGATCTTCTTGACCACCAGGATCTTCTGGAATCCCGCCGGTCCCTGCTGCTTGGCGAGGAAGATCTCGCCCATGCCGCCAGCGGCAAGCTTCTTCATCAAGAAGTACTTGCCGAACAGGGATCCGACGTCGCTTTTTGCTGCTTCGGGCATGGACGATTCCACCGGGGGGTGCGTTGTGACACGTTTCCTGAGCGCGGAAGGGTAGCGTGCGCGGAAGACATGGGTCAAGAACATGCGAACGGCGGAAATGTGCGATGGCTGAGGCATTCTCGGCCGCATGAAGCAGTGCGGCACGGCGCGTTTGTCGCGTTGACGAGAGCGCCACCCGTTCAGTAACGTGCCGAGGGCCGCTTTACATCGAAGGACTCGACAGACATGCCGTCGTTGCGAATCCTCAGTGGATCCCTGGAAAACCAGGAGATCGAGCTCACCCCCGATCCGATGACCGTGGGCCGTTCGTCGGCCTGCAACATCCGCATCGGCGACGCGGGCGTTTCGTCGAAGCACGCGAAGATCTGGTGCGAGGACGGCGAGTACTACCTGATGGACCTGGGCTCGACGAACGGCACCTTCGTCAACGACAAGGACGTCGACCGCGAGCGGCTCAACGACGGCGACGTGATCACCTTCGGGATGACCAAGGCGGCGTTCGTCGGCGAGAAGCCGAAGGCCCGGGTGAACCCGGCCCGCGCCGCGCCGGGACGGCCCGGCACCGCGCCGGTGCAGCGTCCGGTCCCGGGCCGAGGCGCGCCGCCGAGCGGCCGCGGCGGAGCGGCCCCGGCGACCGCGGAGGACACCGGCGATCAGGAGCCGGTGCCGGACGGGATCGTCACCGATCAGCCGCGCCCGCGCGCCCAGCCCGGCCTGCGCAAGGAAGTGAAGACGCAGGACGAGGTCGAAATCGCCACCCTGCGCGGCAAGGTCGCCTTTTACGAAGAGGAAAATCGCAAGCTCAAGGCGCAGATCGTCAAGGTGCAGGAACAGTCGGCGCACGAGGCGGCCGCCGGCGCCCGCGCGGATGCGGAGAAGATCCGCGGGCTCCTCAAGCAGCGCGAAGAGGAGATGAAGAAGCTCCAGAAGGAGCTCGACGAGAAGGAGACGTACTACTCGCCGGCCGAGCTGGAGCGCGAGCGCAAGCGGATGGAGGCGGCGATCGAGGCCGACCGCCGGCGCGAGACCGAGACGCTGCAGCGGCAGCTCAAGGAATTGGAGCACCGGGTCGCGATCCGCGGCGCCGAGAGCGAGACGGTCGCCCGGCAGCTCAAGGAAAAAGACGACCTGATCAAGATGCTCTCCGAGCGCGAGGACGAGGTCCAGGCCGAGATCAAGGCCCGCGACGCCAGGGTCCAGGCGATGCAGGACGAGATGAAGGCCGCCAAGGACTCGGCCAACGCCGCCGCCGGCAAGGAGAAAGAGCTCAACGACAAGCTGAAGCAGAAGAACGCCCAGCTGGCGCAGCTCGGCAAGGAGCGCGGCGAGCTGGTCCAGGAGCTCGCCAAGGCGCGCCAGATCATCGCAAAGGTGGGCGGCGCGGAGGAAGCGGCAGCGGCGGTCGAGGAGCAGCACCGCGCCACCCAGCAGATGCAGGACAGGATCGTCGCGCTCGAGGCGGAGGTCACCAAGGCGAAGGACGCGGCGAGCGTGATCGGCGGCAAGCTCGATACCGCGGAATCGAAGATCAAGGACCTCGAGAAGCAGCTGCAGGAGGCGGAGGCGCAGATGACCGACGCCCTCGACGCCAAGATGAAGGTCGACTCGCAGCTGTCGGAGCTCCTGCGCAAGTCCGGATCGGCCGACCAGCACGAGAAGCAGCTGGCCATGCTCAAGGCCGATCGCGACGCGCGCGCTTCCGAAGCCCAGGGCGCGTCCGAGGCGTTGGCCTCGGCCGAGGCGCAGCTCGCGAAGATCCGCGGCACCTACGACGACATCATCCACGAGCGCGACGAGCTCAAGGCCAAGGTCGAGGCGATGAGCTCGGATGCGCGGATGGCGGGCCAGGCCTCGCAGCTCCAGGGCGACTGGGAAGCGCGTTACAAGAGCGCCAACGAGGAGCTGAACGACGTCAAGAAGCAGCTCTCGAGGATGAAGATCGAGCTGCAGCAGGCGAGGGAGGCGGCCGCCAAGGGTGGCGGTGGCGGCGCCACGGTCGACGAGGGCCTGCTCAAGCTGATCGAGTCGCGGGCCGACCTGCACAACGGCCTCGTCACCCAGATGCTCGAGGGCGTGAACAACGCGGTCTCGCTCCTGCGCCGCAACTCCGAGCTCTTGAAAGGCTACGTCGAGGACTGCGGCCTGCTCGCCAACGCGGTGCGCAAGATCGACTACACCCGGCTCGAGCCGGAGCAGCAGCAGATGCTGGTCGAGCTCATCGACCAGACCCAGCCCGACGTGATCGTCAAGAACATGCAGGGCATCGGCGACGAGAACTCGGAGAGCATCGTCAAGGCGAAGAAGCTGATCCTCGACTACTCCGACGCGTTCAAGAAGGAAGATGCGCAGGGCGCGGAGATCGACAACGCGCTGGCCAAGGCGCAGGGGCTGTTCCACGCCACCGACCCCGACACCGACATCCCGGTGAAGATCGAAGCCGTGCTGCCTCCCGTCGAGGCGGGCAAGGAAGAGGCGGTCCTGTTCGCCTTCGCGCTGCTGCGCGAGACCAAACAGTTCACCGCCGAAGACGCCGGCGCCCCGGGCATCAAGATCGACACCGACGGACTCACCATCACCTTCACTTCCTCACCCCTGGATCCGAAGATCAAGGAGCGCTATCGCGACCCGCCCGACGCGCAGTCGCGGCTGTTGCGCGGTTTCGCCCACGACCGGTGCGGCGGCAAGCTCGAGGTCAAGGAAGAGGAAGGCAAGACCGCCTTGGTCATCACTCTGAAGGCAAAGATCTAATCGCGGCCGCCGAGGCGGCTTGGCTTTTTTGGACTCAACCGTTGCGGGGACCATGAAAAACATCCTGATCGTCATCCTCGCCGCGGCCTGCGGCGGTGCACCGGTGAAGCCGCTGCCGGCGTATTACACCGCGGCCAACGTCGATCACCCGCGCTTTCCACGCTCGCGGTACGTCGCCGGCATCGGGTTGTCGACGCTCGGCGCCGAGGATGCCGATCAGCGCGCGGCGGTCAACGTCAGCGCGCAGATCTCGGCGCAGCTCCAGAGCGAGACCAGCTCGTTCCAGGAGTACACCTCGAAGACCGCCGACACGGCGGAGAGGGTCAGGTCGACCAGCTCGGTGCGCACCAGCTTCGACCGCGCCGATCTGATCCGCGTCGTCGAGCGGGAGCGGCAGGGCGAGACGTTCTACTCGTACGCGGTGCTCGATCGCGCCGCAACCGACCGCGAGCTGGCGAACGCCGCCGGCGCCGACCTGGCCTCCTTCAACGCGGCCGCGGAGAGCGCGATGAAGGCGCGGGCCGACGGCGACACCGGCGTCTTCTCGACCGCCGCGTCGGAGGCCGCCCGCATCCGCCCCCGGCTCGACGCGAGCTTCATCGTCCGGCGCGCGGTCGCCGGCCGCGCTGCCGAGGAGGCCGCCTACGTCACGCTGCGCAACGAGCTCCTGGCGCTGCTCGAGCAGGCCCGGGCGCGGCGCGTGGTCGGCGTGGTCCTCAGGAACAACGGCAACGGCCACCTCGCCGACTTCACCGTCAACGCCGTCAAGCACCTCGGCCTGCGGCCGGACACCGCGCCCTGCGACAAGCGCGACAAGAAGGACCTGACCGACGCGACCATGCTCGAGGTCGATCCCGAGGAAAACTGCTCCGAAGGCAGCCTCGGCGAACGGTGCGAAGTGACCGTCCACCTCGTCGCGCAGGCCTGCGCGGGCGGCACCTCCGGCGCGGGCACCGTCGCGCTGGTGCGCGGGGTCCATCCTTCCGACCGCGACAAGGCCCGCAAGTCGGCCTGGGACAAGGTCACGCAGCAGGCGATCGAGGCGGCCGTCCGCGACGCTTTGAAGAGCGCCATCCAGATCGGGGAGTAGCGCACATGAAGATCCTGTTTCCCTCGCTCGTTGCAGCACTGTTGCTCGCTTCCGCCCCGACGGCGACCGTCCGGATGACGGAGAGCGGGTCGGCGAAGATCGGCATGTCGGCGCCGTCCTTCGGCGGGTGGGACCTCGCCGGCCGCAAGGTGCTGACCCTGGACAGGCTGCGGCGAACGCCGGCGATGGCGTCGCTGCTGATCACCTTCGGCGCCTCGTTCTGCAAGCCGTGCAACGAGGGCGTGCCGCGGATGGTCGCGCTGGCGAAGAAGCATCCCGACCTGCGGCTGGTGCTGATCGACGTCGAGTCCGACGGCCAGAAGGCGCAGGAGTTCGTCCAGCGCGTCGGCATGGACGGGCCGGCGATCCTCGACAAGTTCGAGCAGATCGCGAAGACGTACGGCGTGGCGAGCGAGTCGAAGACCGAGCTGCCGCGGACGTTCCTCGTCGACCAGATGGGGAAGGTGCGGGGGATCTACAAGGAAGAGGGCCCCGATCTCGAGGCCGTCATCGAGGGCGACCTCGAAGCCGCGAAGTCCGCCGTCCGTCCCGCCTCCGCCGAGGGCAAGTAGCTACTTCTGCGTCAGGAATTGCTCGAGCCGCGGCGAGGTCGCGAGCGCGTGCGCCAGGGTGTGCGCGAGGTCGCCGACCTTGGCCGGCTCGGGGAAGGCTTCATTGATCTTCTGCGTCTCGACCTGATCGACCGAGACGCCTTCGTCCTTCAGGGCCACCACGATGTACAGCGACGCCGCGCTGACCGCCGTCCAGGGCGTGTAGTCGATGCTGGTGGTCGCCACGAGGCCGCCCCGATCGACGACCTTGAACCCCTCGTCGGCAAACGCCTTCGCCAGCGCCGTCCGAAGCTGCGCGCCGCGATCCTCGAGCACCGGGTCGTTCACGACCGTCTCAGGGGCAATGCTGATCATCACCTCGCGGGCCAAAGACGGCGCTGGCGGCGCGCTCGCACACGCCGCCAGCAGCGCGGTAACCGGCAGCCGGTAGCCGGTAGCCGGTTTCATTGCTGGTTGATCTGCACCTTCGCGGTCGGCTGGACCCGGCACTGCGCGTTCGCCGGCTTCACCTTCGAGAGGTTCGGAAACACCTGGTCCACCGTGCACGCGTCGATCGGCTGGTTGGCCTGGTTCACCACCGTGCACCCGTTCCCGGCGCGCACTCCCTGGTTCGAACCCGCGCTCACCGTCAGCATGCACGGGTTGTGGCCGATCTCGACCACGTCCGCCGGGATGAAGTTGTTCGGCTGGTAGATGGTCTGCAGCGCGTACTTGCCGTAGTCGCCCTGCTCCGGGGCCTGGACGCGGATGTAGACGTCGCCCGGGTCGATCTCCTTAGTCACCGAAGTGCCGGAGATCTTCTCGCCCTCGGCGTCGTCGGGGCTCTTCATGAAGTACGCGGCCACCTTCGAACCCCGCGGCGGCTGGAGAATCTTGAAAGAAATCGTCAGCTTGCCCTTGTCCTTCGAGGTGAACTTGTAGAAGTGGAACTGCTTGCCCTTGGCGACGTCGACGTCCGCGCTCTTGTTGTCGGAGGGAGCCTTCAGGTCCTCCGCGGTCTCCGGCGAGCAGTGCGGCTCGTTCTTGCAGGTGTCGCCCTGCTTGAACGTCGTCTGCAGCTGGTAGCGGCCGAAGTCGCCGGCGTCGTTGGCGTAGACCTTCACGTAGTAGTCGCCCGCCGGCAGGTCCGGCTTGTTGAGGCCCGCCACGGGGTCGATCTTCTCCGGCGCTCCCTGCGGCGGCACGAAGTCGGCGTTGATGTTGTTGCCGTTGTTGTTGAACTTGACCTGCAGCCCGCCCTCCGCCTGCAGCTGCAGGTGCCACCAGCAGGTGCGGCGCTGCGCCGAGTAGTCGACGCCGTCCTCGACCTGGCCCTTGTCCGGGTTCAGATCGCGCGCCGTCGCCTGCGTCTTGCAGGCCTGCTGCGCGGAGTCCGGGTCCTGCGGCTTGTAGATGGTGCGCAGCTCGACCCGGGTCTTGACCGCTTCCTTCCACGGCTCCATCACCGCCACGTAGTACGTCCCGGGCTGCAGCTCGGTGGCTTCGACCTTCTTGCCGGGCTCGCCCTTGGCGATCGGCTCGCCCCCGCCCTCGGCGTAGATCGCGACGGAGATCTGGGCGGCGGGGTTCACCGGCTTGGCCTGGGCGATCAGCGAGCCGGGCGCCGGCAGGTCGTACCGGAAGCCGGCCATGTAGTGGTTGTCTTCGTCGGAGAGGGTCGCGTCCTGCTTCTTGTTCAGCACGCCGTCGGCCGACTCGTGGGAGAGGCTGTACGACGGCGGGCTCGCGAGCGGGAACCAGCGCGCGTGGCATCCGGAGAGCGCGGCGGCGAGCACGGCGAAAGCAGCGAGAGCGTTCTTGCGCATGGGAGTCCTTGTCTTCATTCGAGGCCGTACTTCTTCGGGTCGTTGCAGATGATGGCCGCGGCGAGGATCTGCGGGACGTACTCCATCGTCTCCTCGGGCAGCTTCTTCAAACGGTAGAGGTGCCAGAAGTCGCGCTGATCCTTGCGGAACCCGACTTCGCGCAGCACGCGGAGCATGCCGTACTCGCCCTTGTTGTAGCTGGCGATGGCGAGCATGAACGAGTCCCCCCCGAACTGCGCGAGGAGATCGTAGAGGTACTTCGCGGCGACGTGCGTCTCTTTCTTCACGTCGGTGCGCTCGTCGTAGCCGCCGTGGCGCCAATTCTCCGAGACCTTGAGGCCGTACTTGCGGGCGGTGAAGTCCATGAACTGCCACATGCCGCGCGCGCCCACCGGCGTCTGCGCGAAGGGGTCGAAGTTCGACTCCTGCCACGCCACGAAGGCGATCTCCTCGGGCAGCCCGAGCGCGGAGAACTCCTTGACGATGATCGGCCAGTACTGCTGCTTCCGCGCGTAGACCTGCTTCAGGTACGTCTTGTTGTTGGTCTTCTGCTCGATGTAGTACTTGAGCCGGTCCTTGAAGATCGGCGGCACCGCATAGGTGTCGGCCTCGAACTTGCGCAGGATCCGGCGGATCGCGCGGTCGAGATCGTCGCCCGAATCCTCGGCCTTGGTCGCCGCCGCCTTGTCCTTCTGCTCGAGCTCGCCGATGGCGGCCTGCGCCTTGCCGGTCAGGAGCGTGAGCTGGTCTTCCAGGGCCTGCAGCTTCTCCGGGTCGCTCTCGAGCTGCATCTGGAGCTGGATCTTCTGGATCTGCTTGTCGATGCCGTCCTTCTTGTGGACGATCTTCTCGATCTGCTGCTTCTGCTCCCAGATGATGAAGCCCATCACGCCGAAGCCGGCGAAGGCGAGCAGCACCACCGTGGCGACGACCTTCTTCCACTTCTTGCCGCTGCGGCGCTGGGTGGCGGTCTCCACCTTCTGCAAGGTGTCGGCCATGATGAACATCGTCTGCCCGGAAGGCTGGCCGCCGCTCATCACCCGCGCCTGGGCGATCTTCATCTGCGCTTCCCTCGCCAGGGCGGCGGCGTCCTGCGAAGGCGGCAGCTCCTTGTGTCCGGGAGGCGGCGCCCCGTACGGGACTTGAGGCCCGCGCGGCGAGTGGCCGTTGCCGGCCTTGCCCACCGCCGCGAATTTGCCGGTGTTGTCGACCTCGAACTTCACCTCCGGCCCGCCCTGGGCGCCGAAGACGATCCGGTCGCCGGAGCGCAATTTATGCGTGCGGACCAGCTTTCCGTTGACCAGCGTCCCGTTGGACGAGCCGATGTCGACCACGACGTAGTGGCCGTTGTCGAACCGGATCTCCGCGTGTCTCCTGGTAGTACTCGGCGGTCTTTTCCTTCGCTTTCACCTTGCCCAGCGACTGCTCGAGCGCGGCGGAGACCGACTCGCACGAGGGGCCGGGCACGCACAGCACCTTGATCGACACTTCCCCGTTGGGAAGGATGGTGATCTCCATCTTCTGCTTGTCTGCCATTCGTTTGACCTCAAACCAACTCTACCACTTCGAGACCGCCAGCTTGATCGTTCCGTCGGCTTCGACCTGCTCCTCGTCGAGCGTGAAGCCCTGCTTGGCGACCTCGGCCTTCACCTTGTGCTTGGCGTAGACCTGGATGATCTTCTGCTGGACCTTCTCGGCTTCCTGGTTGGTCTCTTCCTCGATTCCCCACCAGTCCGCGACCAGCTTGTAAGTGCCCTCTTCGGTGAGCTGGAGGCCGATGTCGTAGCTCTTGCTCGCCTTGATCTTCGCCTCGGCGGTCAGCGTGCTGCCCTTCCAGCCGCGGACCTTGACCAGCGTATTCTCGGTGGCCTCTTCGAACTCCATCCCGAGCTCGACCAGCGCGGCCTTCAAGGCCACGAGATCGTTGATCTTCGTCTCGACCTGGGTGAAATGGCTCACGCGGTCTCCAGCTTCCGTCCGGTGTCCTTGACCTCGGTCTCGTAGCTCGACGACGCCGGGCGCGCGCGCGTCTTGCACCAGGTGCGCAGCGCGGCGATCTTTTCCTTCATCGTCTTGGACAGCGGCACCGTCTCGCCGAGCGAGTGGACCACGCCCTCGGTGGTCAGGATGCCCTTGGTGCCGTGGGTGTCGTATTCGTCGAAGAGGGCCGAGACGACCGCCTGCTCGATCTCGGCGCCGGTCATGCCCTCGCTCTTTTCGGCGAGGAGGTCGAGGTTGAACTGGTCGGCTTTGCGGCCGCGCCGGTTCAAGTGGATTGCGCAGATCTCTTTTCTTTCCGGCAGCGACGGCAGATCGACGAAGAAGATCTCGTCGAACCGGCCCTTGCGCATCATCTCGGGCGGCAGCTCGTCGACGTTGTTGGCGGTGGCGATGACGAAGACGGGGCTGGTCTTCTCCTGCAGCCAGGTGATGAAGCTGCCGAACACGCGCGCCGCGGTTCCCGCGTCGGACTGGTTCGACGATCCGGTCCCCGAGAAGCCCTTTTCCAGCTCGTCGACCCAGAGGATCGACGGCGCGACCGCTTCCGCCATCTGGATCGCGCGCCGCATGTTCTCTTCCGAGGAGCCGACGATCCCGGCGAAGACCTTGCCGACGTCGAGTCTCAACAACGGCAGCCGCCACGACGCGCCAACTGCCTTCGCCGTCAGCGATTTTCCGCCGCCGGGGATGCCGACCATGAGGATGCCCTTGGGACGCGGCAACCCGAACTGGCGGGCTTCCTCGCTGAACGCGGCCTGGCGCTTGCGCAGCCACGACTTGAGCAGATCGAGGCCGCCGATGTTGTCCATCTGCTCCTGCGTGCGGAAGAACTCGAGCACGCCGCTCTTGCGGACGATGCGCTCCTTCTCGGAGAGGATGACGTCGATGTCGAAATTGCCGCCGGTCTGGACCAGCGACTTGGCGAAGACGTTCTCGGCTTCCTCGGCGGTGAGGCCGAGCGCAGCCTCGATCACGTGCTCCCGCTCGGCGCTTTCCGGAATGCGCGTATTCGGGACCATCTTCGCGACGCGCTCGAAAATCCCGTTGATCTCCGCGAGCTCCGGAAGCGGGTACTCGATGACCGCGATCTCCTTGTCGCACTCGGGCGGAATCGACAAGAGCGGCGAGATCATGAAGACGGTCTTGAGCGTCTCTTTCAGGCTGCGCGCCAGATCGCGCAGCAAGCGGACGACTTCCGGGTTCTTCTGGAACGCGTGCAGGTCGCGGAGGATGAACACCGCGCGCTCGTCCTTCTTGGCCTCGAGGATGAACCGCAGCGCCTTGAGCGGGTCCTTGCTGTCGCCCTGGGCTTCGGTCCCGACCCGTACGCCCTCGGTCACCGACCAGGTGTAGATCTTCGTGCGCTGGCCGCGGGTACGCTCGCGATCCTGCAACACGTCGGCGATGCTCTTCTCGACCCGCTTCTCCTCGCTGGAAAGGATATAGATGATGGGGTAGCGGGCGCGGAGCAGGTGCTCGATGTCCTTGTCGACCCGGCGCAATTGCGCCTGCCGCTGGACTTCCTCGGCGACTTCCTTCGGCTGGCTGCTGAGCGCCATCGCGGGCGCCGGCGCGGCCTGCATCGGCGAAGGAACGAGCTTTTTCGGCGCGCCGAAAGGATCGGCCTCGGGAGGAGTCATGGGGCTGTCGAGGCTAGCACAGGTCGACGTGGACCCAAATGGGTTTGGGTTGCCGCTGGTAGGCCTTTGGGTTTACGGTCGGGAGGTGGAATTCACAGCCCACCAGGCGCCGATGGCGTTGCAGCGGCTCAAGGATCAGGGCGGCTTCAACGGCGACCGGATCGAGTCGTGCGCGATGCCGACGGTGTTCGCCAGCGGCTCCGACTGGCTCAAGACCGTCGTCGAGAAGAGCGACCTGGCGGAAGGCAACCTGGCGGGGACGCGGATCCGCGAGACGACGTTCGCGCATACCGCGCTGCGCAAGGCCCGGCTTCGCGGCGCGCGGATGGAGCGCGTCGAGCTCTATTTCTGCGATCTCAACGAGATCGACGCCGCGCAGGTAGCGGGGCGGCGCCTCAAGATCCACGGCTGCGAGGCGATGAACGCGGTCTTTTCCGGCTCGCAGCTTTCGGTCGCCCGCTTCGAGGACACCAAGCTCTATCGCGCGAAGTTCGACGGCGCGCTGATCCTGCGGGCGGTCTTCGTCGACTCGCGGCTCGGCGCGGCGTCGATGGAGAAGGCCGACTTTTCCGGCGCCCGCCTGATCGACGTCACGCTGCGCGGCGCGAATCTGATGGGCGCGTCGTTCGCCAAGGCGACGCTGGTCGGCGTCGATCTGCGCGAGGCCGCTCTCGCCGGCGCCGATTTCACCGGGGTTTCCGCGATCGGCTGCCAGTTCCCCGCGGGGTTCGAGAGATGAGCGATCCGATTCGAAACGATCAGGATCCCGCGGCGCTGGTGGCGGCCGAGCTGCGCGCGCGCCTGCGCGGCATGGGCTCGGACGAGCTGGTCGAGCTCGCGGCGCAGCTTCTCACCACCTACGTGGTCGAGGGCGTGCTGCCGCTCGCGCGCGCGGGCGAGAGCACCGATCTGGCGCCCGACGTCGTCGGCGAAGAGACGTTCGCGCAGATGCTCAAGCGGCTGAAGGCGGCGAAGAAGGACCCGGTGCTGGAGCGGTTCATCATCGACGGCGAGAACATCTCGGTCCGCATCGAGGGCCAGGGCGTGCTGCCGGTGACCGAGTATCGTCGGCCGGCGGGTCCGCCGCGCGCTGCCGGCGTCTCGGTGCAGGAGATGCCGCCGCAGCCCCGCCGCGAGAGCGTGCCGGGCGCGTCGACCAGCATCTACAACCGATCGCTCTATCAGCCCGAGCAGCCGCAGCAGCCGGCGCGAACCGTCTCGCCGCAGGCGGCCCAACCCGCGGCGCCGGCCCGGCCGGCGCAGCCCGGCGCCCAATCAGCGCCGCAACCGCCCGGCCCGGGCCAGAAGAAGCCCGACGAGCCGAAGAACGACCGGTTCTCGCTGATCGAGCTCGAGTAACTGCGGCTGCTGCGTCAGCATCCTCCCCGGACGCGCAGGTACGTTACGACTGACACCATGGTCGAGAACGCCGCCGCGGCGGCGAGCGCGGTCGGGACGCCGCCGACGAGGCCCGCCCCGAAACCCGCCGCCGCAGCGAGATAGGCGGCGGCGATCGCGGCGGCGAACGATTCCTCCTGTCTCGCGGAGGGGCCGGAGAGCAACTCGCCCGCGGTCCACGGCGCGAGGCCGATCACCGGCGGCGCGACGACGAAGAAGACCGGCGTCGCGAGGTACTCCAGCCGCTCGTACGAGGCCACCGACGACAGCGCGCCGACGACCTGCGCGCAGACGACCGCGGCGGCCAGCCCGGCGGCGGCGAGGACGAGCGTGCGCTCCAGGCTTCCGCGCACGAGCGGCGCGTATGGCCGCGACGACGTCACGCGGCGGACGCTCGCGAACGAAGGACCGGTGAGCCCGCCGACCGCGGCGGCGATGCCGAGGAGGGCGATCATCGCCGCCCCTCCACCTGCAGCCAGAGGAAGCGCAGCGCGACGATCGAGGCGGCGACGCAGGTTCCGACGTCGCCGGCGGCCTGGAGCAGGGCGAGGACGCGGGACATATGCGCCTTGCCTTGTGCAAGGCGCAGGCCTCGAGCCTCAGGCCTCGGAATTCAGGCCAAAAGCTGAAGGCCACCTCTATGATTCGTAGAATCGTAGAGACAAATTGACAGAACTATCGCTCGGCGCGTTGCTTTTGTGCCACGACGGGCTGCTTGCGGTGCACGACCAGGGTGCGCTGCGTCATGAGATCGTCGTCCTCGCGAGCGATGATGATCACCGTCGAATTGCCCGGTTTCAGCGGCAGGTCCGCGCTGAAGTCGAGCTGCGCCGGGCCGACGACGTTCTGAGTCTGCCCGGCCTTCTTGGCGGTGCGGAAGAACACCTTCCGGTAGTCGTTCTCGTGCTGGATGAAGATCTGCAGGTCCCGCATCCCGTTCACGTCGGCCGCGCTGCCGACGATCGGCAGGTGGTCCTGATCGGTGTCGAGGCCGCCCCGGCTGGTG
The DNA here is from genome assembly GCA_020201435.1 of Myxococcales bacterium. Taxonomy (GTDB): domain Bacteria; phylum Myxococcota; class Myxococcia; order Myxococcales; family 40CM-4-68-19; genus 40CM-4-68-19. The sequence continues at coordinate 23,582 of JAIVGS010000033.1, forward strand.
TCGACGTTCGCGAGCTTGATCGACGGCGGCTCGCTCTGTGTCACCTCGACCACGGTTTTGAGGTTCGGCTTCGCGTTGCCCGCTTCCTTCGCCGACGCGAGCGGCAAAAAGCCGGTGCGCCCCTTCTGCCACTCGACGCGCCAGAACTGCCCGGCCTTGGCGTGCGCCGGCAGGACCGCGCCCTTCTTGACGGTCGCGATCCTGTCCGCCGACTCCATGGCGGAAACCAGGATCGCGGTGTCGACCTGCACGCGCACGTTCCCGACCGCTCCGCTGGTCGCGACCGGCGCGCCCGTGGGCAGGATCAGCTTGTCGCGCTGCGCCTCGTAGAGATCCTTGTCCCCGACCTCGAGCCGCACCGGAACGTTCTCGTCGAGCGGCTTCTTCACTTCGAGCACGAACGTCGCGCTGCGCGATTCGCCCGGCTTCAGGGGCCCGAGCTTGGTGCGACCTTTCCGCACATTGACCTTGTCTTCCGACAGGTTGTGCAGCGCCGCGTACGCGTCGTACGCCTGCCCGACGCCGACGTTCTTCACGTCGACCACGATCTCGGTCGTCTCGCCCTTCTCGCCCTTGTGCAGGAGGCCGTCCGGCGAGACCACCTGCCAGCTCCAGGCGAACGCCGGCCGCGGCAGCTCCGCGATGTCGCTCTCGGCGTGCGCATCCTCGAGCTGATCGCCCTGCTCGTCCTCCCACTTGACGGTGATGTCGTCGCGCCGCGAGGGCAGATAGCGCGGGATCTTGATCGGCACCGTCCAGGTCCGCTTCTCCCCCGGAGCGAGCTGGCCGAAGACGAACTCGCGCCGGTCGAGCACGCTGTCGTCGCTCTTGGTCCACGCCCGCAGCCGGTAGATCGGCGTCGCGCCGGTGTTGTGCGCGGTGATCGCCATGTCCATCGTCCCGCCCGCCACGGTGCGCGGGACGCGGATCTCGGCCTGGACCTTGGCCTGGCCCTTCGGGGCGTTGGCGGGCGCCGGCGCCCAGTTGACGCCCATCGCCTCGAGCGCCTTGCGCGCCTTCTCCTGCTCGACGGCGCGCCGCTGCTCGACGAACGGCTTCGCCTGCGCCACCTGCTGCCGCCGGTCGGTCGACGTCGCCTGCGCGAGCAGGTCGCGGCAGAACTCGATCTGGTAGTCGACCTGGACGCCGTCGTCGTCGGACGGATCGTCGTCGTTGACGTCGTCCTCCGGCTGCTGCCCGGCCTCGAGCAGCTCGCGGTTCTTCCGCTCCTTCGCGGTCTCTTCCTTGACGAAGCGCAGCGTCTCGGAGGGCTTGGTCGAGACCTTCTCCCGCCCCGCCCGCGCCTGCTCTTCGTCATGCGCGAAACCATTGTAGAAATGCTTGTCGTAGTCGGCCTCGCGGAACGTCTTCGGCGGCGCCCAGAGGTCGATCCGGTCCTTCACGATCCGCGCCGGCACCAGCTCGATGTCGGGGGTGATGCCGACCTCCTGGATCGACATGTCGCCCGGCGTCAGGTACTGCGCGATCGTCAATTTCAAAGCGCTCTCGTCGCCGTTGTCGCGGTCCTTGAAGTCGTAGAGGACCTGCACCGAACCCTTCCCGAACGACTGCCGGCCGACGATGATGGCCCGGTTCAGGTTCTTCAGCGCGCCGGCGACGATCTCGGAAGCGCTCGCGCTTTCAGAGGAAATCAGGACGGCCATGGGGAACTCGCGCTCGCCACCGTCGTTGCGCGCGAGCTTCGGCTCACGCAGCGTCCCGTTGACGCCGACGGTGGTGACGATCACGCCCTCCTCGACGAACGCGTCGCTGACCTGGATCGCCTGCTCGAGCAGTCCGCCCGGATTGCCGCGCAGATCGAGGATCAGGCCCTTCAGCCCGCCGCCGTTCTGCTGCTTCATCGCGCGGATCGCGGCCATCATGTCGCGCGTGGTGGTCCCAGAGAAACCGGAGAGCCGCACATACCCGACGCCGTTGTCGAGCAGCTTGGAGACGACCGTCTCGTAGGTCACCAGCGCGCGGGTCAGCTCGAGCTTCTTCGGCTCCATCCCCTTGTGCGAGACATAGATCGAGACTTTCGTGCCTGGCTTGCCGCGCATCCGGTCGACCGCCTCCTGC
>JAIVGS010000319.1 GCA_020201435.1 Myxococcales bacterium
CTTCGCGCCGCTGACCGGTTCAATCCTGGTCGAGGCCGACGAGCCGGGCGCGCTGGTCAAGATCGACGGCCAGCCGGCGGGCTTCACGCCCGCCGTGATCCAGAACGTTCCGGTCGGAAGCCGCCGCATCTCGGTCAGCCTGCACGGCTTCGTGCCGTCACAGTTCACTGTCGACGTCGCACCCGACCAGCAGTCGCAGAAAGGCGTCTCGCTCACGCCCGCGCGCGAGGTCGAGGCGGTGTCGCGCTACGCCGAGGACATCGACGACGCGCCCAGCTCGGTGACGATCATCTCGGGCGAGGAAATCCGCGCCTTCGGCTATCCCACCATCGCCGAGGCGCTGCGGGGCGTGCGCGGCTTCACTATCACCGACGACCGCGCCTACCCGAGCGCGTCGGTGCGCGGCCTCGGCCAGCCCGAGGACTACGGAAACCGCCTGCTGGTGCTCTCGGAAGGCCAGTCGCTCAACGACGACATCGACAACGCCTCGTCGATCGGCAGCAGCGCGCGCGTCGACCTGCACGACGTCGATCGGATCGAGGTCGTGCGGGGGCCGGGGTCTCTCCTCTACGGGGCCGGCGCCGTGTCGGGCGTCGTCAACCTGGTCGGCCCGCCGCGCGACGAGCCCAATTCAGCCAACGCCGGATTCGGCGTGTACGACGGTGTCGCACTCCACGGAAGAGGCGGATTTCATTACAACTTCGGCGCCGACTCGGGAATGTGGGCGAGCGCGTCGGGAGCGCGCTCGGACGGTTTCGACCTGTCGATCCCCGACGCCGGACTGGCGAGCGGAGTCGAGGCCTTCTCGAGCGTCAACACCTCGGGCCGCGCCTGGTCCGGGCCGCTCACCGCGCAATGGTTCTTCCAGCGGCGCAACCAGAGCGTGCCGGTGGGCGCGTACGGCACGGTCTTCGGCGATCCCAACACGCGGCTTCTCGACACGCGCGCGATGGCCGAGGTCCGCTACGAGCCCCACGTGTCCGACTCGGTGCAGCTGCTCTTGCGCGGGCAGGCCAACCGGTACGCGTCGAACGAGTCGTTCGCCAGCGACCCGGGCTCGTACGAGCGCTACCAGAGCGCCTGGTACGGAGCGGAAGCGCGGATCGCCTGGACGCCGATGCGCGGCCTGCGGTTGACCGTCGGCGGCGAGGGCCAGACGCATCCGGTCGTGATTTTGCGCGGCGAGAGCGGCGGCGCCGGCTATCTCGACGAGCACGCCCCCTACCACTTCAGCGCCGGGTACCTGCTCGCCGACGTGTCGCCTTTGTCGTGGCTCAAGTTCTCCGGCGGCGCCCGCGTCGACAACTACTCCACGTTCGGCGCGATCGTCGTCCCGCGCGGCGCGATCATCGTGAAGCCCGCCGAGGGCGGCACGCTCAAATTGATCGGCGGCCGAGCCTTCCGCGCCCCCTCGATCTACGAGCAGGTCTACAACGACGGCGGGATCACCCAGGTCAAGGCGACCTCGCTGCAGCCCGAGTCGATCTGGTCGGGCGAGGTCGAGTACTCGCAGCGGTTCAAGAGCGACTGGGTGGCGCTCGTCGGCGGCTACGTGAGCCGCGTCCAGGACATCATCTCGGCCGACGCCGACGCGCCTGGCTCCGACCAGATCCGCTTCCAGAACAGCGCGACCCCGGTCCTGCTCTCGGGCCTCGACGTCGAGGTGCGCCGCGAGTTCCGCCGGCAGTGGATGGTCTCGGCGTCGTACGGCTACCAGCGCGCGCGGTACCTGAGCTCGCCGATCGCCGACGCCTCGCTGGTCAACGCCCCCGAGCACCTGGCCTCGTTCAAGGGTATCGCGCCGATCGTGCAGGACATGGCGCTGCTCGCGCTCCGGGCGACGCTCGAGACGCCGCGGCGCATCTCGCTCGACTCGACGGAGACGACCGGCACCTCGCTGATCCTCGATGCCACGATCTCCGGGACGCTGAAAGGCTTCGGCCTGCACTACACGTTCGGCATCTACAACCTGGCCGACCAGCGCGCCCTGGCCCCGGTCTCGGGGACGTTCGCCTCGCGGGTCATGCCGCAGAACGGCCGCACGCTGCTCTTCGATCTCAACGGGACGTTCTGAGCAGCAGCCCTGATCAACAGCGACAGCACGATCAGGCAGGCGGCAGGAACACGCCGATCGCCGAGACCAGCTCTCCGAGAGGCCCGCCACGAGAAAGCCGATGAACGCGACCGTGATCACCACTGCGCAGACGCTGGGCGAGGCGCTCGGGAAGACGAACTCGAAGCGCTGACTCCTTTCAGAAGTGCACGAGGTGAAACGAGCCGGCGTCGCGTCGCAGAGTGTCGAGCGTGTCGGCCACGCGGATCAGCGTGTAGGTGCCGACGCCATCCCGGTGGATCTGGGCGATCTGGCCGACCGAGTACGGGCCGGCGAACCCGCGGTCGCGGATCGGGAACGGGTCCGAGGCGAGGCCCCAGTCGGCGCCGAGCTCGTCGCGGGCCGGCTCATCGGCGTACTTGCCTTCGCCGCCCGCGAGGTTGAGCCGGATCACGTCCGCGGCGGTGTGGTCCTTGCGGTCGGGGTCCGGCATCGCGCACGAGCCCTTCCGCTGCGCATCGCGGAACCGGCAGTCGGCCAGCTCCGCCTGCGTGTGCGAGGGCCGGTCGAACCGCACGCGCACCTCGAAAGCGCCTTGGGCGCGTTGGACGCCGAAGTCGTACGCGACCTGGTCGGATTGCACGGGCGGGACGAGGCGGTAATCAGCCGGCACCAGCACCCGCGCGCCGGAGCGGAGGTCGACGTAGAGCGCGCCCGCGGCGTCGCGGTTCGTCAGCCGCATGGCGAACGCTTCGTCGGCGCCGGCCGGCGGTGGCCTGGAGCGGGTCACCGCGTCGCGGCTGAAAGCGCCGTCCATCGACCAGCCGAGAGCGGTGATGCACTCCGCGACCGGGTCCTTCATCTCGCCGTTCGCGAGGCGGTACCCGGTGCCCTGCGGGTCGGTATAGACGACCGATCGGTTGAGGCCCGTCTCCCACAGTTGTCCGTGGTGGATCGGCGACGAGAGATCGATCGCTGGCTCCTGGCCGTTCGAGAGCACGACCCACTGCTCGTCGTAGCCGCGGACCGTCTTGGTCGCGTCGTCGAGCAGCAGGTAGGTCCGGCTGAAGAGCGTGTCGGACGCCTTCCGAAAGACGGGCCGCCAGCGCGGCTCGAGCATCTTCCATTCGAGCACGAGGTCGGTCCGCTCGCGCGCGCCATCGCGCACGATCCACGGGGCGGAGTCGCGATTGAGCGCGAGCAGTGCGGCTTTCAGCTCGCCGTACTCGACCGGGGCGACGCCCGGCTTGGGCGACCGCGATCCCATCATCGCGCAGGCAGCTAGAAGCGGGACGACGCAGAGCGAGCGCTTCATCGCGCCCGATTGTAGCTCGCAACCGGCGCGAACTCGCCCGGGGCGAGTTCGCGGCGAGGCGGTTCAACCGGTTGAAACGGAAAACGAGAAGAATTGCCAAGGCGAGCGAGAGCTGCTCACCGCTTGCGAAAAAAAAACGTGCCCGGCGGACCCGAAGATCCACCCGGCGCGTTTTCCCCTTCGGAGGTTCCAGTATCGCCTGCCGCTGCGCAATCCCGGTTGCCCGAAACTGCGCTCCCTCTCGTGAAGGTTCGGTGCTCCTCGGAGTTTTGTTCTGCGAACGACTCACGGGGTCATTGGGTTCCCCGTCTCCCGCCGCGACCTCGACATTTCTGCCGGGCCCTGCGGTATCTCTTCGTTCGCCATCCACCTCAGGCTTTCGCCAAAGGCTTCATCCTCCCTCGAGCTTTCCGCCTCCTCCAGAGTTCTACGGCCTGCGACCTGCCCGTCGTGTCTCGACATAGTCTTGCGACCACAACTCGACCGACGAGCGCCTCCCTTGGGGTCTCCTCCCTCATCGCGACATCAGCCAGCGGCGTCCACCACCCCCCAGGGAGTCCCGACCCCAGGGTCATGTTCCCTCCTCGCCGTTTCTCACGACCTCGAGGGTTTGCTCCGCCTCCAGCCTTTGCGGGTTTGTTTCACCCCGCTGCCACGTCCAGGGTTTGCCCTTCAGGGGTTTCTTCCTCTCCGCGGAGCCGTACCGGGTTTCCCCGGCCGTTTCATGCCCTCGTGTCGGTTGGACGCACCCGCCTGTGACCAGCGAATGACGCCCCCGCCTTCAGGGCCTTGCTCCCCGCGATGAGTGCGGTGTCTTCCGAGGCGGTTTAGACCCCGGCCGATCCGCGCCCCTCATGGGCTTCTCCTCCCTCGGGTTCTCCCTCCGCACAACGTGCAGGCGCCTTCACACCCGCTCCGCCCATGACCTTCACCGCAATGAACCCACCGCAGCTGGTCTCCGGCGTTTCGCCGTTGCGCGGATTGGCTTGCCTGGAATCAGGCTGCCGACCCGCTCGAGGTTCCCGACCTGAACCCCCGTCCTCCTTTCGGAAATCGGGTTCGAGGCCACGCTCCGGGCAGTCCACCAAGACCGCCGGACACGGGACCACACATGAGCATCCGGCGTGCCACACTGAACACACTCTAAGTAGTTGAAATCAGGTGACTGCAAAAAAACTGGCCGGACACGATCTGGACGCTTTTCTGTGGGCGGCCTGTGGACGCTCAGTGCAAGCCGTTGTGCTTGAGTTGTGGACAAGGTGCGCTTTCACTGCTGGGGATCTGTGGAAGTGAGCCCGATCTGGGCGGCCGACCAGAATCTGTACGAATCCGGGTCACTCTCTACGACTTTAGTCCCGCACGATCAAAGGGCCACGCCGAGGCCGATCGAGAGGTCGATCGGGATCGGCCAGGCGCCGCCATTCTGCAGATCGTCCATACCCGCCCCGAGCTGCAGATGGCTCGGATCGGGATTTCGCCAGGACTTCGCGTCGTTTGCGAGGTAGGCCTGCAGCACAGGCCCGACCGCGATGTCGAGAAACGCGCGCGAGCCGAGCCGGACGCGGGCTCCGAGGTCGAACGAGGTCGAGAAGAGCGCAGCCGTCTGGCCAGTGAAGCCGTAGGAGTAGCCCGCCCCGCGGTCCGGCAGCGTCTGCAGCCCGAGGTTCAACGACCAAAGGAGCGCAACCGGGCCCTGGCCGACATGGCTGACGCCGGCGCTGACCCCGCCGTAACCCATCGCGGTCGGCGCGCCGATGCCGACGTGGCCGCCGAAGCCGTCGCGCCGCAGGCCGAACGTGGCGCCGAGCGTGCTGCGGCCGACGCCGGTGCCGAACGAGAGCTCTTTTTCGGTTCCGTCCTCTTTCAAAAGCGCCCACGCCGCGTGCACCGCGAGGAGCGCGGACACCGCGGCGACGCCGAGCAACGCCGGTCTCGCGCCGTCGGCCCTGGCGTCGTTGGTGAAGGCGATCGAAAGCGCGGCGACGGCGTTGGTGCCGGCGAGCGCGAGCTGCGTCGAGGGAAGCGCGGGCGCGTCGGAAGACGCCGGCGTCAGATCGATGAGGAAGAGCGCCCCGGCGCCGGCTCCGCCGAGGCCCATCAGCGGCAGGAGGTTCTGGTAAGGCGGCGTCCGGTAGCCTGCGCCGCACGCTCTCGCCGGT
>JAIVGS010000146.1 GCA_020201435.1 Myxococcales bacterium
GGTCTCGACGCTGCCGCCGACGGCGCTGCCGGAGAACGAGTCGGGCAAGCCGGGCGACCTGACCAGCACCATCTACGGCGCCGACCGCATCGCCGGCACCGTCGCTGCCGTCGAGCGGAACCCGGGGAACAACAACGAGCTCTGGGCCGCCACCAGCAACGGGCGCGTCTTCGTGTCGCTCAACGTCGACGCGCCGGACGCCGGCGCGGTGCAATTCTGCCGGCTCGACCAGCTCGCGGCGAACTCGCCACCGCGCTTCATCAGCAGCATCGCGCCGGATCCGGCGAATCCGGCCCGGGCGTTCCTCTCCTATGACGGCTACAACTCCAACACCAGGGACCAGCCCGGCCACGTCTTCGAAGTGACGTTCACGCCGGGCGGTGGCGGCGGCTGCCCGACCGCGGCAGTGTGGCGCGATCTGCTGGTCGAGGTCGGCGGCTCGGATCACTCGACCCCGCCCGGCGATCTGCCGATCGACGACCTCGCCCGCGACGACCTGACGGGCGACCTCTACGCGTCGACGGACTTCGGCGTCCTGCGCGGCCACTCCGAGGATGCGGGCGCGACGTACGTCTGGACGGTGGCGGGGACGAACCTGCCGTTCGTCGAGGTGCCGGGGCTGACCATCGATCCCTGCTCGCGCGCGCTCTATGCGGCGACGCACGGGCGCGGCATCTGGCGGATGTTCCTGCCGGCGGTCAGCGGTGCGCCGTCGCAAGGGTGTCCGCGCACGCCCTGAGACGCGATGAGCCGCGGGAGGCCTGTGCATCGGGCCTCCCGCGCTCGCATCGACAGCGCCGGCGTTCGCTCGTTGCGGAAGCGGCGGAAGCGCGGCTAAGGTTTCGCCATGCAATCCGGCGACACTGCGTTCGTCCTCGTCAGCGCTGGCCTCGTTCTTCTGATGACGCCCGGACTGGCGTTTTTCTACGGCGGCCTCGTCCGCGGAAAAAACGTCGTCCACACGATGATCCTGTCGCTGGTGTGCATGGCGCTGGTCGGCGTGATCTGGGCGCTGGTCTCGTACAGCCTCGCGTTCGCGCCGGGCGGCCGGTTCATCGGCGGGTTCGACTACGTCGGCCTGCGCGGCGTGGGCGGCGAGATCGTGAAGGACCTCGCGCCGACGATCCCGCACGCCGCGTTCATGCTCTTCCAGGCGATGTTCGCGGTGATCACGCCGGCGCTGATCTCGGGAGCGATCGTCGAGCGGGTGCGGATCAAGGCCTACATCCTCTTCGTCGGCCTCTGGAGCATCGTCGTGTATGCGCCTGTCGCACACTGGGTCTGGGCGCCGGCCGGATGGCTGCACCAGATGGGCGCGCTCGACTTCGCCGGCGGGACGGTCGTGCACATCAATGCCGCGGCGGCGGCGCTGGTGTTCGCGATCGTCCTGGGCAAGCGGAAGGGACTCCGCACGCCGTCGGTGCTGCCGCACAACGTGCCGTTCGCGATCCTCGGCGCCGGCTTGCTCTGGTTCGGCTGGCTCGGCTTCAACGGCGGCAGCGCGCTGGCCGCGAACGGGCTCGCGGCGTACGCGTTCTCCAATACGTTCTTCGCCCCGGCCGCTGCGGCGCTGGCGTGGGGTCTCGCGGAGCTGTTCCTCTTCCACGGAAAGATGTCGGGCATCGGCCTCGCGTCGGGCGCGGTGGCGGGTCTGGTCGCGGTCACGCCGGCGGCCGGCTTCATCACGCCGCTGGCTTCCTTGCTGCTCGGCGCTCTCGCCGGTCTCGCCTCGCTGACGGCGGTTCGCTACCGGCCGCGGCTCGGGATCGACGATTCGCTCGACGTCTTCGCCGTCCACGGCGTCGCCGCCACGCTCGGCGCGCTCTTGACCGGCGTGCTCGCGTCGAAGGCCGTGAATCCCGACGGCGCCGACGGAAGCATCCATCTTCTCGGTATCCAGGCCGTGGGTGTGATTGCGACCTACATCTGGTCCGGCGTGCTCTCGTTCGTGCTCATGAAGCTCGTTTCGTTCGTCACGCCGCTCCGGGCCGAGGAAGAGGACGAGCGCTCGGGACTCGACATGGCCGAGGCCGGCGAACGCGCGTACATCACAGCCGACGAGTCGATGTAGTCTGTCGGGATGGTTCCCGAGAAGTACGGGCTCGCGGCCGTCGGCCGCTACCTGCTCGACCAGTTCGAGCTGCGCCGGCCCGGCATCCGCGAGTGGACGCCCGAGATCGCCGCGTCGCTGCGTGCCCAGGCCGAGGCGGAGATCGTGCAGATGGAACGGCAGCTTCGCGAGCTCGAGATCGACGACCAGCAATACTGGCAGCGGGTGCGGCGCGTGGTCGACGACATCGTTTTGCCGCGGTACGCGAAGATCGTGACCGACGAGATCGCGCTCGCCAGGCGCGACTACGGCATCTGGCGCGGCGGCGACCTGGTCGCGCGCGGGACGTTCGCGGTGGCCGGTTTCATCCTCGGCATCATCGCGGTCGAGGTGCCGTACATCCCGATCGAGGCCAAGTGGTTCCCCGCGGTGACGCTGCTCGCGGGTCCGATGTTTCCCGAGATCATCATGGGCTGGTACCGGTGGCGTCATCGCCGCAAGCTGAACGAGATGGTGCGCGATCTCGAGAAGGTGAGCCTGACGCTCGACACGTACCGGCCGCTGTCGGAATTGACCGAGGCGCTGCGCGCCGACGTGGCGCTCGAGCCGCGCGAGAGGAGTCACTGAAGTGGCGTTCAACGTTCCCAGAGTCAACGTGCCGGTCACGCGCCGGATGCGCGTGCTGTGGCTGATCGCGGCGGGGTTCATCGTCCTGCTCGTCGGCTACAACTCGTGCACCACGTACGTCAGGCCCGGCGAAGCCGGCGTCAAGCAGATCAAGTTCGGCATGGGCAAGGGCATCGAGCCCTACGTCTATACGACCGGGCTGCACTACGTCGGCGCGGGCGAGACGATCCATCGCTTTCCGATGCGGGTGCAGGTGCTCGAGCTGTCGAACTCGCGCGGCGAGCGCAGCGAGGACCTCGAAGGCCACCGCGTCGCGCCGGGCGTGAACATCCAGACCAGCGAGGGATACACGGTGCAGGTCGACGTCACCGTGCTCTATCGCATCGCCGACCCGTTGAAAGTGATGACCACCATCGGGCCCGGGCACCTCTTCGAGGACAGCGCGGTGATTCCGCGGGCGCAGCAGGACTTGCGGCGCGCGCTCGGCGAGCTCGACGCGGAGGACTTCTACCGCGGCAACAAGCGGACCGAGAAAGCGCACGACGCGCAGGTCGCGCTCGAAGCCGAGCTGAAGGACAAGGGCATCGAGGTCATGCAGCTGCTGGTGCGGCGGTATACCTACGACCAGCGGTACCAGCAGGCGATCGAGCAGCGGAAAATCCAGGACCAGACGGTCTACAAGAACGAAGCGGAAGCGAAGGCAGCGACTGCGGCGGCGGCGAAGAACAAGATCGTGGCCGAAGGCGCGGCGTCGGTGCAGGTCGAGCTCGCGCGCGGCGAGGCCGAGGTGAAAAAGCTGGAAGCCGAGGCTGACCTGTATCGGCGCAAGAAGGCGGCTGACGGAGATTTGCTCGTCAAGCTCGCCGAAGCGCAGGGCACCGAGCTGGAAAACCAGGCGCTGCGCGGAGTGGGCAGCGAGAACATGGTCGGCCTGCGGATGGCGGAAGCGCTCCGCGGCACGCGGGTGATCGTGCTGCCGACGGATGGCGAGGGTGGGATGAACCCGCTGGACCTGCGCGCGCTGCTCAAGCGCTTCGACGTGAAGGAGTGATGATGCGGCTACCGGCTATCGGCTACCGGCTACCGGCCATCGCGCTCGCGATGCTCGCGTCGGCGTGCACGTTCCACAGCACGGACTCCACTGAAGTGGGCGTGTTGACTCGGAAAATTTCGTTGGTCGGCAAGGCGGGAGTGCAGCAGGAGACGTATCCGCCGGGCGCGACCTACACGTTCCCGGCGTTCATCACGGACTGGCATGTCTTCAACGTCGCGCTGCAGAACCTGTCGATGGTGCAGTCGAAGGCCGAGGGTGACCGGGCCGAGCGCGACGACATCGAGTTCAAGACCCACGACGGAAACGACATCACCGTCGACGTGACGGTCGCGTGGCGGGTCGACACGGCGAAGACGCCGTGGATCCTCGAGCACGTCGGCGGCAGCACCTCGGAAGTGAAGGAGAACCTCGTCCGCCCGGCGTGCAGGAGCATCGTGCGGGACGTGCTCAACACCATGACTTCAGAGGAGTATTACGTCTCGGACAAGCGCTTCCAGAAGGCCGAGGAAGCGCGGGAGAAGGTCGCCAAAGTGCTCGAGCCGGAGGGGGTGATCGTCGAGCGCGTGATCCTCGGCGAGCATCACTTCCATCCCGAGTACGAGAAGGTCATTCACGACAAGAAGCTCGCGGAGCAGACCGCCGAGCGGATGGTCTCGGAGGGCCACGCGGCGCAGCAGGAAGCGCTGCGCAACCTCGAGACCGCCAAGGGGCAGGTGAACCAAAAGATCGCGACCGCGCAGGGCGCGTTGAACCAGGTCAGGCTGCACGCGGACGCTGACTACTACCGCTCGCAGCGCGAAGCCGAAGCGATCCTCGCCGAGAAGAAGGCGCACGCGAAGGGCGTGGAGAAGACCAACCAGGCGATGAGCGGCGCCGGCGGACGGACGCTGGTGAAACTGCGCGTGGCGGAGGCGCTGGCCGGGAAGCAGATCGTCTTCCTGCCCGGCGGCAGCAAGGGGGGCGGGCTGCAGACGATGAACCTGAACGACTTGCTCGCGCGGTATGCCGTCAGCGAGACGGAGCGGGCGGCGAAGGTGGAAGACGACTCGAAGTGAACGTGAAGCTCACGCTGGAGTACGACGGCGCCGGATTCGTCGGGTGGCAGGTGCAGCCGAACGCGCGCAGCGTGCAGGAAGTCGTCGAGAAAGCCATCCAGCGGCTCTACGGTTCGGCCGTGAAGATCACCGGCGCCGGTCGGACCGACGCCGGGGTGCACGCGCGCGGGCAGGTGGCGTCGCTGCAGGTCGAGCGGCGTTTGCCGTTGAAAGCGTGGACCGCGGGGCTGAACGCGCTGTTGCCCGACGACGTCGCCTGCGTGCAAGCCGAAGAGGCGCCGGACGGCTTCGACGCCCGGCGGTCGGCGCGTGGCAAGAGGTATATCTACTCTATTTTGCAGACACCGCTGCGTTCGCCGCTGCGGCGTGGACGGATGTGGGAGATCAGGCGACCTCTCGATGCCGGCCGGATGCGCACGGCTTGCTGCGCGCTGGTCGGCAAGCACGATTTTTCCGCGTTTCGCGCGGCCGACTGTCCGGCGAAGACGACCGTGCGCGAGGTGCGCCGTCTCGACGTCGTCGAGGACAGTTCGCGGCTCGACGTCGTGATCGAAGCGACCGCGTTCCTCAAGCACATGGTGCGTAACATCGTGGGAACACTCGTGGAAGTGGCGCACGGCCGCCGGGCGCCGGACTCCCTCGCGGCGCTCCTCGAATCCCGCGACCGTATGCGCGCCGGTCCGACCGCGCCTCCGCACGGACTGGTCCTTGAC